>JAVKHN010000029.1:0-21900 GCA_031459935.1 Candidatus Sysuimicrobium calidum | reverse complement strand
GGGTTGTCAAAAGCCAGAAACATAGGAATTCTGAAGGTCGACGGAGAGGTGGTTGGATTCCCAGACGACGATTGTGTATATCCGCCCGGTTTACTAAAGAAGATCTGTGAGATGCTAAAGGCGCACCCCCACTGGGATGGGATAAGCATAAGATCGTTGGACCACGAGGGTAAGCCTTCGGGAGGGAGGTGGCACCGGAAGAAAGGATGGGTGGATAGAAGGAATGTTATGTTTCGATGTTCTGCTCCCGGACTGTTCCTCCGAAGGTGGGTGGTGGAGAACGTTGGCAAATTTGATGAACTGTTAGGCGTTGAAGCACCCTGGGGATCGGGGGAAGAGCTGGATTACGTGTTGCGGGCGCTGCGTCTGGGAGCTCGGATCTGGTACGAGCCTGGCCTATATGTAATCCACCCGAGGCGGGAGCCAGGTCTCCGACTGATAAGGCGGGCCTACCGATACGGGAAGGGGATCGGGCGGGTACTGCGGAAACACCGCTACTCGATAGTCTTCTCGCTATACATGATAGCCCGTCCCTTCGGGGGTGCGGTCGGATCGTTGCTTCTGTTAAGGCCGGGTTCCGCGGTGTACTACCTCGCGGGGGCGGCCGGGAGGCTGGTGGGGCTAATTCAGCCGGGACCTCTGGAGGAAGTGGACAAGGTGACCGGAGGCGTCGAAGTCAGCTCGTTGATGAGCAGCTTGAACGCCTATCGGATGTCCGAGGTGTTGGATCTGGTAGCGCATGCCCTCTCCTCCCACCGCGGCTACATCGTCACCCCCAACACCGACCACGTGGTGCGCTACCACCGGGATCCGGCCTTCCGGAAGGCGGTGGACGGCGCGTGGCTGCGGCTCGCGGACGGGATGCCGGTGGTGTGGGCGAGCCGGCTGGTGGGGAACCCTCTCCCTGAGCGGGTGGCGGGAAGCGACCTCCTGCCGGAGCTGTGCCGGCTCGCGGCAGAGCGGGCTTACTCCGTGTTCTTCCTGGGAGGACGTGCGGGGGTGGCCCGGCAGGCCGCGGAGAACCTCAAGAGCCGCTACCGTGGCCTGAAAGTTGCTGGCACCTATACCCCGGTGGAGGGGTTCGCGCAGGACCCCCATGACCAGGAGGCCGCGGTGGAGGCCGTGAACCGGACGGAGCCGGACATCCTCTTCGTAGGGCTGGGCTCGCCGGTCCAGGAGCTGTGGGTGCACCGGAACTGGGACCGGTTGCGGGTCCGGGTGGCGGTGTGCTGCGGGGCCGCCCTGGACTACGCGGCGGGTACTCAACCCCGAGCCCCCTGGTGGATGCGGCGGGCGGGCCTGGAGTGGCTGTGGCGGCTTGTGCACGAGCCGCGTAGGCTGTGGCGCCGGTACCTGGTGGACGACCTCGCCTTCTTCGGACTCGTTCTACAGGCGGTGTGGGCAAAGCGCGTGCGGAGGCGAGGATGACCAGCCGGGCGGCTTCCCTGGGGCGTTCTCCGGCGCTCTCGCAGCCGGTCTCCCGGATCCTGTGCGTTCTGGCGCTCATCGGGGCCGACCTCGTGGCCCTCGGCGCAGCCCTGGCAGGAGCCGTGGGAGTACGGGCCTCGGTTCTCCCCGCGCTCTCTCCCACTTTCTCCCGGCCCACCTACCCGCTTGCCCACTACCTGCAGCTGTGGTGGTTGCCGGTCGCGTTTCTCGCAGCCCTCGCGTACGCGGGGCTGTACACGCGCCGGATGCCAAGGTGGGAGGAGATCCGCAGGTGCCTGGGGGCGGCCACTGTGGGGGCAGTGCTGGCCTTCGCCCTGGTGTCCGTGGGGAAGTTCCAGGAGGATGTGTCCCGGCCCGTCCTGGTGCTCACGTGGATGGGATCGCTCGTGACCCTCCCGGCGGCCCGGGGGCTTGCAAAGCGGGCGCTGTTTTCGCTGGGCCCCTGGCGCTGTAAGACCCTCGTGGTGGGAGAGGTCGGCGCGGCCCTGGCGGTCGCCTCCGCCCTGAACCGCGATCCCTCCCTGGGCTACGAGGTGGTGGGGATCGTCCCCGACTGGCGGGAAGCCCCGAAAGCCGCCGCCTCCTGGGGTGCCCGGGAGGTGGTGGTGCTCGCAAGCGGCCTCGGCCGGTCGGACGTGCTGCGGGTCGTGGAGGCCCTGCGCCCCGTGGCCGAGAACGTCCTGCTCGTCCCCGACCTCGCGGAGGTCCCGGTGCTGAGCCTGGAGGTCCTGGGACTCTTCGAGGACCGCGCTGTGCTGCTCCGGGTTCCCAACACCCTCCTCAACCCTTGGAACGGGCTGATCAAGCGCGCCATGGACCTGGCTCTGGGAAGCGCCCTGGCTCTTCTGGCCGCGCCCGTGGTGGCCGCGGCCGCGATGGCGGTGAAGCTGGACTCCTCCGGCCCCGCCTTCCACGTGGAGCCCAGGATCGGCCGGGGAGGGCGGCGCTTTCCCTGCTTCAAGCTGCGCACCATGTACGTGGACGCCCCCGCGCGCCTGGAGGCTCACCTCGCTACGGATCCCGAAGCTCAGGAGGAGTGGGAGCGCTATCGGAAGCTCAGGAGCCACGATCCGAGGGTGACCCGGGTCGGGCGGTTTTTGCGCCGGTGGTCCCTCGATGAGCTTCCGCAGCTGTGGAACGTGCTGCGGGGAGAGATGAGTCTTGTGGGCCCGCGGCCCTACCTTCCGGAGGAGATGGCGCTGCTGAGCGCGGACGGAATGCTGGACGTGTCGCCCGGGATGACGGGCCTGTGGCAGGTGAGCGGCCGCAACGCCCTGGACTTCCGCACCCGACAGCTATTGGACCGGTGGTACGTGGGCAACTGGTCCCCCTGGCTCGACCTCTTCATCCTCCTCCGCACCCCGCCCGCGATCCTGCGGGGGGAAGCGGGCAGGTGATACCATTCCTCCCGGGAGGCCATGCAGATCCGGGTAGTCACCGAGACCGGAGAGCCCGTGGACGAGTTCCTGGTGCGCCTGGGCGGGTGGACCGAGGAGCGGTATCTGCGGGAGGCACCGGAGGACCGAATCTGGGAGTTTGCGGACGGAGAGGTCGTCGTGCACTCGCCTGCCAGCATCACCCACCAGCGGATCGTGCGGTTCCTGACCTACCTGCTCACCGGATACGTTGAGGAACGGAGCCTGGGCGAGGTCTTCAACGGCCCTGCGGCCCTGCGCCTGCGTCCAGGCCTCATCACGGAGCCGGATCTCTTCTTCGTCGCAGCCGGACGCGCCGCCGTCGGCCCGCTCCTGGTGGAGGGAAGTGCGGACCTGGTGGTGGAGGTGGCTTCGCCCGCCACCCGCACCTACGACCTTCAGGAGAAGGCGGCGGCCTACCGCGAGGGTGGGGTGGGGGAGTACTGGGTGGTGGATCCGGGTCGGAAGGAGGTCACCGTGCACCGCCTGGAGCGAACCAGCTACCGCACGGAAGCCCTTGCGGCCGGACGGCTGGTGTCCTCCGCGGTACCCGGCTTCTGGATCGAGGTGGCATGGCTGTGGCAGGATCCCCTCCCTCAGGCTACGGCCTGCCTGCGGGAGATCCTGAGTTCGGGAAGCGGCTGACGGGGCGGAGTACCCGGCAGCTGAGCGGACCGCAGTGGGACCACGGTCGGACCCTGCGCGTGGGGTGTCACGGCTTCGCAACAGAGCGGCCGTCCGTCCCTCCGAAGGTCCGCGCGAGGGCCGTCCACAGCTCCTGTCGTTCCCCGGGGACGAGGGGGAGGTAGGGGGTGATGCGGTCCACGAGCCCCGCATAGCGCGCCCGGAGGGCATCGGGAACCTCTTTTGGGCCCGCCAGCACGCAGAACGCCTCCAGCATCTTGTCCGATACGAGTTTGGGCATCTCCGACCACCGCCCCGCACGGGCCAGGGCCGAGAGGCGCTCACCCACCTCCTCCCACCCGTGCGCCGCCAGCACTGTACGGTAGGAGGGGGTGCTGGCGTAGAAGGCCACCTGGGACCGCAGGAACTCCCGTTCCTGCGGGTTCGTGGCGATCATCACCGAGGCGGAAACCGTGACCTCCCCGCGGCTGCGGCCCGCCCGCCGGGCTCCCTCTTCCAGCGCGGGCAGGACCACCCTCCGCAGGTACTCCGGGGAGTGCAGGGGGTGCACGTGGAACCCGTCGGCCACCTCTCCCGCCAGGCGTACCAGTCCCCGGTTCACGCCCGCCACGTAGATGGGGATCCCGGGGTGGGGGATCGGACCGGGATTGAAGAACGGTGAGGTGAGGGTGAGGCTGTGGTACCGGCCCCGGAAGGAGAGCCGCTCGCCGGTTTGCCAGCACCGCCACAGGGCCCGGATAGCCTGGATCTGCTCCCGGAGCTTAGCAACCGCGGAGTCCGGCCAGGGCATCCCGAACCGCCGCTCCACGTGGGCCCGTACCTGGGTTCCAAGGCCGAGAAGGAACCGACCGCCGCTGGCCTCCGCGAGGTCCCAGGCGGTGTGGGCGATGGTGGTAGGGCTTCTGGCGAAGGCCACCGCGATGGCGGTACCGAACGCAAGCCGCCGGGTGTGCGCGTACACGAGGGGGCCGGGTAAAAAGGGATCGTGCTGGGTCTCGCTGGCCCACAGGCACCCCACTCCGAACTGCTCCGCGAGCTCCGCCACCTCCGGCACCCGCCGGAGCGAACCCTGGGGGAGGGCCGCGTCGAGGATCACGACTGGAGAATTCCCGCCGTGCCCTGGGAGTTCCTGGCAATCCGGTACGGTATCATCGGCTCGATGGAGCCCCTGCTGGAACGCGCACGGTGGGAGCTACTGCGGCTTGTCTCCATCCCGAGCCCCACGGGCCGGGAGCAGGCCCTCCTCGCGTACCTGGAGGCCCGGCTGGAGTCCCTGGGTCTACGGCCCTTCCGGCAGCCCGTGGAGGGCGATCGGGACAACCTGATCTGGAAGGGGGCGGAGCGGCCCAGGCTCCTGCTCACCGCCCATGCGGACACGATCCCCATCGAGGAACCGCCGGACCGGCCCCGGGTGGAGGCGGGGTGTGTGTGGGGGCGAGGAAGCGTGGACGTGAAAGCCGGGATCGCGGCCATCCTCCTGGCCCTGGAAAGGACCCCGGAGATCCGGGAACTGCCTGTGGCCGTGGCCTTCACCGTGGACGAGGAACAGGGGGGGCTTGGGAGCAAGGTGCTGCCCGAGGCGGTGCAGGCGGAGGCAGCCATAGTCCTGGAACCCACGGAGCTCCGCATCTGCCCCGTGGAAGCCGGTAGTCTCGAGGTGCGCATCGAGCTGTCGGGGATCCCGGCCCACGGCGGGGAGTTCGAGGCGGGACGAAACGCCATCCTGCAGGCTGCAGAACTCCTGCGGGCGTTCGAGGCGATGGCGTTCGTGCGGGCCGAGCATCCCCTGGTGGGGCACGGCGGGTTTAACGTCATGGAGATCCGGGGCGGGAAGCTGGCGCTGGTGGTCCCGGATCGGTGCACCCTCAGCGTGGACTTCCGGATCCTTCCAGGGCAGGACCTCGAGGCCGTCAAACAGGAAGTTCTGCGGGTGGTGGCGGAGCACGGAGGGAACGCGGAGGTCCTCGACGAGAGCCCGCCATTTGAGCTTTCCGAGGATGCGCCCGTACTCTCCCTCCTGCGGGAGGCGTACGAGCAGGCCCTGGGTCGGCCCGCGGAGATCGGGGCCATCCGCAGCTGGACAGATGCAGAGAACCTGATCTCCGCGGGGATCCCGTCCGTGGTGTTCGGGCCCGGGCGGCTCGCGGTAGCCCACACGGCCAGTGAGCACGTGGAGCTCCGACAGGTGGCGGAGGCGGCCCGGGTGCTCACGCAGGCGGTCCGGCTTGCGTGTCGTCCCTGATCATCCGCACCCAGATCCCCCACTGCCCCACCTTCCGGAACCCCAGCTTTTCGTACAGGGCCTGGGCCCGGAGGTTGTGCTCGCCCACCCACAGCCCGAACCGCCGGTGTCCCCGGTCCTGCAGGTACGTAAGACCCGCGAGGCACAGGGCCTTACCGATTCCCTGGCCCTGGTAGCGGTCGTCCACCACCAGCTCGTGGATCTCGCCGACCCGCTCCCCCCGGTAGTCCACCCACCGGGCGTCCGCGGCGATGAACCCCACCGCCTCCTCATCCAGGTACGCCACCAGGAACCCCTCGGGATCCCGTCGGTGGAGCCACCGGAGGTATTCGGTCACCTCCCGGTCCGTGCGGTACGCGTACTCCTCCCTTCCCCGGTAGGCCCGGCGGTAGAGGGCCACAAGGTGCGGAAGGAGCGGCCTCGGATCCTGGCTTCGGATGGAGAGCTCGGGTTGCACGAAGAGCCTCCAGCTCCCCACCATTTTGCCGAGTGAGGGAGCCCATGCGCACCATCCGGCTCGTGGTGGCCTACGACGGGACCCGCTACGCGGGATGGCAGCGCCAGCCCCACGCCTCCTCCATCCAGGAGGAGCTGGAGAAGGCCGTGGCGCAGGTGACGGGCGAGGCCGTGCGGGTGGTGGGGGCCGGCCGCACGGACGCAGGGGTGCACGCCCTGGCCCAGGTGGCCCACTTCCACACGAGCTCCTCCCTGCCCGCGGACCGGTTTGTGGGGGCCCTGAACCACTTCCTCCCGCCCGACATCGCGGTGCGGTGCGCAGAGGAAGCCCCGGAGGGATTCCACGCCCGGCGGGACGCCCGCTGGCGGGCCTACCGCTACCTCATCTGGAACCGGCCGGGCCGGAACCCCCTGCTACGCAATCGGGCCCTCTTCTGGGAGGGGAGGCTTGAGCTAGCGGCCATGCGGGAGGCGGCCTCGTACCTGGTGGGTCGGCACGACTTCGCCGCCTTCTGCGCCACGGGCAGCAATCCCCGCACCACCCTCTGCACCCTGTACCGGCTGGAGGTCCGGCAGCAGGGGCCCCTGGTGGTGGTGGACGCGGTGGCGGACCGGTTTCTGCGCCACATGGTGCGGATGATGGTGGGGACCCTGCTGGAGGTGGGATCCGGGAAGCGCTCTACGGAGTCCGTGCAGGAGCTCCTGGCGGCCCGAACGAACCAGCTCTCGGGTCCGGTGGTGGAAGCGGGAGGTTTGTACCTCGTGCGGGTGGGATATACTGAATTTCGGCCGGGCCCGTAGCTCAACGGCAGAGCGGCCGGCTCATAACCGGTTGGTTCCAGGTTCGAATCCTGGCGGGCCCACCAAGGGGTGTTCCGCGACCGCCTGGGTCTACCGCTCGCAGACTCCCACGGGATGCCGAGCTCCACCACCGACCGACGGCCACGGTAAACTAGTCCCCGTGGGAATCGACCTCGGAACGGGTACGCCGCCCCAAGCGCGGAAACGGGCATACGTCCGCGCGATGTTCAGTGCCATCGCGCGGCGTTACGACCTGCTGAACACCCTGCTGAGCCTGGGGCTGCACAGGCGGTGGAAGCGGTTCGCCGCGGCCTGCACGGGCCTAGGCCCGGGCGCATCGGCGCTCGACGTCTGCTGCGGAACCGGGGACCTGGCCTTCCTGCTAAAGGCGCGGGTGGGATCGGGCGGCCGCGTGGTCGGTGTGGACTTCGCGGCACCCATGGTGGAAGTGGCCCGGGAGCGGGCGGGTAGAAGGAAGGGGGTGTGGTTCGTGCAGGGCGATGCGGAAGCCCTCCCGCTCCCCCCTGAGGCCTTCGATGCAGCCACGGTGGGGTTCGGGATCCGCAACGTGGCGGACCTGGACCGGGCCCTCCGGGAGCTTCAGCGGGTGCTGCGGTCCGGGGGGCGGCTGGTGATCCTGGAGTTCGGCCGGCCCCGCAACCCCCTTTTCCGGGCCCTCTACGACCTCTACTCCTTCACCGTGATCCCCTGGCTGGGCCGCTGCCTCTCCCGGCATCCGGACGCCTACCTGTACCTCCCTGTCTCCATCCGGGAGTGGCCGGACCAGCGGGAATTCCCAGAGCTCCTCGAGCATGCGGGGTTTGCCTCGATAGGGGTGCATGACCTGGCGGGCGGAGCCGTGGTGGTGTACGTGGCGTGCAAGCCCCGAAGGGAGGAAGAGGCGTGACGGAGCAGACCGGGATCTACCGCGTGGGGGAGGGAGAGGAGGACGTCTTTCGCATCCTCCTGGAGGTGTACCGGGCTTTGCAGGAGCGGGGCTACAGCCCCCGGGACCAGCTGGTGGGCTACCTCATCAGCGGGGATCCCACCTACATCACCAGCCACCGGGGGGCCCGCTCCCTCATCCGCAGGGTGAGCCGGGATCGCATCCTCGATGAGCTCGTGCGCTTTTACGTGGAGCAACGGATCGAACCTGCGTTGAGGTCGACATGAACACCACCGAGATCCTGGTCGTGCGGGGTGGAGAAGCCTTGGAGGGGGCGGTCCGGGTGGCAGGTGCGGTGAACACCGTGCTTCCCATCATGGCCGCGGCGGCCCTGGCGCCGGATGTCTCCGTGATCGAGAACGTCCCGCACTGCCGCGATGTCCTGGTGATGGCGGACATCCTGCGGGCCCTGGGCTGCCAGGTGGAGGTGGAGGGAGGGATCTGCGCCATCGATGCCCGCGGGCTTGGGAGGATCCACGCACCTGCGGAGCTGTGTGGTCGCATCCGGGGATCCTACTATGCCGCGGGCGTGTTGCTTGCCCGGTTCCGGCGGTTCGAGGTGGGACTTCCGGGCGGGGACAGCATCGGCGGCCGTCCCGTGGACTTCCACATCCGGGGGTTTCAGGCCCTGGGCGCGGAGGTGACCACGGAGCGGGGGTATATGATCGGATGGGCGGGAGAGGTGAGGGGAGCGGAGTTCTACGTGCCGCGGCGCAGCGTGGGCACCACCATCAACCTCATGCTGGCCGCCACCCTGGCTCGAGGCACCACCGTCCTCCACAACGCGGCCTTGGAACCGGAGGTCACGGACACCGCGGTGTTCCTGAACCTCATGGGGGCCCACGTCCGCGGTGCAGGCACGCCCACCATCGTCATCGAGGGGGTCCGGGAGCTCCACGGGGCCCGTACCGCGGTCATCCCGGATCGCATCGAGGCGGGTACATACCTCATCGCGGGTGCCGCCACCCGCGGTGAGGTGGAGGTGGACGGACTCATCCCGGAGCACGTCACCGCCCTGCTCACGAAGCTGCAGGAGGCAGGGTGTGAGATCGAGGCGAACACGGACCGGGTGCGGGTGCGGGCCCGGCGGCGCCTGCGGGCCGTGGACATCGACACCGCGCCCTTCCCGGGGTTCGCCACAGACCTCCACCCTCCCTTCGTGGCCATGCTGGCCACCGCGGAGGGCGAGGCCGTGATCCGGGAGACCATCTACGAAGGCCGCATGGGCTACGCCTACGAGCTCGTGAAGATGGGTGCGGACATCCGGGTGGAGGGAAACGTCGCGTACCTGCGGGGCGTGGAGCGGTTGACGGGGGCGGCCGTCCAGGCCCTGGACATCCGGGGAGGGGCCGCCATGGTGGTGGCCGGGCTGGTGGCCGAAGGAGTGACGGAGATCCACGGGGTAGAGCACATCGATCGGAAATATGAAGGGCTGGACGAGAAACTGCGCGGGCTCGGCGCGGACGTACGCCGGGTGACGGTGGCGGGATCGCCCGTACTCGCCATGGGATCGGGCTTGCCTTGAGGGCACGCGCTTCTTGTGCCAGAATCTAGCAGTGAGTATGTCCCAGGACGGTTCCTCGGAGACGACCATGAGAGACGGCCCCATCCCTTCCGGCGGCCCGGAGGTAACCTCCATTGCGCGGATTCCCCTGGAGGGCTCGCAGGTGGCCCCCATCGAGCAGCTGGCGGACGTGCTGTACAGGCTGCCGGGCGGGGCGCTGTTGCTCACCACCGTGGAGAACGTCCTGAACTGGGCCCGGGCCAGCAGCCTCTGGCCCCTCACCTTCGGGCTTGCGTGCTGCGCCATGGAGATGATGCAGGCGTTCGCCACCCGGTTCGACCTGGACCGGTTCGGGGTCATCCCCCGGGCCACGCCCCG
This sequence comes from Candidatus Sysuimicrobium calidum, assembly GCA_031459935.1. Taxonomy (GTDB): domain Bacteria; phylum Sysuimicrobiota; class Sysuimicrobiia; order Sysuimicrobiales; family Sysuimicrobiaceae; genus Sysuimicrobium; species Sysuimicrobium calidum. The sequence goes on along the minus strand of JAVKHN010000029.1, from coordinate 12,064 downwards.
ACAGGCGGACCTCATCATCGTCTCCGGCCGGTGCACCATCAAGATGGCGCCTGTGGTGCGGCGCCTGTGGGAGCAGATGCCGGAGCCCAAGTACGTGATCAGCATGGGCAGCTGCGCCACCTGCGGCGGCCCTTTCTTCTACGACAACTACTCCATCCTCAAGGGCATTGACACCGTCATCCCCGTGGACGTATATGTGCCGGGCTGCCCCCCGCGCCCGGAGGCCCTCATCGAGGGGGTGTTGAAGCTGCAGGAGAAGATCAGGCGGGAGCGGCGTCTGACCCGCAGAGGAGCCTAGGATGGCGAAGGCGCTGCGCACGGAGGAGCTCATCCTGAACATGGGGCCGCAGCACCCCAGCACCCACGGGGTGCTGCGGCTGGTGGTCACCCTGGATGGCGAGAACATCGTGGAGGTGATGCCGGACATCGGCTACCTCCACTCCTCCGTGGAGAAGATGATGGAGCACCGGAACTACACCCAGTGCATCGCCCTCGCGGACCGGGGAATGGATTACCTCGCAGCCCTTCTCAACGAGATGGCCGTCCTCCGGGCGGTGGAGACCCTGGGCGGAATCCCGGTGCCCGAGCGAGCCCGCTACATCCGCACCATCTTCATGGAGCTGCAGCGTATCGCGAGCCACCTCCTCTGGCTGGGGACATACGGCATCGATCTGGGAGCCACCACCGCGTTTCTGTGGTGCATGCGGGAGCGGGAGCTCATCATGGACCTCTTCGAGTCCGTCACCGGAGGTCGGCTCCACCACGTGTACTTCCGCATCGGCGGGGTGAACGAGGACCTGCCGCCGGGCTGGACCGACCGGTGCCGGGAGTTCTGCCACTACTTCCTCAACCGGCTGGGGGAGTATCACCGGCTGCTCACCGGGAACCCCATCTGGCAGGCCCGGACGCAGGGGATCGGAGTCCTCACCCGGGAGCAGGCCATCGCGTTCGGAGCTTCCGGGCCCGTGGCCCGGGCCTCAGGGCTCCAGTGGGACGTGCGCAAAAGCCACCCCTACGAGGTCTACGATCGGGTGGATTTCCAGGTGCCCGTGTACACGGAGGGCGACTGCTTCGCCCGGTATCTGGTGCGTATGGACGAGATGCGGGAGTCCGCGAGAATCATCCTGCAGTGCCTGGACCAGATGCCGGAGGGGGAGATCCGGACGCCCCGGGTCTCCCTCACCCCCCGGCTCCCGCCCGGGGAGGTGTACACCCGGGTGGAGAGCCCGCGGGGGGATCTGGGGATTCACCTGGTGAGCCGCGGAGCCGAGACTCCCTGGCGGGTGAAGATCCGGGCTCCCAGCTTTTCGAACCTCTTCGCCCTTACTCAGATGATGAAGGGGTGGAAGGTGGCGGATGTAATCGCCATCCTGGGCAGCATCGACATCGTGCTCGCGGACGTGGATCGGTAGGAGGAAAAGATGCCGGCGGTCCTGGAGAAAGCCACCGCAGCAGTGCGAGGACTGGTGACGGGGCTGCGGGAGACGTTGCGCACCGCCGCCCGGCCCAAGGTCACCCTGATGTACCCGCTCGAGAAGTCCAACGTCTCCCCCCGCTGGCACGGGATCCTGGCCCTTCCCGTGGACAGCGAGATCGGAAACGATAAGTGCATCATCTGCTTCCAGTGCGAGCGCATCTGCCCGAGCCGCTGCATCCACATCGAGGCCACGGGCCGGGGCAAGGATCGGGTCCTCACCCGGTTCGACATCGAGATGGACAAGTGCCAGTACTGTGGGCTGTGCGTGGAGGTCTGCCCCACGGAGGCCATCGTCTTCACCCCTCACTATGAGGCCAGCACCTACAACCGCGCCAACCTTCTCTACACCCTCGAAGACCTCCACCGGGCCGCGCCCAAAGAGCCCATCGCCCGGGGAATCCTGCGATGATCCCCCAGAGCCCTCGACCCAGCGGCGGCCACTTCCCGGAAACCCTCCTCCAGAGGCTGCGGGACCGGTTCCCGGACGTACAGGATCTGGTGGCGGCGGCCCGGGAAGAGCTCGAGCGGTTTGAACGGGAGCAGCAGGAACGCCAGCGGGCCTACCAGGAGGAGGTGGAGCGGACCAGGGCAGAGGGGAAAGCCCCTCCCCGACCCCCCCGTCGGGAGGAACCCGCAGTCCACCGGTACCTCACCCCCGCCATCCGGGTGCCGCCCGAGCGCTTCCGGGAGGTGATGCGGTTTCTGCGGGACGACCCGGAATTCCGGCTGGATTACCTCTCCTTCTGCAGCGCCATCGACTGGGGGGATCGCCTGGAGTGCACCTACCACCTGTGGTCCACCGAGCACGGCCACGAGCTGCTCGTTAAGGTCCCGGTGGATCGCGGCGATCCCCGGATCCCTACGGTGAGCGACCTGTGGGTGGGGGCCAACTGGCACGAGCGGGAGACCTACGACCTCTTCGGGGTGGTGTACGAGGGGCACCCGGATCTGCGCCGGATCCTCATGACGGAGGACTGGAAGGGGCACCCGCTCCGGAAGGACTATGTGTACGAGGACCCCGACTGGCTCGTGGAGCTCGCGAAGATCCGCCAGAGCGAGATCACCGGGATCGAGCTCCCCATCGGGGAGCGGTCCTGAAGGTACCTGTAGGCCGGATGCACAAGGGCGCCGCGCCCGCAGGTGTCTTGCTTGACAGCCGCTTTCGACGTCCCTAGGATTTGGTTGGACTATAGGTGGGATCAATTCGCTCAATCGGGGGATGCCGCGGGTGAGTAGGGCTCGTCCCAGGGCCGTCGGGGTGGGGGTGCTGGGGATTCTTTCGTCGGCTCCTCACTGGATGCTTTCCGTTATGTCCGAAACCCACATCGGATACCCACGGGGGAGGGGGAGATGATGTCGGACGCTTTGCGGTTCCAGAGCCCGTTCGAGATCCAGACGCCTCCCGGCTGCGAGGGCTATGAGGAGATGTATCCGTACTACCTCCGGTTCAGCGAGGACCGGAGGGCGGAGGAGGAGAACAAGCTGTGGTTCTACAACGGCATGCACGCCCCGGAGGCCGTGCACCCGTTTGACACCATCGGATTCGAAGCGGGTTACCTTGGCATCGGGGAGATGAGCAGCCGCATGTTCGCCATCCCGCCGGCCATGGGGATTGACTTCCGGTTCCTGAACGGCCGGCTGTACATCAGTCCCACCGCGGTGGCGGACCCCAAGAAGATCGAGGAGCGAGCTAAGCTCTTCGAACACCGGGCGGGATACTACTTCCAGAACTGGCCGCAGTTCTACGAGGAGTGGCGGGAGAAGGTCAAGCGGGAGATCGAGCAGCTGAAGGCCATCCGGTTCCCGGAGCTGCCGGAGGTGGAGGACGAGCGCCTGGTGTTCGAGCGGAAGGGGTACGGCACCTCGCAGGAGGTGTTTGAGGCATACCACCGGCTGCTGGAGAGCATCTTCCGGATCTGGCAGATCCACATGGAGATCGTGATGATCGGCTTTGCCGCCTACTTCACCTTCTACGAGTTCTGCAAGAAAGCGTTTCCCGAGATCTCAGACCAGGCCATCACCCGCATGGTGGGGGCCATTGACGTGAGCATGTTTCGTCCCAACGACGAGCTGAAGCGGCTGGCGAAGCGAGCGGTGGAGCTGAATGTGGACTCGTACTTCCAGGCCGGTGCGGACGTGAGGGAGGTGTTTGAGGCCCTCGGGCGGAGCGAGGCGGGGCGAACGTGGCTTGAGGAATGGCGCCGCAGCTCGGACCCCTGGTTCTACATGAACACGGGAGACGGGTTCCACCACCACCACCGGGCGTGGGTGGACGATCCGGGGGCCGTCTTCGGCATCCTGTGCGACTACGTGGCGAAGGTGAAGCGGGGGGAGTCCCTGGAGCGGGACATCGAGGGCCGCAGGCGGGACCGGGACCAGATCACGGAGGGGTACCGCAGTCTGCTGCAGACGGAGGAAGACCGAAAGGCGTTCGACCAGCTGCTGGGGCTTGTCCGCAACGTGTACTACTCCATCGAGGACCATAAGTTCTACGTGGAACACTGGTACCAGAGCGTGTTCTGGAACAAGGTGCGGGAACTGGGGGCTCTGTTCGTCCGGCAGGGGTTCTTCCAGGACGTGGAGGACATCTTCTACCTGCACTGGAGCGAGGTCCACCAGGCCCTCATGGACCTTTTGCTCTCCTGGACCATCGGGGCTCCGGCCCGGGGACCTGTGTACTGGCCCCCCATCATTGCCCGACGGCGGGAGCTCATGCAGAAGTTGCGGGAGTGGAACCCGCCTCCGGCCCTGGGGACCGTCCCGGAGGCCGTGGTGGATCCCGCGGTGGTGATGCTGTGGGGGATCACCCCGGACCGTCTGCGGGCGTGGCTGGAGCCGGAGAAGGTGGAGGAGAAGGTCCTGCGGGGATTCGCGGCCTCGCCGGGCGTGGTGGAGGGACCTGCGCGGGTGGTCCTCAGCGTGGACCAGCTGCATGAGGTCCAGGAGGGCGAGATCCTGGTGTGCTCCGTGACGGAGCCCAGCTGGGCTCCGGTCTTCTCCCGGATCCGGGCCACGGTCTCCGACATCGGCGGGATGATGTCCCACGCGGCCATCGTGGCCCGGGAGTACGGGATCCCCGCGGTGCTGGGGACGGGATCCGCCACCAAGCGCATCCGGACCGGCCAGCGGATCCGGGTGGATGGTGATGCGGGGACCGTGACCCTGCTGGAGGATTAGAAAGGGGGGCGAGGTCGGATGAGGACGGGAGAGATCCCCATCACCCTGGAGTTCTCGCGAGTGGGGCTTGCGGAGCGGCCTCTGGTGGGCGGGAAGGTGGCGAGCCTGGGGGAACTGCTCCGACACGGATGCCGGGTCCCGCCCGGATTCGCGGTCACCAGCCTCGGGTACCGGCGCTTCCTGGAGGCCAACGGCCTGGAGGACCAGCTGCGACAGGCGCTGGCCTCCGTGGTGCCCAACGACCTGGAGAGCATCGAGCGGGCGAGCCAACAGATCACGGGCATGTTCCTGGAAAGCCGGATCCCGCTGGAGGTGCGGGACGCCATCAAACGGGGGTACGAGGCACTGAGCATTCAGGCACAGCTATCGGATCCGCCCGTGGCCGTGCGGTCGAGTGCCCTCGCGGAGGACAGCGAGCAGGCGAGCTTCGCGGGCCAGCAGGAGACGTACCTGTGGGTCCGGGGGACCGAGCACGTGCTGGACTCCGTCCGTCGGTGCTGGGCGAGCGCCTTCACGCCCCGAGCCCTTTCCTACCGGCTCACCCAGGGGGTGAGCCTGGACGACGGGGTGGCGGTGGGGGTCCAGCAGATGGTTCACCCCAGGGCCGCGGGGGTGCTGTTCACCCTGAGTCCCCGGACTGGGGATCGCTCCCTGATCGTGGTGGAGGGGAGCTGGGGGCCGGGAGTGGCGGTGGTGAGCGGGGAGGTGACCCCGGACGAGTTCACCATCAACAAGGTGACCCTGGAGATCGTGCATCGCAAGATCTCGCCCAAGACCGTGCAGTTCGCGCCCTCTGGCAGCGAGGGGCTGCTGGTGAAGGTCGGGGTTCCTGAGGATCTGCAGACGAAGCCGTGCATCTCCGATGCGGAGGCCGTGGAACTGGCCCGACTGGCCCGTCATCTGGAGCAGGTCTACGGGTTTCCCCTGGACATCGAGTGGGCAGTGGCGGAAAACGAAGATTTTCCCCACAACCTTTACCTGCTCCAGTCTCGGCCCGAAACGGTGTGGAGCCGGCGCCCAAGGAGCTCCATTGCGGCCAATTTCAAGGATCCGCTCAGCTACGTGGTGCAGACCCTGGCGGGCAAAGCGCTGTCCCGGTGAGCCCGGCTCGTCATGGAGCGACGGATCCGGCTGATCGACGTCACCCTGCGGGATGGAAACCAGAGCCTGTGGAGCGCCACAGGGATCACCACCCCCATGATCCTGGCCGTGGCGTCGGACCTGGACCGGGTGGGGTTCAAGGCCCTGGACTTCACCACCAGCACCCACATGGCCGTGTCCGTGCGGTGGCACCGGGAGGATCCCTTCGAGCGGATCCGGCTTGCCCGGGAGCGGATGCCCCGCACGCCGCTCACCTTCATGACCACGGGGCTGCGGTTCATCCGGTGGGAGCCGTGTCCGCGGGAGCTCATCCGGCTCGCCATGCGCACCGTGATCCGCCACGGCATCCGCCGGGTCCAGGTGGTGGATCCCATGAACAACGTGGCGGAGATGGTCGAAGGTGCCCGGATGGCCCGGGAGGAAGGGGCCGAGGAGGTGGTGGTGGCCCTCGTGTACAGCATTAGCCCGGTGCACACGGACGACTTCTACACCCGCCGGGTCCGGGAGCTGGGGGAGAAGGCCCGGGGCGTGGTGGACGCGGTGTACATCAAGGACCCCGCGGGTCTATTGACCCCTGACCGGGTGGGGACCCTGGTGCCGGCCCTCCAGGAAGCCCTCGGGGATACGCCACTAGAGGTGCACTCCCACTGCAACATGGGGCTTGCCCCCGTGTGCTACGTGAGGGCCGCGGAGCTGGGGGTGCGCACCTTCCACACCGCCATCCCCCCGCTGGCGGAGGGAACGAGTCTCCCGAACTTCTTCCGGACGGTGGCGAACTTACAGGAGATGGGCTTCGAGATGGAGGTGGACCTGGAGGCCGCGGAGCGGGTCTCCCGCTACTTCTTTCAGGTGGCGCGGCGTCGGAACCTGCCCATCGGCCGCCCCTCGGAGTACGACCTGGCCTACTACCGGCACCAGATTCCGGGCGGTATGGTCACCACCCTAAAGCGGAATCTGCGGGAGATCGGACAGGAGGACAAGTTCGAGGCGGTGCTGGACGAGATCGTCCGGGTCCGGGCGGAGCTGGGCTACCCCATCATGATGACGCCCTTCAGCCAGTTCGTGGCCACGCAGGCGCTGTTGAACCTCATCGGACCGGAACGCTACCACCTCGTGGCGGACGAGACCATCCGGTACATCCTGGGACAGTACGGAGAGCCCCCGGGCCCCATCGATCCCGAGGTTCGGGATCGGGTGCTCTCCCTCCCGCGGGCCAAAGAGATCCCCGCGGAGCGACCGGAGCTCTCCATCGCGGAGCTGCGCGGGATCTACGGGGGGCGGTCGGACGAAGAGGTGCTGCTCCGGTACGGGCTGCCGGAGGAGGAGGTCCAGGCCATCCAGCGGGGCAAGGTGGCTCCCCTGGTCCTGGACGGGAAAGGGACCGGGGAGGCTTTGAAGCGCCTCGTGGAAGCCCTCTCCTCGGAACCCCGAAAGGTGACCTACGTGCGGCTGGAGCGCAAGGGCCTGGGACTCACCCTGAGGCGGGGGCAGGCCTCATGAACCTGCGGGGCCGGTGCTTCGTCCTGGACGTGGACGGGACCTGTATCGTGGCAGAGTCCGCGGAGTGGCGCAACCCGCAGGTCCTCCCGGGAACGCGGGCGGTCCTCGAGGCGATCCGCAGGAGCGGGGGTCGGTTCGTTTTCCTCACCAACGGCAGCGCGCTTCCACCGGAGGAGTACACGGGGGTCCTCCGGGGAAGCGCGCTTCCCGTGGAGGATCAGGAGGTCATCACCCCGGGGGCCATCGCCGCGGAGATCATCGCCCGCGAGTATCCGGACCGCCCGGTTCTCGTTCTGGGCCAGCGGGGGCTGTGGGCGCCCCTGGAGCAGAGGGGGATTCCGTGTGTGGGAGTGGAGGAGGGGGAGCGGGCCGGGGTGGTCCTGGTAGGCTGGGATCCGGTCTGGACGTACGAGAAGCTCGCGGCGGCCTGTCGGGCCATCTGGAACGGTGCCGCGTTCCTGGTGACCTCGCTTTCCCCCTGGTACGCCACCAAGCACGGCCGGACCCCGGGCCTTTCGGCGGCCCTCGCCGCGGCCATCACCTACATCACGCAAAAGCCTGCCCGGCTCGTGGGCAAGCCCTCCCGGGACGCGCTGCGGGTGGCGGCGGCCCGGCTGGGGGTGCCGGTGGAGGAGCTGGTGGTGGTGGGGGACGATGTGGAGCTGGATTTCCGGATGGGGAAGGAAGCCGGCGCCCGGACGGTGCTGGTACTCACCGGCGTCACCCTGGTGGAAGAACTGGAAAAGCTTCCTCCGCAGGAACGGCCCGACCTGGTGCTCAACGGGATCCAGGACCTGCTGGCGTACTTGTAATTCGGAGCGGACCCATGAAGGCGGCGCGACTCCACAGGTACGGACGCCTGGACGACCACGGCCCGGCTCTGGTGCTGGAAGAGGTTCCGGACCCCAGGGTGCAGGCCCCGGATGATGTGGTCCTCCGGGTGGCGGGGGCGGGGGTGTGCCGGACGGATCTGCACATCCTCGAAGGCATGTTTCAGGGGATCATGCGGGCGCACCTTCCCTACATTCCGGGGCACGAGAACGCGGGGTGGGTGGAGGAGGTGGGGCCCGCGGTCCGGTCCGTGCGCAAGGGAGATCCCGTCCTCGTGTATCCCATGGTCTCGGATGGCGTCTGCCTGGCGTGCCGGCAGGGACAGGAGATGCACTGCGAGGTGGGCGCCTTCGTAGGCCTGGACCGGGACGGCGGCTTCGCGGAGTACCTCCTCGTGAAGGAGCGCAACTGCATCCGGCTTCCGGAGGGGTTGCCTCCGGAGGAGGCCGCGCCCTTCGCGGACGCGGGACTGGCGGCCTACCACGCGGTGAAGCGGGCGGTCCCGCTCCTGGGACCGGGAGGGCTGGCCGTGCTCCTCGGGTTCGGCGGGCTGGGGCATCTGGCGTACCAGATGCTCCGGGCCCTGTGCCCAGCCCGCATCGCGGTGGTGGACCGGTCGGAGGAGGCCCGGAGCTGGGCTCGGGAACTCGGGGCGGACGCGGTGTTCCCCGCGGATCCACAGACCACCCCACGGCTCGTGGAGTGGAGCCAGGGACGGGGAGCGCAGGTGGTCCTGGACTTCGTGGGAGAGGGGGGAGCTCCCGCCCTGGGGTGGTCGCTGTTGGGGCGTCGAGGAACCTACTTCGTGGTGGGATACGGGGATCCCCTCACGGTACCTACCATGGAGCTCGTGGCCATGGAGAAAGCCATCGTGGGAAACCTCGTAGGGACGTACGCGGAGCTGGTGGAGCTCGTGCACCTGGCCGCGGAAGGGAAGGTGCGCGCGAAGACGGTGCGTTATCCCTTGCAGGAAGCGAACCAGGCCCTCACAGACCTGCACCACGGCAGGGTCCGCGGCCGGGCGGTGCTGGTTCCCTGAGAGCTCCGGGAGGAGACAGACGGTGCGGTTCGGCATAATCGGCGCGGGAGCCATGGGGTGCCGGTTCGGTGTGCACTTGGCGGAGGCCGGGCACGAGGTGTGGCTCGTGGACGTGTGGGAGGAGCAGGTGGCCGCCCTCCGCCGGCACGGCGTGCGGGTGGACGATGGGGTGCACCCGCGCTTCGTACGGGTCCAGGCCACTGGGGATCCCGCGGAGGCGGGAATCGTGGACTACCTTCTGATCTTCACCAAATCCCACCACACCCGGCAGGCGGCCCAGAGCGCCATGCCCATGGCGGGATCCCGCACATGGGTGGTGACGCTCCAGAACGGGCTGGGGAACGTGGAGGCCCTCTCAGAGGTGTTCCGCGCGGAGCGGATCCTGGCAGGCGTGTGCTTCCTGTGGAGCGACCTGGTGGCGCCCGGGTGGATCCGGTGGACCCCGCATCCCGTGGAGATCCACCTGGGCCCCGTGGACCCCTCCGGCTTCGGCGGTGCACAGGAGCTCGCCACCTTGCTCACGGAGGCCGGCCTGCCCGCACACGCCCTTCCTGATCCCAGGGAGGCCATCTGGTACAAGGTGGCGTTTAACGCGGCCGCAAACGCGCTTTCGGCCATCACCCGGCTCCCCGTGGGTCCGCTCGTGGCGCAGCCCGCCACACGGGAGATCTTCGAGCGGCTGGTGGCGGAGGCGGCGGCGGTGGCGGCGGCGGAGGGAGTTTCCCTGGATCCGCGGCGGGTGCTGGACACGCTTATGGGACGCCACCGGTCCCCAGAGGAGCGCACACACCTTCCCTCCATGCTCCAGGATGTGTTGCGCCGACGTCCCACGGAGATCGCGTTCCTCAACGGAGAGATCATCCGGCGAGCGGAACGTCACGGCATTCCCGTTCCCTACAACACCCTCCTCACCCGGATCGTGGAGATCCTGGAGCGCACGTACCCTCAACAGGTCCTCCACCTGGATCCGGAAGCGTGACCCGGGATCCGGACCTCCGGGACGCCGTGAAGCCGTGGAGGTTGCCCATACAGATGGACCTCGGTAAGATGAGGACGCGACGGAGGTACGCATCCTAGCGCATTTCGAGGAGAGGGCATGGCCAACCCGAATCCGCCCGTGGAAGCTGCCCGCCCGAGGTACGTGAACCAGCTCCAGCAGCGCCTGCAGGCGGGGCAGTTCGTCCTCACCCTGGAGTCCCCGCCGCTGAGTGGTTCCAAACCGCTTGGGGAGGTGGCGGACTCCGTGATCCGGATGGGACGATGGGCCCGGCAGGACGGATGGATTGCAGCCCTCACCATCTCGGATCGGGTGCGCACGGACCGCGACCACGACGCGCTGCTGGTGGGTCGCATGGTGGCGGACACCACCGGGGTCCTGCCCCTGGTCCACTGGGCCGGAAAGGGACGCACCCTTCCCGATCTGGAGCGGGACCTCGAGCGGGCCCGGCAGGAGGGCATGGAGGCGTTCCTCTTCATCACGGGGGACGCGCTCCGGGAGCCCCCTCCGGATCGGCCCGCCCGGTACATGGACTCCGTGCAGTCCCTCTGGATCGCCAGAAAGACGCTTCCCTCCGCGTTCCTGGCTGCGGCCGTGAACCCGTTCAAGTACCGGGAGGAGGAGCTGCTCGGGCAGTACGTGAAGGCCCTGAAGAAGCTGCGGGCCGGGGCGGACGTCCTCATCACCCAGATCGGGTGGGATCCGCGCAAGTTCCAGGAGCTCCAGACGTTTCTCGCTTCCCGGGGGCTCCGAGTGCCGGTACTGGCCAGTGTGTGGCTCCTCACTCCCTCCCTGGCAATGCGGATCCGGGAGGTGAAGCTTCCCGGCGTTCCGATTCCCCAGGACTTCCTGCGGCGCCTGGAGGAGGATGCGAAAGCGGAAGACGGGGGGAGAGCGATTGCCATCCGCCGGGCCGCCCTGCAGGTGGTGGGCGCTCGGCTGTTGGGATATGCGGGGGCGCACCTGTGCGGGGTGCACGCGGAGCGCACCCTGGAGCAGATCCTGGACCAGGTGGTTGCTTTGGAGGCGAGCTGCCCGGATCTGGAGTCGTGGCTTGCAGCCTGGTACGAGGTGATGGCCCACCCGGACGGGCGCCCGGTGCGGCTGGCACCAGAAGGAGCCTTCTACCTCGATCGGGGACAGGGACCCGTGGAGGCTTCCCCTGCGGAGGTGCGGGGATTCCGGATCCTGGAGACCATCGATCGCTGGATGTTCCAGCCCGCTTCTCCCGTGGCGAGAGTGGGGGCGACCCTACTCCGCCCCGTGAGCCGGCAGAGCACCGCGGGTCGGGTTCTCGCGCGGGTGGAGCACGCCCTCAAGGGACCGTGGGTGGGCTGCCAGCTGTGCGGATTCTGCCGGCTCCCCTACACCTTCTTCGTCTGTCCGGAGACCTGCCCCAAGGGACTCTCGAACGGCCCCTGCGGGGGCACGGACGGAAACACCTGCGAATTCGGGGATCGGGAGTGCATCCACGCCCGCATCTACCGGCTCGCGAAGCACACGGGCCAGCTGGAGAAGTGGGAGCAGACGTGGGTACCGCCCGTTCCCGAGGAGGTCCGCGGGACGTGCTCCTGGATCGGACATTTCCAGAAGGAAGAGCCGGAGGTAGAGGTCCTGCCTCCGGCTCCGGGGGCGCAGGAACGTCCCGCTCCCGCGCCCCCGGGCCCGGTACCGGTACCAGGAGGCAGCTTCCCGTTCCCCGAGGATACCTAAAACCCATCACTGGGAGGGAAGGTCGGAATGTCGGGAAGGTGGTTTCTCCTCGGAGTGGTCTGCCTGATTTCCGCCATATTCGGCGTCTCCTCCGCATCGGGTCAGGCTCCGGTCTCCATCCGTGCGGGCACCCCCGGCGCGGTGTCGGATGCGGGGATCTTCCTCGGTCTGGAGAAGGGGTACTTCCAGGAGGAGGGGCTGCAGATCCAGCTCAACCACCGCATGCGGT
>JAVKHN010000028.1:0-22046 GCA_031459935.1 Candidatus Sysuimicrobium calidum | reverse complement strand
CGCCCCGGCCGCTCGTGACGCCGCATCCGGTCCACCCGAGCACCTATACCCTCTCCATCCAGCGGTCTGATCTCGCCTCCGAAGCCGCCATCCGGCTCCAGCAGGGGCGCGTGCGCGTGAAGCTCCTGGTGCAGGTGGACGGGACCGTGGGGACAGTGGAGGTTCTGGTCTCCTCCGGGGTTCCGGAACTGGACCAGGCGGCGGTAGAGGCCCTGAGGACCTGGCGGTTCGAGCCGGCCCGGCAGGACGGAACGCCCATCCCCGCGTACTACGTGCTCTGGGTGACCTTCCGGGTGGAGCCCTGACGTGGTGGTCCTCGCGGTGGATCCGGGCCGGGGGAAGTGCGGGATCGCGGTGTGCAGCGAGGAGGAGATCCTCCACCGCGAGGTGACATCCCGGGAAGGGCTGGAGGAGCGGCTCCGGGACCTCACGGCACGGTTCAGGGTGGCAGTGGTGGTGGTGGGGGATCAGACGGGGGCTCGGGAGGTTGCGGCTCTGGCTGAGCGGTTGGGGCGGCCGGTGGTGCCGGTCTCCGAGCGGGGAACCACCCTGGAGGCCCGGATCCGCTATCTCCGGGACCACCCGCCCCGGGGTCTGTACCGGCTCCTCCCTCCCTTCCTCCGGGTGCCCGACGGCCCCTACGACGACTACGCGGCGGTCCTGCTCGCGGAGCGGTTTTTTGCGGCCGCGGGGAGGAGGAAATCCATTTGACGGAGCGAAGATTCGGAATGTAATCTGGAGAACGGGCACCGATCTCTCCGGAAAAGGGCGGAAGGCGGGAAAGGGGGTGAGGTGAACTACTGGCCAGCACGCCGCCGGGGGAGGTGTCCGGGGGCAGGAGGCGCTGGGGTGCCCGAGGAGGAAACGGGAATACTCTGGGGTATCGCTGGCGCTGGAAGCCCCGATCCTCATCTCAAACTCCGTGCCATGGAGGGGTTCTACATGACGAGGAAGACCGCAGGCGCAGTGGTTCTGGCACTGGTCCTGGCCCTCGTCGCCCCGGGGTTCACCCAGCCGTTTGCGGACGTTCCGACGAACCACTGGGCGTACGACGCGATTGCGGAGCTGGCGGCGAAGGGCCTGATTGAGGGGTATCCGGATGGGACGTTCAAGGGGAACCAGCCGCTGACGCGGTACGAGATGGCGATGGTGGTGGCGCGGATCATTGCGCGGATCGAGGCGATTCCGACTCCTCCTCCGCCGGAGGTTCGGCGGGCGGATCTGGACGCGGTGCGTCGGGATCTTGGGGCGGCGGTGGGTCGGATTTCGGTGAACGAGCGGAACATTGCGACACTGCAGCGGTTGGTGAACGAGTTTCGGGCGGAGTTGCAGGCGTTGGGGGTGCGGGTGACGGCGCTGGAGGAGGAGCTTCAGGCGCTGCGGGCCCGCCTGGACAACACCCGGATCACCGGCACCCTGGAGTGGTGGTACACCGCGAACCAGACCCCCACACTTCCGCCGGATCTGATCTTCGGCCCTCGGGTCCGGATCATCTACACCGGAGCGGTGGCGGAGGACGTGAGCGTCCTCCTGCGGGCCCGGTACATCTCCCGGACCGCTCCCCCGCCCCAGAACCTCCTGGACTTCGATCGGGGCTACCTCCAGCTGGACCGGTTTTTGGGGATGGAGGGGCTGCAGCTACGTGCCGGCCGGGACGTGGTGGTCCTCGGCCCCATCGGGTTCCTGCTGGACGAGGACTACTACAACGACAACCGTACCGGGGTTGTCCTCCGGTGGCAGCTGGGCGGGCTTTCCTTCCTCGGGGTCGCTCAATACGCTGATCCCAACCAGACGAACCCCGCCACCCTGCTCGGCGGGCGCCTCGCCTATACCCTCCTCCCGGGCTATCTGGTGGGGGTGAGCCTCCGCAGCGACACCGACCCCTCCGGCACGCTCCAGCGCGGGCTGGGATGGGGAGCGGACCTCCGGGCGGAACTGCTGGGCGGGGTAACCCTCACCGCGGAGTACGCGAACTATCGCAACGACACCACGGGTCAAGCGGGGAACTACTGGTACGCGGAGGTCGCGTTGAACCTGGCCCAGCTGACCCCGTGGGACCGGGCCCCGCGGATCGCCCTCTGGTACAAGAACCTGGATCCCTACGTGCTTCCCCCCCTTCCGGCCCCGAGGGGGGAGTTCGCGAGCCCGGATTTCTTCGGGACGCTGGATCCGAACGCGGACCTGAACGCGTGGGGCCTGCGGCTGGACTGGACCCTCACGGATGCCCTCTCCGCCTGGGGCCTCGGGGAGTTCGGGAACTACAAGTCCACGGGGATCCCCTATGCCCTCTACGAACTGGGGATCACCTGGACACTGGCCGCGAACACCTCCCTCTCCCTGTACTACACGAACATCGCGGTGAACAACGTAGCGACGAACCAAATCGTCGGCGCGTACGTGTTTACGAGTTGGTAAGCGAGACCCACCGGGGTGGGGCATGATGCCTGCACCCCACCCCGGTGGATTCCTCCCGTCCATGAAGCGCTTCCCTGAAGGGTTCCGGTGGGGGACCGCCACCAGCAGCCACCAGGTGGAGGGAGGGAACACCAACAACGACTGGTGGGTCTTCGAACAACAGCCCGGCCGCATCCGGGACGGCAGCCGCTCGGGGGCGGCCTGTGACTGGTGGCACCGGGCAGAAGAGGACTTCGACCGGATGCAGGCGCTCCACCAGAACGCCCACCGCCTCTCCCTGGAGTGGAGCCGCCTGGAGCCGGAGCCGGAGAGGTGGGATGAGGGAGCCGAGGCCCGCTACCGCCAGATGCTGCGGGGATTGCGGGAGCGGGGCATCGAGCCTATGGTGACCCTGAACCACTTCACCCTGCCCCTGTGGGTGGCCCGTCAGGGCGGGTGGGAGAACCCACAGATCGTCCGTTGGTTTGCGCGGTACGCAAAGCGGTGCGCGGAGGCCTTCGGGGAGTTTGTCTCCCTCTGGGTCCCCATCAACGAGCCCAACGTGGTGGTAGCCCTTGGGTACCTGCACGGCAAGCACCCGCCGGCCGCCCGGAACCCGATCCGGGCCCGGCGGGCCATCCCGAACCTCCTGCGGGCCCACGCGGCCGCCTATCGGGTCCTTCACGAGGTGCAGCCCGACGCCCAGGTGGGCACTGCCCACAACCTCCGTCCCTTCGATCCCGCCCGCCCGGACGCGAGGCTGGACCAGTGGATCGTCTCCGTGCACGGGCAGTTCTTCAACTGGATGTGGCTGGAGGCCCTGCAGCACGGGGCGGCTCGATCTGCCCTGGGGCAGTGGCTCCTCCCGGAGTGCGCGGGAACCCTGGACTTCGTGGGCGTGAACTACTACACCCGGGAGTGCGTCCGGTTCGCTCCGTGGCGGATCTCCACGGGGTTCGCCCGAACCGTCCGGGACCCCCATGCGACATACAGCGACGGGGACTACGGAGAGGTCTACCCCGAAGGTCTGTACCGGGTGGTGCGGGAGGTGTGGAGGCGGTACCGCAGGCCCGTATTTGTCACGGAGAACGGGCTCCCGGACGCGGACGACGACCTGCGACCACGGTTTCTCCTAGAACACCTCGCCGCCCTCCACCGGGCCATCGCGGAGGGCGTGGACGTGCGGGGCTACTACCACTGGTCGCTGGTGGACAACTTCGAGTGGGCGGAAGGGTGGACCCTCCGGTTCGGGCTCATCGAGGTGGATCCCCAAACCCAGGCCCGCACCCCCCGGCCCAGCGCTCACCTCTACGCGGAGATCTGTGCCCGCAACGCCCTGCCCGGGTAGGACCGTGGTGAGCCCGTATCGTCCCTGAACTATTTCCTTCCCAGCAAGGGTGCCCCGGCCCATCCGAGAGCCCGGGAGAGACGCTCCGCGGCCTCCCGTACGAGCGGCCCCAGTTCCCGCCGCGCCCGCTCCAGGGAAATCGTCGCCACGGAGCCCGAGACACTCACTGCCCCTGCCACCGCGCCTGTATGGTTGAAGACGGGAGCACCCACGCACCGGATCCCCTCCTCGTTCTCCACGTTGTCGATGGAGAAGCCCCGCGCGCGGACGAGCGAGAGCTCTTCGAAGAGGCGCCCGGGATCCGTGATGGTGTTGGGGGTGCGGGCCGGAAGGCCGTGCGTGCGGAGGATCTCCTCCACCCGCTCCCGGGGAAGGTAAGCCAGCATGGCCTTGCCCAGGGCGGTGCTGTGGGCGGGGAAAATGCGGCCCACCATGGAGGCCATGCGGATGGGGCCCGGGGACTCCACCTTCTCCACGTACACCACCTGACCTCCTTCCAGCACCGCCAGGTGCACGGTCTCGCCCGTGCGGTCCCGCAGCTCCTGGAGGATGGGGCGCCCTACGGTCCGGAGTTCCAGCTGCTCCAGCCGGCGGGCCGCCAGCCACAGCACTCCTGCACCGATGGCGAAGCTGCGGCCCACAGGAGTTACAAGCCCCTCCTGGGCCAGAGTCTGGAGCAGGCGGTAAACGGTGGGACGCGGGACACCGATCCGCGTGCTGATCTCCGCGGGCCCCAGCGGCTGGCCCGCCTCCCCCAGAGCCCGCAGCACCGCCGCAGCCCGCTCCACGGACTGCACGCCGCGCCCGGATCCGGGTATGATCCGGGCCTCCGTTGCACGGGCGGCCTTCACCCTTTCACCTCCAAGGGAACCGGCTCCCTCAGGCCGGTTCGGCTGGCGACCCGTTTCAGAGATCCCACAACGTCCGCCGGCAAGGGGATCCCCTTCTGGGTATACGCCATGCTGCACCTGTGTTCCAGCTCTCCCAGCCCGCAGGAGGCCTCCGGCCACAGGGCACATCCATCCCGTCCGCCGCACGAGGTGTGGTGCCCGCCACCTCCTCCCGCGGAGGGCAGTTCGTCAGGGATTCGATGCAGCTCCACTTCCTGCGCCCGGAGGCCCTACCGTTCTCCTCCTCCCAGCACCCGCCCTACCAAATACCCCTGCAGCAACAGGGTGATCAAGACCACAGGGGCCAGGGTGATGAGGGACATGGCCGATAGCGACCACCACTCGATTCCCCGCTGGGTGTGCTGGGCCGCGATGAGGATAGGGAGGGTGCGGGCGCGGTTGAAGGTGAGGATGAGGGCGAACAGGAACTCGTTCCACGCGAACAAAAAGCAGAACAGGAACGTGGCCACCAGGCCCGGCGTGGAGACCGGCAGCACCACATGCCAGAGCACGCGGGCACGACCCGCCCCGTCCACCAGGGCCGCCTCCTCCAGGGAGGGAGGGATCTGGCGGAAGAAGTTGTGCATGAGCCAGGTGGCGAGGGGGAGGTTGAAGGCCACGTACACGAGCACGAGGCCCGTTCGGGTGTCAAGGAGGCCCACCGTGCGCAGCATGAGGAAGAGGGCCAGGGCGGTGACGATGGGCGGCATGATGCGCTGGGAGACGATCCAGAAGAGCATGTCCTCGTTTGCCATGGGCCCCAGCCGCACCGGCAGCCGTGCGAGCCCGTAGGCGGCGCTCGCGCCCAGAACCATGGCCAGGAGGCTGCTGCTGCTCCCGACGACGAGGCTGTTGAGCAGTGGTCCCCAGACCGTCTCCCGCTCCACGCCCCGGAGGAGGTTTCGCCAGGCGTCCAGGGTCGGCCGGAAGTCCACCCAGGGGAGGAACTTCGGCCCCTGGTGCACCGCGAGGGCGTCCTTGAAGGAGGCGGTCACAAGCCAGTACAGGGGGAAGAACACGACCATGGACCACATCCCGAGAAGGATGTAGGCCACAATCGGAGGACGGCGCCTCATGCCCACACCTCCGTGGCCCGCAGCCGCCGCGTGAGCCGCAGGAACACGAGCGAGCTCAACAGGACCAGCAAAAAGAGCGCGAAGGCGATGGTGGCCCCGTACGCGAGGTCAAATGCGTGGAGGCCCCGGTAATAGGCGTGCAGGGTGAGGCTCTCCGTGCGGGTACCAGGTCCCCCTCCCGTGATGATGAAGATGACGTCCACGATCTTGAAGGCCTCCACCGCCCGCAGGAAGCTCGCGGTGAGGAGGGTGGGGACCATGAGGGGGAGGATCAGGTACCGCAGGATCTGCCCTCCGGAGGCCCCATCGAGCTGTGCGGCCTCCCAGAGCTCTTCTGGCAGGGCCTGAAGACCCGCCAGGCACAGGACGAAGACGAAAGGCGTCCACTGCCAGGTATCCACCAGGATCATAGATAGAAGCGGCAGCGCATCTCCGCTCACCCAGCCGAGGGGTGGAAGGCCTGCCGCCTGCAGCAGGGCGTTGAAGGGACCGATGGTCTCGTTCAAGAGCATCCGCCACATGTAGCCCACCGCGATGGGCGTGAGGGCCATGGGGACGATGAAGAGGACACGGAAGAAGGCACCTCCCCGAAGAGGGCGGTATAGCAGGAGCGCAAGTCCGAACCCCAGCAGGACCTCCAGGCTCACGGCTCCCACCACGATCACCACCGTGTTCCCCAGACTCGTCCAGAACCGGGAATCCGTGAGCAGCCGGTGCCAGTTCCCCAGGCCCGCGAAGCTGAGATTCAGCCCGCCTATTAGGGAGACCCGGCTGAAGGTGAGGGCCAGGGTGAACAGGAAGGGGAAGAGGGTGAGCAGCAGGAGGAGACCGGCCGCGGGGAGGACGAACGCGTTGCCCTCCGCTCTCCGCCGGGGTACGGGGGCCCGGACGATTGCGGTAGAGAGGGCCCCCGCGCCCACAGGGCGACCTGGGCGCGGGGGCCCAGACCTAGTCCGGGAGACCCAGCCACGCACGGTACAGCCGGCGCTGCCGGTCGCGGCCGAGCTCGTTGGTGATGCGCTCCCACTCTGCGGCGGCTACGTCCAGGGCCTGCTGCGGGCTCGTTTGGCCCGCCGCGGCACGGGCCAGCTGGGTCTCGAGGGCATCCAGGTAGCGAGCCTGCCCAGGGAGCTTCAGGTCCAGCTGGGCATTGGGATGGGAGAGGGACTGTTCGATGGCCCGCAGGTACGAGGTGAGGTCGGGTTCCACGAACCCGAACCGCCGCCAGCCCTCCAGGTTCCGGAAGTGGGAGGCCCGGAATGGGTTGAAGCCCGTCTCGGAAGTGGTCACCGCGATGTAGCTATTGCGGGGTTCCGCCAGGGTGCGGCAGAGGTTGTACGCGGCGTCCGGATGACGAGTGGTGGCCGCCACTCCGCACACCCACCCGCCGAAGGCGAGGTAGGGGGCCACGTTGGGTCGGGCAAGCCGGCTCCAGCTCCGGGTCCGGTAGTTGTAGACCTCCAGGGAGCCCGGAAGCACCACGGTGCCCACCTTCCCCTTCACCACGGACTTGGGGTCCGTGCTCCCCACGATCCCCGTGTCTCCCCAGTCCTTCGCCAGCACCGCCACGCCCGCGGCGAACTGGGAGCGGACGTCCCCGGAGTCGAAGTTGATCATGCCGGGCGGCCCCAGCCGCACCAGCCGCGTCCACTCCTCCAGAGCCCGCACGAACCCCGGGTTGTTGATGTGGGGACGCATGGTATCGGGATCGAAAAACAGACATCCCTTGAGACCTGGCGGGCACACGTACGGTGCCGCGTGGGACATGAAGAACCAGAAGGCCTGACCTCCTCGCCGGAAGGCCTCCAGCACTCCGTACCGACGCCGTCCGTCTCCCACCCAGTCTCGGTTGTGGAAGAACTCCGCGATCTCCCGGTACTCCACCCAGGTGCGGGGAGGTTGCAGCTCCCGGCCGAACCGCTGCCGGAACGCGGCCCGGTGCTGGGGATTCTCCAGGGCGTCCCGGCGGTAGTACACCAGGTGCACGTCCCCGTCCACGGGGAGTCCGTAGAGCCGACCGCCCCAGTTCACCGTCTGCCGGTAGGTGGGGAGGATGTCCTCCCACTGCAGCCCACGATCCTGCCGGATGCGCTCCGTGAGATCCAGGAGATAGCGGTTGCCGGCAAAGTCCCCCATCCAGGCGGAGGCGAAGACGAGGACGTCAAACCCTCCCGCTCCCAGGGTGAAGGCGGACATGATGCGTTGATAGAGCTCACCGAAGGGGGCCGTCACCAGGTTGATCTTGCCGCCCGTGCGGCGCTCCCAGTCCGGGCCGAACATCTGCACGGGCTTGGCGATGTAGGGCGGGCTCTGGGTGATCACCGTGAGGGTCACGCCCTCGTAGGGCCGTTGCGCCCCACCCCACGCCGGCAGCAGGGCCACAAGCAGTCCCACCGCTCCCACCGTCTTCCACCACACCGTGACGCTCCGCATGCTCCCCCCTCCTTGCTTCGGTTTTGCCCGCGCTAGCGGGCGGTGTAGCCTCCGTCCACCATGAGGGCGGAACCGGTGATGAACCGGCTCTCGTCCGAGGCCAAGAAGACCGCGGCGGGTGCCACGTCCTCCGGACGGCCGATCCGGCCGAGGGGAATGGCCTGCTCCACGCTGCGCACGTATGCCTCGGGATCCGGCTGCAGGCGGATGAAGGCCTCCAGCATGGGGGTCATGATCATGGCGGGGCAGATGGCGTTCACACGGATGTTGTGCCGTGCATAGTCCAAAGCCATGTTCCGGGTGAGGGTGAGCACCCCGCCCTTGCTGGCGTTGTACGCCGCGTTCTCCACCAGACCGATGAAGCTGGCGATGGATCCGATGTTGATGATGCTACCGCCTCCGGTGCGGATCATGTGAGGGATGGCGTACTTGGAGCAGAGGTACACCCCCTTCAGGTTCACGGCCAGCACCCGGTCCCAGTCCGCCTCCTCCGTGTCCACCACCGTGGCCCGCAGGGTGATCCCCGCGTTGTTCACGAGAATGTCGAGCCGTCCGAAGGCCTCCACGGTACGCTCCACCATCCGATGCGCATCCTCCGCCCGGCTCACGTCTCCCCCGACGAAGAGGACTTCCCCCAAGGCCTGCAGTTCCTGACGGGTCCGCTCCCCGGCTTCCCCCTGGACGTCGCTCAGGACCACCCGGGCGCCCTCCCGTACAAAGGCCTCCCCGATGGCCCGCCCGATCCCCACCGCCCCGCCCGTCACGAGTGCCACCTTCCCCGCAAGCCGCATTCCCGCTCCCCTGGGTGTTCTCTATGCGGACAATTTGTTCTTTCTGTAACCTCTACTTCGTGCCGGGGCCTGCGAACTCCTGCTGGCTCCCGCGCAGCAGCATCTCCACTTCGTGGCGGTAGGGCATGACGGGGAGGGTCCCCACCCGGGTGGTGGCCAGAGCGCCCGCGGCGTTGGCGAACCGCACGGCCTCGGGGAGCGACATGCCCTCCGCGAGGGCCACGGTGAGGGCTCCCATGAAGGCGTCCCCCGCTCCGGTGGTGTCCACCACGGGGACGGAGAAGGTGGGGATGTGCTGATCGAGGCCGTCCGCGAGGAGGTAGGCGCCCCGAGGGCCGAGTTTCACGATGACCGCGGCCGGCCCCTTCTCCATGAGCTCCCGGGCCGCGGCGCGCACCTCTGTCTCCGTCTCGACGGGGCGCCCCACGAGGGCCGCGAGCTCCAGGCGGTTGGGCGAGAGGACCGTGGCCTTGCTCCAGATCTCGGGGCCGTAGGGGCGGGGCGGTCCCGTATCCACGATCACGGGGATCCCGTGCGCGTGTCCGGTTTCTACCGCGGCCCGGACGGTGGCCGCGGGGATCTCGAAGTCCACGAGGAGCGCGTGGAGAGTGGTCCAGTGTGGTTCCAGTGCGTGCATCAGGTGGTCCGGGAGGAGGTGGTCGTTCGCTCCGATGACCACGAGGATGGTGTTCTCTCCGCCCTCGTCCACCAGGATGACCGCCACGCCGGTAGGATGGTGGGGATCTATGCCTACCCCCCTTACGTCGACCCCTTCCGCACGGAGGGCATTCCGTTCCTGGTGTCCGAACCCGTCGTCTCCCACGCGGCCGACCAAAACCACCTGGGCTCCCAGACGCCGTGCGGCCACCGCCGCGTTGGCTCCCTTTCCGCCCGGCCCGATGTACAGCCGGTGCGCGAGGAGGTTCTCGCCCCGCACGGGCAGCCGCGGCGTGAGCACGGTGAGGTCCGTGATGAGGCTACCGACCACCGCCACGGTTGCCATCCCGCCGCCTCCCTCTTACGCTGGGGAGAAGCGAAATTCCCCATGGGAGGTTCGACGTGGGTGCGTGGCGTGTCCTCGTGACCTCGCGTTCCTTCCTGGAAGCAGCACCCGAGGCCGCCCGGAGGCTTGAGGAGGCCGGCGTGGAACTTCTCCGGGCCCCAGGAGACCGGCCCCTGGAGGAAGAAGAGATCGCGAGCCTGATGGGGACGGTGGATGGCGTCATCGCGGGCGTGGACCGGATCGGCCGGCGCGCCCTCCAAAAGGGTGCTCCCCGTCTCCGGGTCATCGCCCGTGTGGGGGTCGGGGTGGATACCATAGACCTCCAGGCCGCCACGGAGCTCGGGGTGGTGGTGACCAACACCCCGGGAGCCAACGCGGAAGCGGTGGCGGAGCTCGCGTTCGGGTTGATGATCGTGCTGGCCCGCGGGATCCTTCAGGCGGATCGGGCGGTCCGTGAGGGCCGCTGGGTCCGGCCCTTCGGGGTGGAGCTCTTCGGGAAATGCCTGGGCGTGGTGGGATTTGGGCACATCGGGCAGGCGGTGGCACGACGCGGAGTGGGGTTCGGGATGCGGGTGGTAGCCTTCGACCCTCTCGTGGATCCGGATCGGGCACGGGCCCTGGGCGTTCCCCTGCTCCCGTTCCCGGACGTCGTCGAGCAGGCGGACTTCCTCACCCTGCACGTTCCCCTCCTCCCCGAAACCCGGCACCTGCTGGGCGAAGCGGAGCTGCGTCGGATGAAGCCTACCGCGTACCTGATCAACACCTCCCGCGGGGGCGTGGTGGACGAAGCCGCCCTCGCGCGGGCTTTGCAGGAGGGGTGGATCGCGGGCGCGGCCTGCGACGTCTTCGAGGAGGAGCCACCGCTCCGTTCGCCGCTCCTCCGGACTCCCCACGTGGTCCTCACGCCCCACCTGGGAGGGCACACACAGGAGGCCGCCGCCCGGGCCGCCTGGTGGGCCGCGGAGCAGGTCCTCACGGTCCTCCGGGGGGAGCGTCCACCGCACGTGGTGAACCCGGAGGTGTTCGAACGACGGTGAGGCACTAGGGCTGCGATCCGGCCACCCGCTGCCAGAAGGCCCGGTCCTCCACCACGGCCCGGTACGCGGCGGCGGCGGCGCGGTAGCGGACATGGTGCTCCGGATGGGGCGTGTAGCGCCGCACGGGCCAGGTGAACAGGCCCACCGCTTCCTGCCAGTCCCGGAACACTCCCACCGCGTACCCCGCCAGGATGGCGCTTCCCAGCGCCGCGGCCTCCGTGCGGTTCAGACGGGCGTACGGTACGCCGAGGACGTCGCACTTGATCTGGTTCCAGAGATCGCTGCGCGCGCCCCCTCCCACCACCCGGGCCTCCTGGAGCCGCTCCATGCCCGACCGGTCCCGGGCGATCTCCAGATAGATGCTGTACTCGTAGGCCACGCTCTCCAGCATGGCTCGGTACAGGTGCTCCGGTCCGTGGGTCCAGGTGAGCCCCAGCCACGCGCCCCGGAGTTCGGGCTGATTCGGACACACCCGTCCGGCGAGATGCGGGATAAAGAGGAGTCCGTGGCAGCCGGGCGGGACCGCCTGTGCACGGGCGTCGAGCTCCGGGTAGTCCCAGCGATCCGGTTCCCCCACCTGGCGCACCAGATCCCGCCACCACCGGAGGTTCAGTCCGCCCCCGCCGATGTACCCGATCAGGTACCACCGTCCCCGGGGCACCATGCGGGCGCACAGCAGGGTACCGGTGCGGACATCCGGCGTGAATCGGTCCACGCACAAGGCAAGGACGGAGGCGGTCCCGGCCGCGTCGTAGGCGATGCCTGGCTCCAGCACGCCGGATCCGAGCATGGCCGCGGCCTGATCCCCCGCTCCCGCGGCTACCGGTGTGCCGCTTTGCAGACCCATAGCCTCCGCGGCCTCCCGGCTGAGCCGCCCCACCACCTCCCAGGGCTCCACGATCTGCGGGAGGCGGTCTGTGGGAACGCCGAAGTGGTCGCACAGGGCCTCGGACCATCTGCCGTGCTCCGTATCGCTCAAGCAGCTGAAGTGGAGGTAGGTGGAGTCGATGAATGCCTCCTCCCCCCGCAGCCCGCACAGGCGCATAGTGACGTATCCCGCGGGCATCACGAACTTGCAGATCCGGTTGAACACCTCGGGCCGCTCGTGCATCCACCACAGGATCTTCGGTCCGTGGGAGTACGTAGGCGCTGCACCCGTGAGGGCGCAGATCTTCTCCGCCTGGGATCGCATCCGCTCCACGTACGGAGTGCAGCGGGTGTCGAGCCAGGAATCGTAGGGAGTGGCGGCCAGTCCCTCGCGGTCCACGGAGGCCAGGCCCGCCATCTGCCCGTCGAGGCACAGACCCGCCACATCCTCTGGCCGGATCTTCGCCTGTTCCACGCAACTCCGCACCACCCGGATGACAGATGCCACCATCTCCTCCGGGTCCTGCTCCACCCATCCCCCGCCCCGCTGGATAAGCCGCGAGGGCTCGCTTCCCTCCGCGAGGACCTGCCCGTCCTCCCGGATCAGGATCCCCTTGGTGGCCGTGGTTCCCAGATCCACGCCGCACAGGCAGGCGGGCATGGTACCCCCTCCTCAGGGCTCCCCAACCGGGACCACCCGGGGTTGCCCGTCTTGCGCGAGCACCCGCACGCGGAATCCGGTGCGGGCTATGGTCTCGTAGTCGTGCCCCGCGTGGGCGGGGTACACGTAGAAGAACACCAGAGGCTCGGGACCGGTGTTCACGCTGCGGTGGGCCCATCCCGGTGGGACGTAGACCACGGCTCCCTGGCGCAGGACCTCCACGCGGTACCGTCCCTCGGCGTCCTGAAGCACCAGAACCCCCTCTCCTCGCAGGGGAACGTACACCTCCGCCGTCTCGCGCTGGGAGTGGAAGTGGCCCCGGGTCATGAAGTACTCGCGGCCCACGCGACCTGGGTAGAGTACCGTGATCCCGTACGCGAGGTGGCCCGGGTCGCTCGGGACGGGGGGCTCGTAGGTCTCGTACACCGCGGGGTCCCCCGCCCGGATCAACTCCTCCAGCGCCTGTTCGTTCGCAAACAGTCCCCGGAGGTCGCTTGCCCGCCGCACCGTTCGCACCGCGTTCGGGCCGAGCCCCACCGGATCCCATCTGAGCTCGCTTCGGATCGGGTCCACGGCGTCCCTCACAGGAGGTCGATGCGGATGTGTTTGGTGAGCAGGTACTCCTCCAGGCCCTCGTGCGAGAGCTCCATGCCGAACCCGCTTTCCTTCCAGCCTCCGTACGGGAAGGGCACTTCTCCCCCCACCACGTTGTTCACCCCGACGGTCCCCGCCTCCAGCCCCTCCGCCACCAGGAAGGCGGTGCGGAGCTCCCGGGTGTACGCGTACGCCACGAGCCCGTACGGGGTGTCGTTGGCGAGGCGGAGGGCCTCCTCGAGGTCTCCGAAGGGCATGATGGGTGCCACAGGGCCGAAGGTCTCCTCCTGCATGACCT
Source organism: Candidatus Sysuimicrobium calidum (assembly GCA_031459935.1). Lineage (GTDB taxonomy): Bacteria > Sysuimicrobiota > Sysuimicrobiia > Sysuimicrobiales > Sysuimicrobiaceae > Sysuimicrobium > Sysuimicrobium calidum. The sequence goes on along the minus strand of JAVKHN010000028.1, from coordinate 8,654 downwards.
TCATGGAGTGATCCACGTCCACCAGCACCGTGGGGGTGAAGAAGTAGCCCTTCGGGAACCCCTCCGGGCGGTGCCCCCCGTACGCCACCCGGGCACCTCTAGCCCGTGCGTCCTCGATGTGGGCTGCGGTCTTCTCCAGCCCTTCCCGCGTGGTCATGGGCCCCAGGTCGGGGTCCTCGAGGCCAGGTCCGATCCGCAGCCGCCGGGTGTAATCTACGAACCGTTCCACGAAGGGTTCGTACACCTGGTGGTGGACGTAGATGCGGTTGACGGCGTTGCACACCTGTCCCATGTTGCGGAAGGCGCGGTAAGCGGCACCCCGGGCGGCGGCCTCCAGGTCCGCATCCGGGAAGACGAGCAACGGGCAGTGCCCCCCCAGCTCCAGGGAGACCCGCTTCATCCCCTCCGCTGCCATCCGGAGGATCTCCTTTCCGGTCTGGGTCTCTCCCGTGAAGGCGATCTTGCGGATCCCGGGATGCCGCACGAGGTACGCTCCCACCGTGCTCCCCGGGCCGATCACGGTGTTCACCACGCCGTGCGGAGCGCCGGCTTCTACCAGGCATGCCAGGAACCGCGAGACCGCGAGCGGTGTTCGGGAGGGCGGTTTCGCCACCACCGTGCACCCCGCGGCCAGGGCCGGCGCCACCTTCCACGCCAGGAGCAGGATGGGGTAGTTCCATGGGCCGATGGCGGCCACGGGTCCCACGGGCTGGTGGACGACCAGACTGCGCCGGTTGGGCACGTCCGTGGGAATGATGCGGCCGAGGATCCTCCGAGCCTCCTCCGCGTAGTACTCCAGGGCTTCCGCGCTCGCCTGCACCTCCCCCCGCGCGTCCTTAAGGGGTTTGCCCTGCTCCAGGGTCAAAAGGCGCGCGAGCCGATCCAGGCGTTCCCGGACGAGTTGCGCGGCCCGGCGGAGCAGGGCCGCGCGGTGCGCCGGGGCCGTGCGGGACCACGCCCGGAACGCCCGCTCCGCGGCCTCCACCGCGGCGTCCACCTCTGCCTGGGTGGCCACGGAGGCGGTCCCTACCACCTCCTCGTCCGCGGGGTTGAGGACGGAGAGCTTCTCTCTGCCCTCCACCCAGGCTCCGTCGATGAGAAGGTCCACGTGTTCCATCACACCCTCCTCCCTGTGGGGTCTACCCCCGCTCCTGCAGGTCACCCGGGAACAGCATGGCCTTCAGGCTCCGCTTCGCGGTCATGGCTTCCATGGCCGCCGCCACCTCCTCCAGGGGGCGCCGATCCGTCACCAGTCGCGCCAGGTATGGTCGGAGGCGGGGCAGTAGACGCAGTGCCCGACGGTAGTGGGCCACGGTCTGCCCAGTGGTCCCTGTCAGGAGGAGCTGGCGGTAGTGCACCCGGTTCGTATCGAGGACAGGGGATGCGCGCTCTGATGGGAAACCCGCGAAGAAGTTCACCCGGCCCCGCACCCCAGCCGCCCGGATCGCCTGCTCCTGAGCCCGGGGGTCTGGAGCGGTGACGATCACCACGTCGAAGCCATCCCCGAGCTCCGGAACCGCCTCCGGGGGGAGGGCCTGATCCGCGCCCACCCCGAGTGCTGCCTCCCGCCTCTGCGGCCAGGGGTCCGCGACCACCACCTCCCCGGCACCTCGGACCCTCGCCACCAGGGTGTTCAGAAGACCCATGGGGCCGGCTCCGAGGATGAGCACCCGGTCCGCGGGCCCGGTGGCCACCGCCTCGTGCGCGTTCAGGACACAGGAGAGGGGTTCTGCGAGCGCGGCCTCCTCGAACGTAACCTCCTCCGGCAGCGGCACCACGTGGCCTCGCTGCACCGCCCGGGCCGGCACCCGCACGAACTCCGCAAACCCCCCGTCCAGGGTGATGCCCAGGGCGTCGTAGTCCGGGCAGAGGGAGTCCAGGCCCAAGACGCAGGCGCTGCACCGGCCGCAGCCCACGTTGGGGACCAACCCCACCCGCAGGCCGGCCCGCACGGTGGACTCCGGGGCCCGCACCTCCACGATCTCCCCCGCGATCTCGTGCCCCAGGATGCGCCGGGTCCCGGGCGGGATCTTGAAGTGGCCCCGGCGGGCGATTTTCAGGTCCGTGGCACAGATGGAGACCGCATGCACCCGGACCAGGACGTCCCCGGGTTCCAGGCGCGGCTGGGGCCACTCCTCCACCGAGATCCTCTCCCCGGGCAGGCAGACCGCGGCCCTCACGGGCCTCCCCCCACCCGTTCCACGGGCTGCGGGAGGCCGGTTGCCGCGGATTGCACCGCGGCGAGGGTGACCTCCAGGGCCCGCAGCCCGTCCCATCCTGTGACCTCCGGGGTGCGACCATCCTTGATGCAGGCGATGAAGTGCTCATCCTCCGCCAAGTACGCGTCGCGATAGCGGTCCTGCCAGCTCCGGACCGCTTGGTGCAGCACTTGGCCCTTGCGCGTGATCCGCATCCACGAGCCCTTCCGGACCTCTCCGATGGAGATCAGCCCTTCCGTCCCCAGGATCTCCACCCGCGAGTCGTACCCGTAGTCCACGGGACAGGCACCCTCGATGCTGCCCAGGGTTCCGTCCTCCATCTCCGCGCTCACCAGGGCCACGTCATAGAAGCCCGGGTACTCTGCCAGGAGGTGGGTGGCCTTCCGGGCCGCCACCCGAGCGAACACGGACCGGTACTCCGAACCGGACAGCCACCGCAGGGTGTCGAAGTCGTGGCTGGTGACCTCCGCGAGCAGACCGATTCCCTTTTCCGGATCCCATGCCCACGGGGGCGGGAGCCCCGGTCCCCGGGTCGTGGAGCGGATCAGGAGGAGGCGACCCAGTTCCCCGGAGGCGATGCGGGCCCGCGTCTCCTGGAACTCCGCATCGAAGCGCCGCATGAACCCCATCTGCAACACCACGCCCGCCCGTTCCGCCGCCCGAATCATCTCCAGCGCCTGCGGCACCTCGAGCGCCATGGGCTTCTCGCACAGCACGTGCTTTCCCGCCTCCGCAGCCTGCACCACCAATCCGTGGTGCGTGAAGGTAGGGGTGGCCACGCACACCGCCTCGAAAGCCACCCGCTCCAGGGCCTCCTCCAGGGAGGCAAAGGGCTGCGTCCGCAGCTCCTCCGCGGCCCGGGCCCGGGTGTTGGGATCCCCGTCCACCACCGCCACCAGCTCCGCCTGAGGGATGCGAAAGGCGAAGTTCCAACCGTGCACGAGCCCCGCGCGCCCTGCTCCCACCAGGCATACCCGGATCCGGTTCATCTCCGGTCCTCCGCCTCCGGCACCCTCTGGAGGGGAAACTCCGCGTGCTTCACGGAGCTCTCCGCTCCCCCCACTCCTCGAAACGCCGGCGGCGCCACTGGTCCAGGATCACCACCAGTACGATCATGAGCCCCATGATCACCCGTTGCCAGAAGGCGCTGACGTTGAGGAGGTTGAGGCCGTTCCCCAGGACCCCCATGATGAGGGCTCCCACCACTGTCCCGCCTACCCCGCCCACGCCCCCGAAGAGATTCGTCCCGCCCAGGACCACCGCGGCGATGGACTGCAGCTCCATCCCCTCCGCCATGAGGGCGTTGGCGGAGTTCAACCGGCCTGTGAGCACCAGCCCCGCGACCGCGGCCAGAAAGCCGGACAGCATGTACCCGCAGATCTTCACTCGGTCCACGTCGATGCCGCTGACCCGGGCGGCCTCCTGGTTTCCGCCCACCGCGTAAGTGGCCCTCCCCAGGGGCGTGTGCTGCAACACCACCCAACCCACGAAGGCCATGACGAGTGCGACGATGGGCGCCACGGGGATCCCGAGGAGGCTACCGCTGCCCAGCCAGATGATCTCTCGCGGGAGGTAGGCCCGGAGTTGGATGGCGGTGAGGTGGGAAGGGACGGGAAGACCACCGGTAAGGATGAGGGCAATTCCACGGGCCGCGGACATGGTTCCCAGGGTCACGATGAAGTCGGGCACCCTGCCCTTGGTGATCACCACGCCGTTCACAAAGCCCACCAGGGTTCCCGCGGCCAGCGCGAGCAGAACCCCCACCCACACGCTCTGCGCCCAGTAGGTCATGGCCACGGCTCCGAGGCTGGCGGAAAGAGCCAGGGTGGCAGCCACGGAGAGGTCAATGCCGGCTCCGACGATGACGATGGTCTGCCCTACCGCCAGGATCATCACCGCGGCGGTCTGTTGGAGGATGTTCTTGAAGTTCCCCACGGTGAAGAAGTAAGGGGCGGAGAGGGAGAGGTAGGCCACCAGCAGGAGCAGGATCCCAAGCGGTCCTCCGCGGGCCACCACAGGCTCCACCACGCTGCGCATCCAGCCGGCGAGGAGAGGACGGACCGCGGAGGCCTCGGGAGCCGGGACCTCGCCTCTCATGGCGACGCTGCCTCCTTGAGCTCGGTTGCGGCGCGCAGGATGGCCTCCTGGGAGGCCTCCTCTCTCGAGAATTCCGCAGTCAGGCGCCCGGATCGGAGCACGAGAATGCGGTCCGCCACCGCGAGGAGCTCGGGGATCTCGGAAGAGAGGAGCAAAACCCCCACCCCCTGCTGCGCCAGCTGCCCGACCAGGGCGAACACCTCGCTCTTGGCCCCCACGTCAATCCCCCGGGTGGGTTCGTCGAGGATGAGGATCCGGGCGCCGCTCGCGAGCCAGCGGGCCAGCAGGATCTTCTGCTGGTTGCCGCCGCTGAAGTGCAGCGCGGGTCGCCACGGGGTAGGGGGCTGGATGGCCAGGACCTCCATGAGCCGCAGGGCCATATCCCGCTCCGCCGTGCGGTCGAGGAATCCCCGACGCACGAACCGGCGCAGGCTGGCCAGGGTGATGTTCGGGGGTACGGGCAGAAGCGGGACGAGGCCCTCCCGACGGTCCTCCGTGAGATACCCGAGCCCCGCCCGGATGGCGTCCCGGGGGCTGTGGATCTCCACGGGCTTCCCGTCCACCCGGATGGTGCCGGACCGGATCCGCTCCAGGCCGAACAGAGCCCGGGCCAGGGTGGAACGACCGCTACCCCGGAGCCCGAACACCCCCACGATCTCTCCGGTCCGCAGCTGAAAGCTCACGCCCGACACATGAGCCGCAGCAAGCCCGGACACCTCGAGCAGGGGAGGCCCGGGGGAAACCGCGACCTTGGGGAGGTGCTCCTGCAGGGTCCGCCCCACCATCAGCCGCACGAGCATCCCTTCGTCCACCTCCTGGACTGGAAACGTCCCCACCTCCTGCCCGTCCCGGAGCACCGTCACCCGGTCCCCGATCTCCCACACCTCAGCGAGCCGGTGGCTCGTGTACACCACCGCGACCCCGCGGTTGCGCAGCTCTCGGAGAATCCGGAACAGTCGCTTCCGATCGCTCTCCGGCAGGGCAGAGGTGGGTTCGTCCAGGAGCAAGATCCGGACCTCCAGGCCGAGGACCCGGGCGATCTCCACCAGTTGCCGCTCCGCGATGGAGAGTTCCCAGATAGGCCGGTCCGGATCCAGAGGGACCTCCAGGTCCTCGAGCACCTGCCGGGCCCGCGCGCGCATTTCCCTCCAGTCCACGAGGCCGAACCGGCGCCGGGGCCATTGCCCGAGGAGGAGGTTCTCTGCCACGGAGAGGTCCGGGACGAGGCTGAGCTCCTGATGGACCATCCCGATGCCGAGTTGGCGCGCGTGCTGGACACTGCGGAGCTCCACCCGGCGGCCGAGCACGTAAATCTGTCCCGCGTCCTTCAGTAAGGCGCCGCCCGCGATCCGCAAAAGCGTGGATTTCCCGGCCCCGTTCTCCCCGAGGAGGATGTGGATCTCTCCGGGCCGCAGGTCCAGGCTGACTCCCCGGAGGGCGTGGACGCCCGGGAAGGACTTGTGAATGCTCACCAGCCGCAGCACCGGATCTGGCCTACTGGGCCGTGTATCCACCGTCCACGGAGAGAACGGCGCCGGTGGCATAGCCACACCGTTCGCTGGCTAAGAACACGATGGCCTCCGCGATCTCCTCCGGTGTGCCCAGCCGGTGGAGGGGGCGGACGGACTCCAGGTGGCGGCGGGCGCGGTCCGGGTCTCCGCTGCGAGTGAGGGCCTCTCGGACCAGGGGGGTGTCCGTGGTGCCTGGGCATACGCAGTTCGCCCGGATTCCGTAGCGCGCGAGATCCACCGCCAGGCTCTTCGTGAGCATGATCATGCCCGCCTTCGAGACGTTGTACGCCACCTGGCCCGGAATGCCCACGAGCCCTGCTTCCGAGGCCACGTTCACGATGACCCCGCTCCCCTGCCGGACCATGTGCTCCGCCGCGTACTTCGCGCACAGAAAGGCGCCCGTGAGGTTCACTCGGAGGACCTCTTCCCAGATGGCCTCGGACGTGCTCAGGACGTCGCCCTGGCGGTAGATCCCTGCGTTGTTCACGAGCACGTCCAGGCGCCCCAGCTGCGCCACGGTCTGCTCCACGGCTCGCCGCGCGCCCTCAGGCGTGGAGACGTCCGCCACCACCAGGGTTCCCCGGGCGTCCAGCTGGCGCAGGAGGTCCAGGGTCTCGCGGCCCGGAGCTTCGCTCCGGGTCACCACGGAGACCGCCTCCCCTTCCCGGGCGAATGCGAGCGCCGCCGCCCGTCCGATCCCCTTTCCGGCTCCTGTGACGAGCACCACCCGTCCCGGCATCTCGAGGCTCCTTCGAGGAGGGGCGAGGACATGGGCCCCCTCGCCCCTCCGGATTCCGCTACCTCACCGCCCGCTTGATGGCCTCCCAGTCGATGGGTTCCAGCTTCGGGTTCGGGTAGAAGAGCTGGTGGTTGCCCCGATACACGGTGCGCGGGCGGATGTCGAAGATCCGCGGCACGCGCTGCCCCAGGGCCAGCATCACGCCGAACTTGGTGCCATACCAGCCCCACTCAGGGAACCCGTGGTGGGTCTCCGCCACGATCTTGCCCTCCGAGATGCGGGCCGTGGATTCCGGGGTGACGTCGTTCGTGAAGATGGCCACCTTCTCGTCGCCCAGCTTCGGCCCGTCTTGCGCGAGCTCAAGGCGTCCTACGGCCTCCGCGGCCAGCATGGCACCCAGGCCCATCTCGTTGGAGGCGGCCCAGATAGCGTCCATGCCCGTGGGCCACCGGGTCAGGTAGTCCTCCGCCACCTTCCGGCCCTTCTCCCGGTTCCAGTCCGCGGGTTTGATGTCCAGGATGCGGATGTTGGGGAAGGCGCTCGTGACCTTGCGGAATCCGTTCACCCGGGCGGTGGAGAAGAAGCCGCCCGCGATCCCCTCGATCACGGCCACGTTTGCTCGGATGGAAGCCCGGTCCTGGAAGTTCCGGTACACGCTCTGCCACCACTGCAGGTCCAGGTACTGATCGGGCCGCACGTTCACCCGTGGCCCCGCGCCGAGGACTCCCGGGCCTCCGAAGTAGTCCACCAGGGAGTACGCGGAGACCATGGCGGCCACGGTGTTGTCGAAGCCGATGTAGCTGGCCACCTCGACCCCGCGGATGGGTTCGAGGAGGTTCACGATGATCACGGGGATCCGGGCCGCATTGGCCTTGCGGATGGCAGGGATGATGACCTCCACCTCGATGGGCGAGATGGCGATGACGTTGCATCGCCTCTGGATGAAGTCCTCAATGATGGCCACCTGCGTGGCGAACTCCGTGTGGGCGGCAGGGGCGCGGCTGATGATCCGGACGTTGATGCCGTGCTGTCGAGCTTCCGCTGCGGCTTTTTCGAAGAAGTCCGTGGCGGTTTTGAAGACCCCAGTGATGTCGGGCGGTGTCCAGCACAGGGTGATCTGTCGCGGCAGCCGCGGAGCCCCACCTGCGGTCGCGGCCGCGCCCACCCATGCAACCAAGAGCGCCAGCAGAACTCCGAGAATCCGTCCGTACCACCGCATCATGGCACCCCCTTTTTCTCATGGTGCGCGTTCCGTATGGGTTGCGTGCCCAGGTCCTTTCTGCTCTCACCCCCCGTCCGTGCGGGCAGTGGGATTCAGACACGGCCCCGCGCCGCTAGCGTTCGAGCCGGATGGTGTATCGGTAGCGGTCCGCGGGATAGAACCCCTCCACGTACTCCACCGCCCGCCCGTCCTTCGCGAACGTGCCGCGTCGGATGATGAGAATGGGCTCTCCTTCCTCGATCTCCAGCTGGGCTGCCGTGTGCTCGTCCGCCACCCCCGCCTCGATGATCTGGAGGGCCTCCCCGAGCTGGATGCGGTACTTGGTCTCCAGCAGCGCGTACAGGGACCCCGAGAAGTCCTCCTGAGGATCGATTCCCAGGGAAGCGGGAATGTAGGAGACGAGGAGCACAATGGGCTGCCCGTTGGCGCACCGCACCCGCTCGATCCGGAGGAAGCGGTCCTCGTCGGTCCGGAGGGTCTCGCGGACCCGCTTGGGGGGATCGGTGATGAGCTCCACCTTCACGCTGCGGGTGCTGGGCTCCAGGCCCACCGCCCGCATCTCCTCCGTGAAGCTCACCAGGCGCGGCAGGGGCTCCACGATTTTCGGAGGGGCCACGAAGGTCCCGCGGCCCTGCCTGCGGATAAGCAGTCCCTCCATCACCAGCTCCGAGAGGGCCTGCCGTACCGTGGCCCGGCTCACCCCGTAGATCTCCTGGAGTTCCGCCTCCGAGGGGATGGCCTCTCCAGGCTTCCACTCTCCGGCCTCGATCCGGCGGCGGAGATCCTCGCGGATCTGGTAGTAGAGGGGGATAACACTGCTCAGATCAACCTTTCCCATAAGAACCACCGGTCAACCGGACGTCCTA
>JAVKHN010000027.1:0-23413 GCA_031459935.1 Candidatus Sysuimicrobium calidum | reverse complement strand
GCTGGCGGGCCCTGATCGCGGCGGAGATCATCGTGGGCACTAGCGGCATCGGTTTCATGATGTTCGACGCGCGCCGCAGCGGCAGCGTGGTGGAGATGATCCTGGGAATGATCCTGCTGGGGCTGCTGTGGTACGCGGTGGACGCCTGGGTGCTGCGGCCCCTGGAACAGGCGACCGTCGAACGGTGGGGCCTTGTGCGCCCCCCGTCCTGAGGGTTCCCATGGAAGGTCTGACGATCCGTAACCTCACAAAGATCTATTACGACCCGTACACGGGCCAGCACGTGGTGGCGGTGGAGGACGTCTCCCTCACCATCGGACCTGGGGAGTTCGTGGCCATCCTCGGGCCCAGCGGGTGCGGCAAGACCACCCTCCTGAACATGGTGGCGGGCTTCGTCCCCCCCACCCGGGGAGAGATCCTCCTGAACGGGCGTCGCATCACGGGCCCAGGGCCGGACCGGGGGGTGGTGTTCCAGAGCTTCGCCCTCTTTCCCTGGAAGACGGTTCTGGAGAACGTGGCGTTCGGTCTCAAGATGCGAGGCCTCCCCCGGGCAGAGCGGGAACGGATCGCCCGGGAGTACATCGCCCTGGTGGGCCTGGAGGGGTTCGAGCATCGGTATCCCCACGAGCTCTCCGGCGGCATGCAGCAGCGGGTGGGCGTAGCCCGGGTGCTGGCCAACAATCCGGAGCTCATGCTCATGGACGAGCCCTTCGCCAGCGTGGACGCTCAAACCCGGATGACCCTTCAAGAGGAGCTGGCCCGCATCTGGGAACTCCGCCATCCCACCATTCTCTTCGTCACCCACGACGTGGAGGAGGCGGTGTTCCTCTCCAACCGGGTGGTGATCCTCACCCACCGCCCCGGGCGCGTGCGCGCCACCCTGGACATCCCGCTCCCGAGGCCCAGGCGCTGGCGGGATCTGTTGGAGGATTCCACGTACAAAGCGCTGGTGGCCCACGTCTTCGACCTGCTGCGATCCCCGCAGGAGTCTCCCCGTCCGCTACGGGAGCCTGTCTCGGTGCCGCAGGCCCTCTCCCCGCCCTCTCGTGCAGCGGAGCCGCAAAAGTCCTGGTGGCGCCGGTTCCTGGAATCGCGTCCGGGACGGATTCTGCTGCTGGCAATACTGACAGTGGGCGGCTGGCAGGGGTGGCTGGAGTACCAAGCCCGTACCAAGATGCCGGTCTTCCTGGAGCACCACCTCTCCCCGCGGGGGACCGTGGATCTCCTCGTACAGCTCCCTTTCCCGCCTGAGCGGTTCCACATCCTCATGCTTCAGCGTTTCGGTCGGGTCTCCGGAACCCAGGAGCACGCGGTGGAGCTTCGCAGCGTTCCCCTCCCGCGGGTGCGGGAGATCGCCCGGTTCTATTGGGTCCGCAGTCTGACCCCCCTCTCCGACGCGCCCCGCCTTCCCCCGTAGGAGCCCTACCCTCCGGAGGGAGGATCCAGCAGGCCCATACGTCGGAGCACGGAGGCGATGGTGGACGATGGAAACCCCCGGCGCATCAGGTATGCGCTCAACCGCCGGGCGGCCACCTTTGCCTCCAGACCCCGGTACGCGCGCAGGCGCGCACGGGCAAGCTGCTCCGCCAACACCGCTTCATCTTCCCCCTGAACCAGCTGGAGCGCTTCCTCCACCACCTCCCGGTTCACGCCCCTTGCCCACAGCTCCCGCCGGAGACGATCTGTGCCGAACCCTCTCCTGGCCCGCCGGGCCATCACCCACAGGCGCGCGAATCGGAGGTCATCCAGCAATCCCTCCCGTTCCAACCGCTGAAGTACTGCCCGAACCACCTCCGGAGTCCCCAGGCGGGCGAGCCGCCAGCTGAGCTCCGCTGTAGACCGGGGACGACGGGCGAGCAGCCGAAGGGCCCTTTGGTAGATCTGGCGTTCTCGATCCGCCACGGTTCAGGGCACCAGCAGGATCTTCCCGGTAGACTCCCGACCCTCCAGCCGGCGCTGGGCCGCCGCCGCCTCCGCGAGGGGGAAGGTCCGATCCACCCGTACCCGGAGCTCTCCCGTACGGACCCAACCCAGGACGTCCCCCGCCCGCCACAGAATTTCCTCCCGCGTGGCGGTGTAGTGCCAGATGCTCGGCCGGGTAAGGTAGAGGGAGCCCTTCTGACTGAGGATAAGGGGATCCACGGGCCCGACCGGCCCGCTGGACTGTCCGAAGGAAACCATCATGCCCCGCGGTCGCAGGCAATCGAGGCTGCGGTCAAAGGTGTCCCGCCCCACGGAGTCGTAGACCACATGGACCCCTTGCCCCTCTGTGATCCGTTTCACCTCCTCCCGGAAATCCACCCGGGTGTAGAGGATGACCTCGTCCGCCCCAGCTTGCCGCGCCAGCTGGGCCTTTTCCTCCGTGGAGACGGTTCCGATCACCCGGGCGCCCCGGCGCCTGGCCATCTGTACCAGCAGCAGACCCGTACCGCCCGCCGCCGCGTGGACGAGCACCACATCCCCAGGCCGGATGGGGTAGGTGGAGTGGGTGAGGTAGTGCGCGGTGATGCCCTGCAGCATGACCGCCGCCGCCTGCTCGCTCGTGACCCCCTCCGGAACCCGGACCAGACGCCACACGGGCGCCACCACGTACTCCGCATAGGCTCCCTGCACGTTCGTAAACGCCACACGGTCTCCTACCCGTACCTCCTGGACATCCGGTCCCACGGCTTCTACCACCCCTGCACCTTCCTGCCCCAGGATCACGGGCAGGTCGAGGCGGTAAAGCCCCCGCCGCTGGTAGACGTCAATAAAGTTCACACCCACGGCCTCCAGCCGCACCAGTGCTTGCCCGGGACCCGGCGTAGGGATGGGGAGCTCCTCCATCCTCAGGACCTCCGGCCCGCCGTGTTCGTGGATGCGTACCGCCCGCATACACCCCTCCGTACGGATTTTTGCCACAACGAACCCATTGTACAACCCAGACTCGCAGACGGATGCACATCCGCCACCCGGCTCGGGTGTCGTTGCGACACCTCAGGGACTACCCGAACAGGTCCCGTTCTCTGGGCCGGATCAGCGCCCGGGCAGATCCTCCTTCCTGCTCCGCGCGTACTCCCCGGATGAGGACGAGCGGCCGGCGTTCCGCGGACTGCCCCATGAGGATCGTGGCCCCGGAGGCCAGCTCGTCCGCCAGGGCCTCCACGGACGTCCGGAGGACGTATCCGAAGAGGTCCTGTCGGCCCCGGTGATCCAGGAACGGGGACAGGCCTGCAAGCCCGATGCACACCCCTACCGCTCCCTCCCGGTGCGCCCGACCATGGGTATCCGACACGATCACCCCACACCGGGCTCCGAAGGCCTGCTCGATGCGTTCCCGGATCTGGAACGCGGATCGATCCGGATCTTCGGGAAGGAGCACGACCTTTCCAGGCCCTGCGTTGGAGTGGTCCACTCCCGCGTTGGCGCACACGAATCCGAGGCGGTGGCGGGTGATGAGCAGCCCAGGACGGCTGCGGAGCACCTCCGCAGACTCCTGCAGGATGATCTCCACGAGCCGCGGGTCCTTCCCCACCTCCCGGGCCAGGGCTTGGGCCTGCGGGGAAGGGTTTACAGCCTCCAGGGAGACCACCCGTCCCTCCGCGATGGAGACCACCTTGTGCGCGATGACGATGACGTCGCCATCCCTCGGAAGCAGGTTCTCCGCCTCCAGACACCCCACCACCACCCCCGGGAGGTCGTCTCCCGGTCGGACCATGGGGAACCGCTCGGGGGCTCGATACCAGATCTCCATGGTGGCGGTCTGTCGTCCTTCATGGTAGCATGGCTTCTTCCGGCACCACCCAGAAGGCGGCGGACCATGCCCGGGCACCGCTGCGGCCCACGCACTCCACGCGCACGAAGCCATCGTCCGTCCCTGGCTCGTACTGGGCCTCCGGGCCAGGGGCCTCGTATCGGAGCCGGTGCTGGGCATCGTAGAACCGGATCCACGAGGCGTCCGTCTGCGCGAAGATACCTCCCTCCCGAGCTCCGAACCGCGCAGCGGGCCCCGTGCTGGCGTACACGGCTCCCCGAAGCAGCGCGCCACGCAGGGCCTCCCGGGTGATGGCCTCCACCCGGACCACGATCCACCCGCGGTTGAAATCCCCTTCTTCGTGGAGGTCGTCGCTCGCCACCGGGGCCACAGGACATCCGGGACCGTACCGGCGGCAGGCGGCCACCCACCGCCGGACGTCCTCCTCCGGGTCCGAATGAGGGTTCCACACCTCCACCAATCGGTACCCCCACAGGCGCCGGAGCACGGCGTCCGTCCACTGGGCGGTCCAGAGGTTCCCTCTCCAGCTGGGGTGGTTCAGACAGGCAATGCCTCCCTGAGCGGACACATCCTCCAGCAGGGCCCGGGCACTTCGTCCCTCCGGCAGCCGGTGCACAAATAGACAGCCGAGGTGCGGGCCCAGGGGCCGCACGGGCCAGGGAACGGTGCGCTCCACCCCGGGGATCACGCAGAAATCCTGGTCCTCCGGTGCCTCCACCCACGTGATCCGGTCATGGTCCGTGAGGGCGAGGAAGGCGTACCCCGCCTCCCGGTAGCGGTCCACCACCTCCTGGGGCTGGAGCTTTCCGTCCGAGGCGGTGGTGTGGCAGTGCAGCTGGGCCTTGCACTCCCTGCCCGGCACCGCATACGGGTCTAGGATGTGAAGGGACCTCGCCCGCATCCGTAAGCCTTCCGCGTTCCAGCGATTACAATGACGGGGGAGGGAACCGGACGCAGGAGGGGGCATGATGCAGGTACGGGTTCGGCTCTTCGCCGTTTACCGGGAGGCGGTGGGAACCTCCCTCCTGGAGCTCAGCATAGATGACACAGCCACCCCCGCTTCCGTGTGGAGGCGGCTCACGGCGCGCTTCCCGGCCCTGCACGCCCTGCCCACCCCTCGCTTCGCGGTGCAAGATGAGTACGTCTCCGAAACCCACCTCCTCCGGGATGGAGACGAGGTGGTGCTGATCCCCCCCGTAAGCGGAGGAGCCGATGCCTTCGTGGACCTCACGGAGATGCCCATCCCCGTGGAGGACCTGCTGCGCCGCGTGCAGCATCCGCACGCGGGTGCGGTGGTCCTGTTCCTGGGAACCGTGCGGCAGAACACCCGGGGACAGCAGGTGCTGCACCTGGACTACGAGGCATACGGTGCCCTCGCCCGCAAGGAGATGCTGCGGATCGCGGAGGAGATCATGGCCCGGTGGCCGGTGCTGCGGGTGGCCATGGTGCACCGCCTGGGACGCCTGGAGGTCGGAGAGATCAGCGTGGCGGTGGCGGTCTCCGCTCCCCACCGCAGGGAGGCCTTCGAGGCTGGGCGGTACGCCATCGATACCCTCAAGGTGCGGGTCCCCATCTGGAAGAAGGAGGTGTGGACCACGGGTGCCCGCTGGGTCGGCGTGGACGAACCCAGCACCCTGTAGTGCCCGGGGGAGACGGGCATCCGCAGGGCTCACGGATGCACGCTCGCCCCCTGCTCGGCCTCCCGGTACACGTCCATCATCCGGCGGTAGTTGGCTGCCACCTGTTCTGCAGCCGCCTGCTCGTCCAGCTTTCCCTCCAGGTAAGCCTTGAGCGGGTCGTGCCAGATGGTGCGGCCGATGGCGAATCCGATGTATCCGGGAACCCCCGCGCCCGCCCGGAGCCAACGTACCACCGCGGCCTCGTCTGCGCCTCTTCCGAGCACCACGCACGAGACCGTGCCGCGGCCACCGCTTCGAACCTGGGCGGCCACCCGCTCGCAGTCCTCCCTGTGATCCAGTCCCTCGATCTTCCACACGTCCGGCTCAACCCCCGCCTCCTGGAGCTCCTGGACCGCAGCCACCATGAGCCGGGGTCGGATCTCCCGATCGTAACGGCCCGCATCTCCTCCCACCGCGGCAAGCTGGTGCTCCTCCGGCGGCACCAGCAGTTCGAAGAGGAACCTCCGGCCGCGCTCGTGCAGCCAACTGGAAAGCCGCCGGAGTCTGTGGGCCTGGCGCCGGTTCAGCGCCTCGTCCCCTTCCGGGTTGTAGCGCACCAGGACCTTCGCGAAGGTGGGGTCGAAGGCCTCGATGTGCTCCCCGAAGGCCTCCCCGTATGCGAAATCGAACTCCTTCTGGCCGGATTTCTCCACGGGCATGGCAAAGAGGTATCCCCTGGCCCTCGCGGTTCGGGCGATCTCCGCGCCGAACTCCTCGTCCACCAGGATGCCGCACGTCTCCCGCGTGGCTCCCTCTGCCAGGGCCCGTTCGAAGCCTTCGAAGATCACCCTCTTTGCCTGGGAGATCTTCCGGTGCTCCTCACGGGTGGGCTCTCCCTTCACCCCCACCAACCTCTTGAAGGACTCCCGGTGATCGAAGGCCAGGATGTACAGAGGATCCGTATATCCCAGGGGTGCACTCATGCCTCTCCCTCCTTCCCGAAGTCCACGGGCTCCAGGTCGATCTGGGCCCGCTGGAGCCGTCCGCTGTAGTCGATGTAGACGGACTTCCACTCCGTGAAGACGTCCAGCACCTGGATTCCGCCCTCCCGGTGGCCGTTCCCCGTGAACTTGGTGCCCCCGAAGGGCAGGTGCACCTCCGCCCCGATGGTCCCGTGGTTCACGTACACGATCCCCGTGTGGAGGTCCTCCACGGCCCACATGGCCTTTTGGATGTCCCGGGTGAAGATGGAGGCGCTGAGCCCGTACCGCACGTCGTTCACGATGTGGATCGCCTCCTCCAGATTCTCCGCTCGCAGGAGCGCCACCACGGGGCCGAAGATCTCCTCCTGAGCGATGCGCATGCGGGGATGGACCCGGTCGAAGACCGTGGGCCGGAAGAAGAACCCACGGGCGAGGTCTCCCTCCGTGGCCCGGTTCCCTCCCACCAGCACCACCGCTCCCTCCTCCCGGCCGATGCGCACGTACCGATCCACCTTCTCCAGCTGCGCCTCGCTCACCAGCGGCCCGACCTCGGTTTCCGGGTCCAGGCCGTTCCCCAGCCTCAGACGCCTTGCCCGATCCACCAGCACATCCGCTACATCCCCGTGCACCTTTGGGTGCACCACGATGCGGCTGCAGGCGGTGCACCGCTGCCCTGAAGTTCCGAAGGCGCTCCACGTGAGGGCTTCTGCCACCAGATCCAGGTCCGCGTCGTCCATGATGATGGCCGCGTTCTTGCCACCCATCTCCAGGGAGACCCTCTTGCCCATGCGGGCGCACCGTTCCGCCACCGCTAGCCCCACCTCCGTGGAGCCGGTGAAGGAGATGAGGCTTACATCCGGATGGTCCACCAGGGCCGCGCCCGCCTCGTCCCCGCCCAGGACCAGGTTCAGCACACCGGGTGGAAGCCCCGCCTCCTCCAGCACCCGCACGAACTCCACGCCTAAGATGGGAACTTCGGGCGCGGGCTTGAAAACTACGGTGTTCCCGCAGACCAGGGCGGGGATGATCTTCCAGCTGGGGATGGCGAATGGGAAGTTCCAGGGAGTGATGACCCCCACCACCCCTACGGGCTGGCGCACGCAGTAGGCGACTTTCCTGGGCATCTCGCTGGGCGTGGTGTACCCGTGTAGGCGGCGCCCCTCCCCCGCGAGGAAGTAGGTCATGTCGATGGCCTCCTGCACGTCCCCGCGGCTCTCGAGGAGGATCTTGCCCATCTCCAGGGTCATGAGTCGCGCGTAGTGCTCCTTGCGCCGCACCAGCAACTCCGCGGCCCGGTACAGGATCTCCGCCCGCCGGGGAGCGGGGACCTTGCGCCACCTCGGGAAGGCCTCCTTCGCCACGGCCACGGCCTCCGCCACGTCCTCCGGGCCGGAGGAGGCACAGATCCCCAGAACCTCCCCCGTGGCCGGGTTGATGGACTCGAAGACGGCACCCGAACGGGCCGGCACCCATCGGCCCCGGATGTAGTTATGGTAGAGATCCGGCACCCCGCATCACCTCGAGACCCGGCTCTGCGCCAGGAGCCGATCCGCAGCTTGGAAGAAGGCCCTAGCGGCCACGGAGTCCGGGTGCGTGCGCACGATGGGCTCTCCTCGATCGCTCCCCTCCCGCACCCGGGGATCCAGCGGGATCTCGGCCAGGAGTTCCGTGCCGATGCGCTCCGCCAGCATCCTCCCGCCGCCCTTCCCGAACAGGTAGAGGGGTTCCGCTTCCGGATGGGGTTGGTAGTAGGACATGTTTTCGATGACCCCCGCCACCCGCATCCCCACCTTCTCCGCCATGCGGGCCGCCCGCTGGGCCACCTCCACCGCAGCCTCCTGAGGCGTGGTTACGAGGATCATCTCCCCCCAGGGCAGCAGCTGCGCGATGGAAATCGAGACGTCTCCGGTCCCCGGCGGAAGGTCCAGGAGCAGCACCTCGATGTCCCCCCAGTGGACCTCCTGAATGAAGGTGGCGAGGGCCTTGTGGAGCATGGGTCCCCGCCAGATGACGGCCTCGTTCGCATCCACCAGCATGCCCATGGAGATGGCGCGCACGCCGTCCCGCTCCAGGGGCAGGATCATCTGGTCAATCACGGTGGGCCGTCCCTGGATCCCCAGCATCTTCGGAATGCTGAAGCCGTACACGTCCGCGTCCAGCACTCCCACCCGGAGGCCCCGCAGGGCCAGAGCGGCAGCCAGGTTTGCGGTCACCGTGGATTTCCCTACTCCTCCCTTGCCGCTCGCTACTGGGAGCACGCGGACTTTGGACTCAGGCATCAGGAAGGAGGCGGGGCGGTCGGGCATCTGAGGTCCCCGCAGCTTTTGGATGAGGGCCTGCCGCTGCTCCTGGGTCATCACGCCCAGCTGCACCTCTACCCTCTCCACACCGGGAAGCTGGCGCACCCGCTCCTCGATGGCCTGCACGATGGTCTCCCGGAGCGGACACCCGCTGATGGTGAGCAACGCTTCCACCCGCACCACTCCACCCCGAATCTGCACGTCCCGGATCATGTCCAGTTCCACGATGGACCGGTGCAGCTCCGGATCCTGCACATCCCGCAGCACCTCAAGAACCTGTTCCCGGGTGGGACCCTTCCGAAAGCCGAGCATGCCGCCTCCCCGCGGTCCGTAGTCACCTCCATGGTACCACCCTATCCTGCGGGCCGCAGGAGGATCCCTTCGTACGGTCGCAGCAGCAGCGGGGCCCGCTCCGGGCCGCACCGGTCCAGGTGCGTGGAGAGGAGGACCTGGCCGGAGGCGTCCAGGGTTTGCGTGCGGTCTGTGAAGTTGAGGGCCACGAGCAGCCGGTCGGAATCCGCGGGTCGCTCGTACACGTAGATGCCCGCGGGCGCGGGGATGGACCGGTAAGCCCCCAAGGTCAGTGCCGCGGACTCGCGGCGCACGTGCAGCAGATGCCGAACGAGGTGGAGGATGGAACGCGGATCCTGCCGCTGGGCGGCCACGTTGCGCGTGCGGAAATCCGGAGGAAGGCTAAGCCAGGGCGTTCCCGTGGTGAATCCCGCCCCCGGGGAGTCGTCCCACGGCATGGGAGCCCGCGCCGCGTCCCGGGACCACCGGCCTCCGTGCTCCCGAAGGCCCGGCAGATCCCGCACCTGGTCCGGTGGAACCTCCAGGTCGTGGGTCCCCAGCTCATCCCCGTAGTAGAGGGTAGGCGTTCCCCGCAGGGTGAGCAGCAAGAAGTGGGCGAGGCGGGTCCGTTCCTCCCCCAGGCGGCTTGCCACCCGGGGTCGGTCGTGGTTCCCCAGGACCCAGCTGGGCCAGGCCCAATCGGGCAGGGCAGACTCGTAAGCGTCCACCAGCGCCCTCAAGCGATCCGCGGTCCACTGCTCGGACGGAAGCTCCACCAGGGCGAAGTTGAAGGGGAAGTGGCACTCGGGGGCCTCCGGAGAGCCGTAGTAGGACATCAGGATCTCGAAGGGCGCATACACCTCCCCGATGAGGACGCGCTCCCTCCCGGGCTCGCTGTACCGATCCAGCAGGGCCCGGAAGTGCCGGAGCACCTCGTGGGTCTCCGGCTGGTGGTCCGTGTAGATGTGCAGCAGTCGGTCTCGCTCCCGCATGCCGGGGCGCCACGTGGGGTTGGGAGGCTCATCCCGGAACAGCGCGTCCTCCACGAGGCGAGCTACGGAGTCCACCCGGAACCCGTCCACTCCCCGTTCCAGCCAGAACCGCATCACCTCCAGCATGGCCTCCAGGACCTCCGGATGGCGGTAGTTCAGGTCGGGCTGCTCGGGCAGGAAGTGGTGCAGATAGTACTGTCCGGTCTGCGGATCCAGGGTCCAGGCGGGTCCGCCGAAGAAGCTGAGCCAGTTGTTGGGCGGTCCTCCGTCCGGGCCGGGGTCACGCCACACGTACCAGTCCCGCTTGGGGTTCGTGCGGCTTGCGCGGGACTCCACAAACCAGGGGTGCTCGCTGCTGGTGTGGTTGGCCACAAGGTCCAGGATTACCCGCAGGCCTCGCGTATGGGCTTCCGAGAGCAAGCGATCGAAACCGGCGAGGGTGCCGAAGGTGGGATCCACATCGCAGTAATCTGCCACGTCGTACCCGAAGTCCCTCTGAGGCGATGGATAGAAGGGGCTGAGCCAGATTGCCTCCACTCCCAGGTCTGTGAGGTAATCCAGCCGCCGGAGGACTCCGGGGAGGTCACCCACCCCGTCTCCGTCGGTGTCCTGGAAGGACCGGAGATAGATGTGGTAGATGACCGCCGTCTGCCACCAGGGAGCCGGTGACCCGGGGCCGAGGGTCCTGGAACTAGCGTTGCGGGACGTACGACTTCCACGCAAGGCGGCAGTCAGAGCACTTCAGGGCGCCGTACACGTTGTAGTAGCTGGCATATCCGGTGCTGGTGTCCGACTTGGCTAGGGTCATCTCGTCGTGGATGTGCACGTGCTGGTAGCACAGCCCACGTCCACACGCGGCACAGGTCCCTCGGGCCTCCTGGTCGCAGAACCAGCACCTCATGGTTCGCCCTCCCACGCTGGTCTTCGGTTTCCGGCCGCTGCCACCCTCGTCATTCTCGGTGCGTTCTCCTTTCGACCTCCTCCAGCAACCGGCGGGCAGTCTCGGTCTGTGCATACAGCTGTGGAATCCAGGCATCTCCCCAGAAGAGATAGCAGCTCGTCTCCGCCCGGAGGATGGCCTCCCGTGCCTGCCCAAGCTTTTCCCGAGCTTCCTCTAGCTTCTCCAGCTTCTCCGCCCACCGCCGGACCTCGTGGTAGCGCCGGCTTACCTCCCACAGTTCCCGCAGGGCCTGCTGCTGGGCCGGCGATCCCGCCCACTGGGAGAAGTCCTTCCCTCCTCTCGGGCCGATGCTCCACGCACCCCGCTCCACCTGCACCTCGGACACAGGCGGGTGTTCGCGCACGTACTCCGAAAGCGAGATGGGTCGGATGGACATCTGGCCTGCCCGCACTCGCTCCATGTACGGAGCAAAGAAGTGTCCCCAAAAGCCCGCCTCCTCGTGGATCTGTCGGAACCATCCTCCGTTCTCCCCGTCCGTCCAGGTGGTCACTAGGCACGGCCTGCGGGCCCGCGCGGTTTTGTGCTGCACCTGTCCATCGAACCAGGCAGGGTCCAGGCCGCTCTGCTGGGCGTTGCTCAGATCCCGGTCCCGGGGGACGACCACCATCCGGGCCCCGCCGTACTCCGCCCAGTGGGGATGGTAAAGAACGTCCTCCCACTCCAGTCCCTCCTTCGGCCGGACGTGCACGCCGTCCACAACCACGTACTGGTATCCGTGCCGCACCAGCACCGGGATCATCTCCATGGTGAAGGCCAGCTCGGGAGGCCAGAAGACCCGTGGCTCCCGGCCGAAGACCTCCAGGATTTTCCTCTTCCCCCGTTCCACCTGATCCTCCCAGTCCTCAGGAGGGATCAACGGGAACACAGGATGGTAGTATCCCATCCCCACGATCTCGATGTTCGGTGTGTTTCGGTATTCGTCCAGCATGCGGGGAATGTCCACGACGTGCGCGTAGCGGGCCACCACGTACGGATCCTGAAGCTGCTCGAGCAGGATTCCCGAAAACCCCACGCAGAACCGAGCGACCTCCGGATAGCGGCGAGCGTACTTGAGGGGCCGCGCGTAACACAGGAGGATCTGCTGGGCCTCCCACGGGTTCGTCTCCACTAGGAGCGCCAGATTTCCAGGCGGCTGGTGCATGTGGAGTCCCAACAGGTGAAACACGCCACTCACGGCATCCTCCCTCATGCAGCATAAACCGACAGAGTCTGCTCCGCTACCCGATCCCAGCCGAAAGAGCCTTCCACCGTCATCCGCCCGTTCCGCCCCATCCACCGCGCACGCTCAAAGTCCTGGAAAAGCGTTCCGATTCCCCAGGCCACGGACTCCGGATGGGCATAGATCTTGAGGCCGTTCACCCCATGCTCCACATATTCGTCCGGACCCCCGTTCTTCGTGACCACCACGGGTTTCCCCGCGCTCCAGGCCTCCAGGATGGTGAGGCCGAAGGGCTCGTTCCGGCTCGGCACGCAGACCCCGTCACATGCTTTGTACAGATCGATGAGCTCTCCTCCGTTCCGGTATCCCAGAAACCGACAGGCGTGAGCCACACCGAGCCCGCGAGCTTGCTCCTCGCAGCTCCACCGCAGATCTCCATCTCCGACGAATACGAACTTGGCATGGGGATGGTAGTGCAGGATCATGGGGATGGCACCCACCAGGAGATCCGGACCCTTCTGATACGTCACCCGTCCGCAGAACAGGATCGTGGGATCCATGGGGCCGATCCCGTACCGTCCTTTCACCGCCCCCGCGTCGATGAAGCCATCGAAGGCGTGCGGGTTGATTCCGTTGTAGATCACGTGGATCTTCCACTCCGGAAGATGATAGATCCACTGGAGCTCCCGCCCGAGGGCATGTGAGACCGCGATCACTCGATCCGCCCAGTAGGTCCCCTGCCACTCTAGGTCCCGGATGCGGGCGGACTTTCCCCCGAAGAACTGATTCCCGCACCGCCCGTATTCGGTGGAGTGCATAGTTAGGATCCCCTTCCGCCCTCTCCCCTCCTTGATCCAGATCATCGCCAGGGCCGTCAGCCAGTCATGGGCATGGACCACATCGAAGCCCGCCCCCATGTAGTCCTCCGTGGCGAAGAGATGATGCACGAAGGAGCGGCACATGTTGTGGATCTCCTCCACGAAATCATGGTGCAGATCAAAGGGACATCGGTGGTACCAGACGCCGTGGATCCGCTCCAGGTGGGGTTGGCCGGGACCCATACGGGTGAACACATGGACCTCGTGGCCCCTGCGCTCAAGAGCCGCAGCCAGCTCCGTCACGTGTACCGCGACCCCACCAACAGCAATGGAGTGCAACGACTCCCACGCGAGCAGAGCAACCCGCATGCAATTCTCCCACGGCACAGAGGGGGCAAAGCCGATCCACGGGACGGAGCGATCGAGTCACGACCCCATCACGGCGGGAAAAATAGGACAAAGTGGGTACGCGTTCCGTAGAGGGGATCCGCTCTGCACACAGAGGTTACCACCCCGGGCAGAGGGACATCAAGATCGAACGTCTGTCGCCTGGTGGGGAGATCTGATCTGTCCCAGACGCACATCCTCAAGAGCGGACCGGACCTCGGGGAGGGTATCCAGATCGTCCAGGGCATACCGGAGCCTTCGCCGCCAGTTGGGGTATTGGTGGTCTGCGGTTCCCGGGAGGTTCTGAGGTCTGTGCTCCAGCCACAGGTCCTCCAGGTTCACCAGCACGCACGCGGCCCGACTGGAAGCCAGAAATCGCAGGCTCGCGCGCAGTGCCTGCGCCACGTCCGCGGGATCCACCCCAAAGGCGTGCGCCAGGCCCGCGACCACGCGTTCCCGATGCGCCCGCTCCCTCCGCGCCTGGTCTGGGTCCACCAGGCCCAGAGCCTCTCGTTCTCCAATGTCCTCTCCCCTCCAGAAGGCGGCGAAGGGAGGGGTGTCGTGGGTTCCCAGGGAGGCCACGGTGTTCGGCGGAGGCTCCCGCGGGCCGGAGGGATCCCCCTCGAAGATCAGCACGTACATCCGCCACAGACCGTGCCGGTCCAGCCTGGAGCGCACCGCCCGGGGCACCGTCCCCAGATCCTCCCCCACCACCGCAGTCCCGTGGCGCCAGGCCTCGAGAAGGAGCACCGCGTAGAGTTCTTCTGCAGGGTATCGCACGTACACCCCCTCGGAGGCAGGAAACCCTCTGGGGATCCAGTAGAGTCGGTGAAGCCCCATCACGTGATCCACCCGGAGGAGCCGGGCCACCCGAAGGTGGTGCGCAAGGCAGCGGCGCAGATACGCGTATCCCTCCTCGCGGATGCGCAGAGGGTGGAGAGGTGCGAATCCCCAGTCCTGGCCCTGTGCTGCGAAGGGGTCCGGGGGAGCTCCCACGGAAATCCCATCCACGAAGAGCTCTCGGAATCGCCAGGCGTCGTAGCCATCCGGGTGTACCCCCAGGGGAAAGTCCAGATAGAGACCGGGGCCTGTCCGCGCCACGCGTTCCAGCTGCCGGTGGGCCAGCCACTGGCCGTAGGCATACGCCCGGGCGGCCGCAGGAAGGAGCTCTCCGAACTCCTCGTCTTCCCGCACGGCCTGAGGCCAGGTGCGCCACGAAGGTGGAAACCGCTCCAGGGCGGAGCGGAACCGGGCATAGTCCTCCACGTGGGGATGCGCCGCGAGCCACGCCTGGAACTCCGATTCCTCCGCCGGACGGAGGCATGCGCTGCGCTCCATCAGACGCTCCCGCTTTCGGGCGAAGGCCGCGCGGTAGTCCACGAGCTGTCCAGTGGGAGATCCCGTGTCATCGGGCAGGTGGACGAAGAGCTCGTTCCACAGCAACCGGCTCAGGGGACGGTAGGGACTGGGGTCCTCTGGGAAGACGGGCAGAAGCGGCAGGGTTCCCACCAGCTGTCCCCCGCGGGCGGTCACCCACTCCCCGAACCTCCGGAGGTCCTCGAAATCCCCGATGTCCTGGCCACTGCGGGACCACAGCGCGTAGAGGGGCACGAACACCCCCCAGATTCCACCCTGCACACCGATCCGGCGGGGGGCCGAGATCACCGTGGTGCCGTGATCCTTTCCGTCCAGCTCGATCCGCACCTCGTGCACTCCGAGAGGGAACCGTTGTGGCACCCGGACCTCCCACCCCCCTGATCTTCGGCTGACCACGGCCAGGTGGCGCCAAGCCACCTCCTCCCCGTCCTCCCGTCGCACCCAGCAGGCCACCCGATCCGGCGCCGCCTGGAGCCATAGGGGGATCCGGATCCGTCCGTCCCACGCCACGGTCACGGGTTCCACGGCGGGTGGAGGAGCGTGTGGATCCATCCCCAGGGCCTCCACCACCACCCGCACGGCATCCGGGGAGGATCTGCGCAGGCGGCCCGAGATGTCCCAGTAGGCGAGCTGAACTCCGAACGTGCGCGCGCCCCCACGCATCCGCAGCCTCACCCGCGAAGCCGGCCTCCTGTCCACCTCACCGGCCTGAGCACAGCACCTCCAGCTGACGCGGCGGAAGGAGAAACGTCCCTTCGACGTGCCCGGGTTCGGTTCGATCCTCAGGGTCCGTACGCCACAGCCGCTGCCAGCCCCTCGGGCTCTCCGGGAGCTGAAACCGTACGGGCTCCCCGCCGCCGTTGAGGAGGACCAGGAAGCTCTCCCCCTCGCCCAGAAGGAGCAGGCCGAACGCGCGCAGCGTCTCCCACTCCCCGCCCGCCACCTCCCGGCCCTCGGGGTGCCACCACCGCACGTGTGGAAAGGTCCCCTGGCGGAACACGGAATGCTTTTTCCGGAAGACCACAGCTCCCTGCACGAACCGCAGGAAGGCCCTTTGACGGGGATCGAGGTTCCAGTCGTACCAGCTGAGCTCGTTGTCCTGGCAGTAGGCATTGTTGTTCCCCCGCTGGGTGCGGCAGAGCTCGTCCCCTCCCAGGAGCATGGGAACCCCCTGCGAGAGCAGCAGGGTGGCAAGCTGGCTGCGTTTGAGGGTCTCCCGACACCGGATCACTGCGGGATCCTCGCTGGGCCCTTCCACGCCGCAGTTCGTGCTGTAGTTCTCCTCCGGGCCGTCGCGGTTTCCTTCGCCATTCGCCTCGTTGTGCTTGCGCCGGTAGCTCACCAGGTCCTCCAGGGTGAATCCGTCGTGGCAGGTGACGTAGTTCACGGAGGCAAGGGGACCTCTTACAGGGTAGAGGTCCGGGCTTCCCACCATCCGCGCCGCCATCTCTCCGCTCATGCCCGCATCCCCCCGCCAGAACCGCCGCACCGCGTCCCGGTACCGATCGTTCCACTCCCGCCAGGGCGGCGGAAAGCGTCCCAGCTGATACCCGTCCGGTCCCAGGTCCCAGGGTTCCGCGATGAGCTTCACCCGGGAGAGCACGGGATCCTCCGCCACCCGCTCGAAGAAGGCGGACCGGAGATCCACCCGCTCCCCTACCCGGCCCAGAACCGGGGCGAGGTCCAGGCGGAATCCATCCACGTGCATCTCCACGACCCAGTACCGGAGGGTATCCAAGGCCAGCCGCACCACGAGGGGGCTAGAGAAGTCCAGGGTGTTTCCCGTTCCCGTGACGTCCCAGCAAAATCTCGGGTTATCGGGCTGCAGCCGGTAATATGCACGGTTATCCAGTCCCCGCAGGGAAAGGGTAGGACCCCGATGATCCCCCTCTCCCGTATGGTTCAGCACCACGTCCAGGATCACCTCAAGCCCCGCCCGGTGCAGCGCCCGCACCATGGCCTTGAACTCCCG
The DNA here is from genome assembly GCA_031459935.1 of Candidatus Sysuimicrobium calidum. Classification (GTDB taxonomy): domain Bacteria; phylum Sysuimicrobiota; class Sysuimicrobiia; order Sysuimicrobiales; family Sysuimicrobiaceae; genus Sysuimicrobium; species Sysuimicrobium calidum. The sequence goes on along the minus strand of JAVKHN010000027.1, from coordinate 6,800 downwards.
CACTGCCAGGATCCCCTCTCCGGTGGCGAACCGGGGATCCGGAGCCAGAAACGCCAGGGGGTTGTACCCCCAGTAGTTGGCAAGGCCCCGCTCCACCAGGCGCCGATCCTGGACCGCGGCCTGCACGGGCAACAGTTCCACCGCGGTGACCCCCAGCCGGCGGAGATGGTCCAGGATGGGCTCGCAGGCGAGTCCCAGGAACGTCCCCCGCAGCGCCTCGGGAACTTCCGGGTGCAGCTTGCTGATCCCCTTCACATGGGTCTCGTAGATCACCGTCTCCTCCCAAGGGATCCGCGGCGGGCGGTCGTCCTCCCAATCGAAAGAGGGATCCACCACCGCGGCGAGGGGAGCGTACGGAGCGCTGCTGCGGGCATCGAAGGAGAGATCCCCTTGAGGATCCCCCATCCGATAGCCGTAGAGACTGTCGTGCCAGCGGAGGTTCCGACCGATGGCCCTCGCATATGGATCCAGCAGGACCTTGTGGGGGTTGTAGCGGTGGCCCCGGGAGGGGTCGTAGGGACCGTATGCCCGGTAGCCGTACAGCTGCCCCGGGCGGAGCCCCGGAATGTATCCATGCCAGACGGAGCCCGTGCGCGCCGGGAGAGAAATCACGTGGGCCGGCTCCGGGTCTTCCGGCCGGTCGAACAGCAGGAGTTCGATGGCCTCCGCGTGGACGCTTCCCACCGCGAAGTTCACCCCCTGCCCGTCCCAGAGGGCACCGAGGGGAGCTGGACGTCCCGGCAGGACCTTCATTCCCGCTCCCACCGCAAAAACACCGCCCCCAGGGGCGGCAGCGTCAGGTCCAGGGAGTATGGCCGGCCGTGGGCGGGGGTAGCCTCCGTCCGAGCTCCGCCCAGGTTCCCCCAGCCGGATCCACCGTACAGCTCCGCGTCGCTGTTGAGAATCTCCCGCCAGAACCCGGGCCGGGGCACACCCACCCGGTAATGAGGCCTGGGCACGGGGGTGAAGTTGCAGGCCACGAGCACCGAGTCGCCTTGTCGGCTTTTGCGCAGGAACACCAGGACGCTGGAATCCCTGTCGTGGGGCTCGATCCACTCGAACCCCTCCGGCTCACAGTCCAGCTGGTGGAGGGCAGGCTCCGTGCGGTAGGCACGGTTCAGGTCCTGCACCCACCGTTGCACGCCCCGGTGGCGGGGATCTGCCAGCAATTGCCAGTCCAGCTGCGTCTGGTGGTCCCACTCCCGCCGCTGTCCGAACTCCGAGCCCATGAAGAGAAGTTTCTTACCGGGCTGGCCGTACATGTAGCCCAGCAGCAGCCGCAGGTTCGCGAACTTCTGCCAGTCGTCCCCGGGCATCTTCTCCAGCAGGGAGCGTTTTCCGTGCACCACCTCGTCGTGGGACAGGGGCAGGACGAAGTTCTCCGCAAAGGCGTAGAGCATGCGGAAGGTGAGCTCCTCGTGGTGGTACTTGCGGTAGATCGGGTCCCGGCTCATGTACTGCAGGGTATCGTGCATCCACCCCATGTCCCACTTGAACCCGAACCCCAGGCCGCCAAGGTAGGTGGGACGGGAAACGAGGGGCCAAGCGGTGCTCTCCTCCGCGATGGTCTGCACGTCCGGGTAGTTCTGATACACCACCTCGTTCAGACGCCGCAGAAAGGCGATGGCCTCCAGGTTTTCCCTTCCGCCGTACTCGTTGGGGACCCACTGCCCCTCGGGCCGGGAGTAGTCCAGGTACAGCATGGAAGCCACCGCGTCCACCCGAAGCCCGTCCGCGTGGTAGCGGTCCAGCCAGAACAGAGCGCTGCTGAGGAGGAAGCTTTGGACCTCGTGGCGGCCGTAGTTGAAGATGGCGCTTCCCCAGTCGGGATGCAGGCCCCGCCGGGGATCCGCATGTTCATAGAGATGGGTGCCGTCGAAGAAAGCCAGGCCGTGCGGGTCCGTGGCAAAGTGGGATGGAACCCAGTCCAGGATCACTCCGATCCCAGCTCGGTGGAGGGTGTCCACCAGGTACATGAAGTCCTGAGGGGTGCCGTAGCGGCCCGTGGGAGCGAAGTAGCCCGTGACCTGGTAGCCCCAGGAGCCGTAGTAGGGATGCTCCATCACGGGCAGGAGCTCCACGTGGGTGAACCCCATCTCCTGGACATATGCGGCCAGCAGCGGTGCCAGCTCCCGGTAGGAGAGAAAACCGCCGTCCTCCCGGCGCCGCCACGAGCCCAGGTGCACCTCGTAAATGGCCACGGGCGCCTCCCGGGTATTGCGTTTCGCCCGCCGCGCTATCCACTCCGCATCCGTCCACTCGTGGGCGAGATCCCACACGATGGAGGCGGTTCCGGGCGGGATCTCTGTCCGGAACGCGAAGGGATCCACCTTGTCCAGCACCGGGCCGTGCCGGGACACGATGCGGTACTTGTAGCGAGCTCCGGGTTTCACCCCTGCCACGAATCCCTCCCAGATGCCGGAACTCCCGCGGAGGGATAGAGGATGACGATCCGGATCCCACCCGTTGAAGTCTCCGATCACACAGACACGCACCGCGTTCGGCGCCCACACAGCGAAGTACGTTCCGCCCTCCACGGGGTGCGCCCCGAGCTTGGTGTACGCCCGGATGTGCGTCCCTTCGTGGAACAGGTAGACGTCCTCCTCCGTGAGCAGGCGGAGAGGCATCTCACCCCTCGGATGCGTTCGCAGCATTCTCTTCCTCCAGCTCCTGAGCCTGCAGGCGGCCCCGCTGGAGCCTGAGCTCCTCGCTCAGGATGTCCCGCTCCGCGCTCCACTTCAGGCGGTTCAGGGTGTGCTCCACCTCCTGGACGAGGATCTGATGGACCGCCTCCGGAGGGAGGAACGAGATGCCGGGGTTCAGCTTTACCTCATAGCGGAGGAGAGTGCCTTCCTCCACGGGCTCTAGCTGGAAGCTTCCTGCATACTCCAGGAAGGTACCGTACACCTGCTGCCAGACCACCTGGGTGTGCGGGGCCAGGGTAGCCCGGATCACGGACTCTACAGGAATTCCAGCCAGATAGCCTCTCAGGCGCACGGTGACCTCGTGGGGTTTGCGCTTCACGACCTCCGCCCGCATCCATACCCCGCTCCACCGCGGCAGGCGATCCAGCCGGGCCACCATCCCGTACACCTGGCGAGGGGGGACCCGGAAGAAACGCGTACCGGTGTACGCAATCCCCTTAGGAAGAGGTCTGGGTACCGCAGGCGGAGCAGCGGGCGGGGCTTTCCGCCGGCGACGGCGTCGGGACCGGCTGGGCTCTGTCACGGGATCATGGTGCGCACGAAGCGAGCCGCTTCCACCATGGCCTGCAGTTTCATGACGGCCACGTCCATCGTGCACGTCCGCAGACCGCAGTCGGGCGAGATGAACACCTGACGCGGTGTGAAGACCTCCAGGGCGCGCTGGATTCCCGATACCACTTCCTCCACGGTTTCGACTCGTCGCTGGAGCACGTCGATCACGCCGAGCCCCACGTCCCGGGTGAAGGGATACATTCGAAATACTTCCAGCAGGGCGTATCGTGTGTTGGCAAAGGCCAGGTCGATCTGGTCCACGGGCAACCGCAGCATGCTGGGATAGATCTTCGCCACGTCCCCGTAGCAGATATGAACAATGGTGTAGGCCTCCAGGCCGTCCGTGATCACCGTCAAAGCCTCCCGGGCGAGTTCGAAGTCCTCCTCGGGACGGCTGTGGATGGCGGGCTCGTCGATCTGGATGTACCGGGCTCCCGCGTGCACCAGGTCCCGTACCTCCTCTCTGAGGACCCGTGCAAGATCCAAAACCAGCTCCCGCCGCTGTGGGTAGTACTCGTTGAAGGACCACTCCGCAAGGGTATAAGGACCCGTGAGGACCGCCTTCACCGGCTTCGAGGTCAGGGATTGGGCGAACCGAAACCACTCCACCAGAAGGGGACGCCGCCGGCCCACCGGGCCGACCACCACGGGCTTCCGGTAGTACCGGTTCCCAAATGCGCGCACCATCCCCGCGATCCGGAATCCGTCGAGCTCCTCTGCGAAGAAGGTCACCATGTCCGCCCGGTACTGCTCCCCGTCCACGAGGACGTCCAGCCCCAGCTCCTCCTGTCGGCGGATCCACTCCCGGGTGGCCTGCCGCTCCAGATCCCGGAGGGCTTCCCGGTCCAGCTGGCCGCGGCGGTGCTTCCGCCGGGCCAGCTGGAGCTGAGGGGGTTTGGGGAAGGAACCCACGGTGGTGGTGGGGAAGAGGTGCGAAGGGATCATACGCCGACTCCCAGGGCAGCCCGCTTGGCCTCCACCAGACGCTGCAGCTTGGCCCGGGCTACCTGTCGGGGCAGGAACTCCAGTCCCGCGCTGGGGTTGAGGTAGACCCGATCCAGGGGAACGTATCGGGAGACGCGGTCCAGGGCCCGTACAAGCTCCTCTACGCTCTCCAGACGTGTGTTGCGCGCGTCCAGGATCCCGAACCCCAGCCACTTCTCGAAGGGAGCTTTCTCCAGCACCTCCCAGTTCCGGGGCCCTGCCACGAAGTCCAGCCCGATGGCGTCGAAGGGAAGATCCAGGATCTCGGGATAGATCCCGGTCACATCCCCGAAGTAGGTGTACAGGGCGAGGGGTGCCCGCACACCCTCCGTCAGGGTGATCATGGCCTCCCGGAAGAGGGGGAAGTCGGATTTGTACTTTAGGATGGCGGGCTCATCCACCTGGATGAGGGGCGGATCCTCCGCATCGAGGGCCCGCAGCTCCTGGTTTAAGGCCAGGGCCAGGTTCAGGACGAAGTCCTCAAAGTCGGCGTAGTACCGGTTCTGGCTCAGGCGGGCGAGGGTATAGGGCCCCGTGATGACGGGCTTCACGGGCCTGGGGCTGCGGGCCTTGGCGAATCGATAGTCCTCCACGCTGATGGGATCCGTCCAGAGCACCTCGCCTTCCGCCACGGGAATCCGGTAGTACATGTTCGTATCGAACCATCGCTGCAGGCCGTTCAGGGTGAACCCCGTGAGCCCTCTGGCGAAATAGGTCTGGGAGTCCTCCCACCGGATCTGCCCGTCCGTGATGAGCTCGATGCCCGCCTCCACCTGCTCCCGGATCACCTCCAGGGTGACCTCCCGTTCCACCTGGAGGAATTCCTCCGATGAGATCTCTCCCTGTTCCAGCTTCTCCTTTGCACTCCGCCACCGGCCTGATGCCGGCGGATCAGGAATCTTGGGGTAGCTCCCCACCACGGTGGTGATCATGGCGATCCTCCGAGGATCTCCCTCGCGATGATGAGGCGCTGGATCTCGCTCGTTCCCTCCCCGATCTCGCACAGCTTCACATCCCGATAATACCGCTCCACGGGGTAGTCCCGGATGAAGCCGTAACCCCCGTGGATCTGCACGGCGCGCTCCGTGGCCCTGCGGGCTGCCTCCGAGGCAAGCAGCTTCGCCATGCTCGCCTCCCTCCGGAACGGCAGCCCTTGGTCCACCAGCCAGGCAGCCCGCAGCACCAGCAGCCACCCTGCCAGCAGCTCCGTGTGCATGTCCGCCAGCATCCCCTGGATGGCCTGGAAGGATCCGATGGGCTGTCCGAAGGCGGTGCGCTGCCGGCTGTAGGTGAGGCTTGCCTCCAGGGCCGCCCGCCCGATGCCGATGGCCATGGCCCCGATTCCGATCCGGCCCCGCTCCAGCACCCACAGGGCCTGTGCATATCCTTCTCCCTCCTCGCCGAGGCGGTTCTCCGCGGGGACCTCTGCCTCCTCAAAGGCCACCTCCGCGGTATCCGAGGCCCGCAGTCCCAGCTTCCGCTCCTTCTTCCCCACCCGGAGGCCCGGGGTGCCCCGCTCCACCACGAAGGCGCTGATGCCGCGCCGGCCGGCCCGGGGATCCGTCTTCGCCAGCACCACGTACACGCCCGCCACGGAGCCCTGGGTCACGAAGGCCTTCGTGCCCGTGAGCACGTAGCGATCTCCCCGTCGCTCCGCCCACGTGTGGATGGCAGCCGCGTCGCTGCCCGCATGCGGCTCCGTGAGGCACCAAGCTCCCAGGGCCTGCCCGGAGGCGAGCCGGGGGAGATAGCGGGCCTTTTGGGCCTCGCTTCCAAAAGCGGCGATGTGTGAAGCAGCCAGGCCGTTGTGGGAGGCCACGGTGAGGGCCACGCTGCCGTCGGCCCATGCCAGCCGCTCGATCGCCAGGACCTGGCTTACCAGATCCAGCTCGCTCCCCCCGTACCGCTCGGGGATCGTCATCCCCAGCAACCCCAGGGAGGCCAAACGGGGAACGAGCTCGTGGGGAAACCGGGCCTCCTCATCCCACCGGGACGCGTGCGGCCGGATCTCCCGGGCCGCGAAGGCCTCCACGGTCTGCCGCAGGATGCGCTGGGATTCCGTGAGCTCGAGCTCCACCTTACCCCTTCACGACTCCCAGGGGTCGCATCTTCGCCACCTTGGAGGAGATCCCTGCACGGTGGCACACTTCCACCACGTCTGCCACATCCTTGTAAGCCTCGCTTGCCTCCTCCGCGAGCAGGCTGCGGTTCTGGGCCCGGACGAGGATTCCCCGCTGTTCCAGGAGTCGGGCGATGTCCACGCCCCGCAGCTCCCGCAGGGCCGCCTTGCGGCTGCGCACCCGCCCCGCGCCGTGGCAGGTGCTTCCAAAGGTCTCCTCTTGAGCCCGGTCGGTCCCCACGGCCACGAAGGAGTAGCGGCCCATGTCCCCGGGAATGAGTACGGGCTGGCCGATGTCCCGGTACCGGGCAGGGATCTCCGGGTGGCCCGGCGGGAACGCCCGGGTGGCGCCCTTGCGGTGGACCACCAGCCGTTCCTCCTTCCCGTTCACGGGATAGGTCTCCAGCTTTGCGATGTTGTGGGCCACATCGTAGACCACC
>JAVKHN010000026.1:0-23883 GCA_031459935.1 Candidatus Sysuimicrobium calidum | reverse complement strand
GTCTGCACACACGACGAGCGGAGCGGATCTGAGCCCAGAAGGCAACCGGCCCCGGCCACCTGCCACGATCACCGCTACGGGTTCCGCATTCTGCACGAGGATCCCTCACGTCCGTCGCAGCGCCCGCAGGAGGAGCAGGGTGAGAACGACGCTGATCCCCACCTCCGGGAGCATGTACGAGCCGTTGTAGACGGCGGAGTACACCACGGGGCTCACCCCCGGGGGTGCGTACTGACGGAAGAACACGACCCCGCTCAGGAAGTGGGCGCAGAAGCGCCCCGCTCCTCCCACCACCACGCCCACCCACGGAACAGGCCGCAGCAGCCCCGCAAGCCCCAGGGCTCCGAAGGCTACGGGATAATCGAGCAGGAACTGAACGGGATGGAGGAACACGGGTTCCAGCAGGAAATTCACAAGACCCGTGAGCACCCCGGCTAGGATCCCCCGCCTTGCTCCCCATCGGAGGGCCACGAAATACACGGGTACCATGCTCCCCGCGGTGATGGAGCCGCCCTGGGGGAGCTGGTACACCTTCAGCATTCCCAGTGCCGCGCTGAGGGCCACCGCGACGGCCACCTCCGCCATCCACCGGGTAGCTGGTCCTCTCACGGACCCCCCTCCGGGGTCCGGATCAGAGAGAAGAGGGGATTGCAGGGACCAAATCCCTTCCCGAGGGGAAGGCCCGCCTCGATGGCCCGGGTGACGAAGCCCTTCCCCTGCCGGATGGCCTCCCGGGGTTCCAGTCCCCGGCTCAAGTACGCGGCGATGGCTGCAGAGAGCACGCAGCCCGTGCCGTGGGTGTGCTTGGTGGGGATCCGTGCGGCCCCCAGCTCCGAAAACTCCTCCCCGTCGTACAGCACGTCCACGGGATGGCCGGGGAGATGACCCCCCTTCAGGAGCACGAACCGGGGCCCTAGGTCCGCGATCCGTCGGGCAGCCTCCTTCATCTCCCCCAGATCCCGGATCTCCCGACCCACCAGGACCTGGGCTTCCGGCAGATTTGGCGTCACCACCAGGGCGAGGGGGAGCAGCCGCATGCGCAGGGCTTCCCGGGCTTCAGGGCGCAGGAGCGGCGCACCGCTCTTCGCCACCATGACGGGATCCACCACGAGCCGCGTGATGCGGTGTGCGCGGATCCGGTCCGCCACCACCTCGATGATGGGGGCGCTGCTGAGCATCCCGGTCTTCGCCGCATCCACCCCGATGTCCGTGACCACGGCGTCGATCTGAGCGGCCACCACCTCCGGCGGCACTTCGTGCACCGCGTAGACTCCCGTGGTGTTCTGGGCCGTGATGGCGGTGATGGCACTCATCCCAAAGACCCCGAGGGCGGAGAAGGTTTTGAGGTCCGCCTGGATGCCCGCTCCGCCGCCGGAATCCGAACCCGCGATGGTGAGGGCCCTGGGAACGGTCACATCCGCACCTCCGGTCGCCGTGCGAGGGCCTCGTCCACAGCCCGGCGCAGGGCTCGGGTGGCCTCCACCATGTCCGCGGCCGCAGCCACCGCGGAGATCACCGCCACCCCGGCCGCTCCCGCCTGGATCACCTCCGGAACCCGATCCAGGGTGATCCCACCGATCCCCACCACGGGGATGCGGACCGCCCGGACGATCTTCACCAGCCCATCGGGGCCGATGGGCGCTCCCGCATCCGGCTTGGTCCCCGTGACGTACACGGATCCCACTCCCAGATAACTCGCCCCCTCCTCCTCCGCCCGCAGGGCCTCCTCCACACTCCCCGCGGAAGCTCCCACGATGCGGTGAGGTCCCAGGATCCGGCGAGCCACAGCTACGGGCAGGTCCTCCGATCCTAAGTGCACCCCGTCCGCATCCACCGCCAGGGCGATGTCTAGGCGGTCGTTCACGATGAACGGCACCCCACAGGCCCTGCACAGCTCCTGTAACCGCCGGGCGGTCTCGTAGAGCGCACGGGTGGTAGCGCGCTTCTCCCGGAACTGGAGCACGGTGGCCCCTCCCTGCAGGGCCGCGGCCGCCACCTCCTCGTGGGTGCGGCTCCACCTAGTGGCGTCCGTGATCACGTACAATCGTAGGTCAAGCGGCACGGCTCCACCTCCTTCCGAGGCTTCCGAGCAGGACGTGGAGGAGGAAGGCAGCCAGGAAGCTCGGGATGGAGGCTCCCAGCCACGGCAGCAAGGCACTCAGGGGAAAGGGAAGTCCAAGGGCCCGGAACAGCGCACCCAGCAGGTCCTTCCAGCCCGGGGCCTCCGTGGGCACGATCCACTGGTACAGGAGGAAGCCCACTAGCCACGGCACAAAGGCGACCCATCGGACGCCCGATGCCTGCGGTCCGTAGAGGTCATCGGGCGTGAGTCGACCGCGGCGCACCCCCAGGTAGTCCGCCACCAGAACCCCGAATAGAGGCACGAAGAAGGCACCGATGAGGAACAGGAAGGCCTCGTACTGGGCAAGAGGGATGGTGGCGGCGAGGGCGGAGCAAACGATCCCGACCCCCACCGCGAGCCGCCGCCGGTCCGCGTGCGGCCAGAGGTTCTGGAGGGAGACGGAGGTGGAGTAGATGTTGGCGAAGGCTTCGTCCGTCTCATCCACGAGCAGAATTCCCAGGGCCACGCCCCCCGCGGGAATGGCCAGGACTGCGGCGATGAGGTCCTCCGCCCGCAGGGCCAGCATGAACAGTGCCCCGAGGGCGTAGAACCAGAAGTTCGCAAGTCCGTACCCCAGGGCCGTGCCCCAGAAGGCCGTGCGGGGGCCCGTTCCGAACCGGGTGTAGTCCGCCACGAGAGGGATCCAGGAGACGGGCATGGCCACCACCAGGTCCACCCCCAGCCAGAAGGGCAACTGCCCCGTGCCCGGCTGGTTCCAGAGGCTTTTCACGTCCAACCGGAAGAGAGCGTACCAGGTGAGGTAGAGGGTGGAGGCCACAACGAACCAGATGGCGTACTTGCGCAGCCACCGCCGCACCACCACGATGGGCCCACCCACCGCCATCAGGGTGGTCAGCAACCCGAAGGCCGCCACCCAGGCCACGTAGCTGGAGGAGCCCAGGATCCGACGCATGATGGCATCCGCGCTCTGGGCGATGATGAGGAGCTCGAACGCGCCCCATCCGATGTTCTGCAGGATGTTGAGGACCGTAGGGGCCCCGGAACCCGCGATGCCAAGCGGAGCCCGCAGCAGGACCATGCTGGGAACTCCCACCCGTACCCCGATCCATGCCCCCAGTCCCAGCAGCAGGTTCCCCAGAACGACACCTACCGCGGTGGCGAGGAGCGCATCCCGCAGTCCTAGCCCCGGAACCAGCAACGCTCCGGCCACCAGGAGCAGCAGGCTGATCCCGAGGTTGAGCCACAGCACGAAGATATCCAAGCCCCCCAGCGGCCGCCGCTCCTCCGGCAGGGGTTCAATCCCCCACTCCGTCACCACCTCGCGCTGGTACACCTCCGCGGTCACCTCTCCACCTCCCAGCTCATCTCCCAGAACCGGATCTCGTGCTCGACGGTCTGTGTCAACGCATCCCGCACCGCTTCCTGCTCCTTGGGAGTCGCCTCCGCCAGGGCATGCTCCGCAGCCGCCAGCAGCTCCTGGACGTAGCGTTCGAAGTCCGGGTGGGTCCAGTGCTCCACGAACTCCCGGTACGGCTCCGCTCCGGGCCTAGCTCCGCTCCACGCCTCGAAGTAAATCCGCTCCAGGGCCCACAGGGACACGATCTGTGCCGCGTACGGCCCACTGGAAAGGGCCCAAAGAAAGTTCACGTAGCTGCGGCAGATGGGGTGTACGGGGACCTGCAGGAGCAGGCCACGTTTTGCGGCCTGTTCCTCAAACCACTCGAGCTCTTCTACGAGCGCCAGAATCCCCCGGGCCAGCACCGCTTGATCCCGCCTCGGGGCCTGGGCAAGCAGACGCGCCTGGAAGGGCAGCAGCTCCCGCACGAAGTGGTAGTCCTGCACAAGCCACGTCGCAAACGCCTGATGCGGCAGCGTTCCATCCCGCACGGCCGCTAAGAACGGATGCCGGGTGGCCTTCTGCCACCGGTCCGCCACCGCCTCCACCAGCGCCTGCAGCCTCACGCCGACCTCCAGGCCGCCTCGAAGAACGCGTGCTCCAGCTCCATAGCGCGACGGTAGAGTTCCCGCAACCGCGCCTCTTCCCCGCCGTACCGGTCCAGGAGCTCTTCCAGACGCCCGGCCAGGGCTTCGAAGTCAGGACTCGCGTAGGTGCGCACCCAATCGAGGTAGGGGCTATCGGGGCGGGCGACGGGTTCCAAGGACTGGCCCAAGTACGCGTACAGGCGCATGCACGGGGTCATCGCGGCCGCGATGTTGCCCACGGGATCCAGGGCCGCCACCCGCAGGAGGAAGTCCGTGTAGGCCTCGGTGGCGGGAGCAGGGCGCGGGGTCAGATCAATCCCCCAGGTGTGGGCGTACCCCGCGTGCAGTTCCAGCTCCCGCAGCACACCGTCCAGCAGTTCCTTCCACGCCCCCAACCCCTCCCGGTCCGGGCACTTGGCCATGGCGAGGGCATAGGCCCGGGCAAAGGCCTCCAGAAAGTACGCGTCCTGGGCCACGTAAAAGCAGAACCTGGACCGCTCCAGCGCTCCGGACGCGATCCCCTGGACAAAGGGGTGGCGGAGGCAGGCCTCCGCGAGTTCCCGGTTTTCCTCCCACAACCGTGCCGCGATCCCCATAGCCTCCGAAACGAAACCGCCAGGCCCGATCGAGGACCTGGCGGCTTGGGAAGCTTGCCCATTCCCCACGCCAGCATTACCTGGATCGGGTCAAGCGGGGTCTGCGGCATTGGCCTTCGCGGCCGGCCGCACTCTCAGCCCGGCTCTACCGAGCTCCCCCAGGGCCTGCTATTGGGTTTTTCTGATCTAATTATCGCATGGCGCGCAAGGCCCCTATAGACCCTCCCCCGAGGCTTCCGCCAGGGAGAGAAAGAAGCGGTGGAGCCGCACCTCTTGGGTGATCTCCGGGTGGAAGCTTGCTGCGAGCCACGGCCCCTGCCGCACCAGTACGGGAAGCCCCTCAAACGTGGCGAGGACCTCCACTCCGGGCCCCACCCGGGTGATGATGGGCGCTCGGATGAAGGCCACCCGCAGGGGCGGTGGACCCAACGGCTCGACCCACACGTCCGCCTCGAAGCTCTCCCGCTGGCGGCCGTAGGCGTTGCGGGCCACGGCGACGTCCAGCAGCTCCAGGCTTTCCACCGGACCCTCTGTGACCTCCCGCGCGAGAAGGATGAGGCCCGCGCAGGTGCCGAGAACGGGCATGCCCGCAAGCGCCCGCCTCCGGATGGGCTCCAGTAGGCCCGCGCGCTGCAGCAGCCGACTCTGGGCCGGACTCTCGCCCCCGGGCAGGATCAGCCCCTCCACCCCCGCGAGCTCCGCCGGGGTCCGCACCTCCACGGGTTCGGCACCGAGCGCATGCAGGACCTCCGCGTGCTCCGCCACGTCCCCCTGCAGGGCCAGGATCCCGATGCGGGCCATCCTACACCCCCCGCACCTGAAGCAGTTCCCGCTCCGGAAGCGTCCGCACGTCCACGCCCCGCATGGGCTCCCCCAGGTTCTCGCTGGCCCGGGCGATCACGTACGGGTCGTTGAAGTGGGCCACCGCGTCCACGATGGCCCGGGCCCGTCGGGCGGGGTCGCTTGACTTGAAGATCCCGCTGCCCACGAACACCCCGTCGCAGCCCAGCTGCATCATCAGGGCCGCGTCCGCGGGGGTGGCGATCCCGCCCGCGGCGAAGTTCACCACCGGCAGTCTACCAAGCCGTCGCACCTCCAGCACGAGCTCATACGGAGCTCCCAGCTCCCGGGCCACCGTGACCAGTTCCTCCTCCGGAAGGGCCTGGATGCGGCGGATCTCGTCCAGGATCTGCCGCACGTGGCGCACCGCCTCCACCACGTTCCCGGTCCCCGCCTCGCCCTTGGTCCGGATCATGGCAGCGCCCTCCGCAATCCGGCGCAGGGCCTCCCCCAGGTCCCGCGCGCCGCACACGAAGGGTGTGCGGAACCGGCGCTTGTCGATGTGGTGGCGTTCGTCCGCGGGGGTCAGGACCTCGCTCTCGTCGATCATGTCCACCCCGATGGCCTCCAGCACCTGGGCTTCCACGAAGTGGCCGATGCGCACTTTCGCCATCACGGGGATGCTGACCGCCTCCAGGATGGCCTTGATGCGGGCGGGATCCGCCATCCGGGCCACCCCGCCCTGGGCCCGGATGTCCGCGGGCACCCGCTCCAGGGCCATCACCGCCACGGCCCCGGCCTCCTCCGCGATCCGGGCCTCCTCCGGGGTGGTCACGTCCATGATCACCCCGCCCTTCAGCATGGCCGCAAACCCGCGCTTGATGCGCTCCGTCCCCTCCTCCCTCATGTCTTCACCTCCTCCAGGATCTCCAAAGCCCGCCACAACTCGTCCCGGGCAAACGGCACGAGCTCCTGTCGCTTCCCATCTCGGACCTGTGTGAGGCCACCGGACCGGAAGAGACCCACCGCCGCTGCAGGGATCCCCGCCTGCGCCAGCGCCTCCAGGGTCCGGTCCGGATCCTGGGTGGCGATGAGCAGGCTACCGCTGCTGACAAGGCCCAGGGGATCGATCCCCAGGAGATCGCAGATCCGCCGGGTTTCCTCCCGCACGGGGATCCGGTCCACCCACAGCTCCAGCCCGACCCCTGAGGCATGGGCCATCTCCAGGGCCGCGCCCACGATCCCGCCCTCCGTGGCGTCGTGCATGGCCACGGCCCCCGCGCGCACCGCAACTCTTCCCTCCGGGAGCACGCTGATCTCCTCCAGGAAAGCCTGGGCCCGGTGCACGAGGTCCTGCCCCAGGTGTCTGGCGAAGTAGGTGGCGAAGTCCGTGGCGAGGATGGCGGTCCCCTCCAGTCCCGCTGCCTTGGTGATCAGTAAGGTGTCTCCAGGCCGGGCTCCGGAGGTGGTCACATAGCCGTTTCTGGGGGCCTTGCCGATGCCGGTCATGACCACCAGGGTCCGGTCGATCCCCGGGGTGACCTCCGTATGCCCTCCTACGATCTCCACCCCGATCTCCGCCACGGCCTTGCCCGCCTCCTCCATGAGCTGCCGGAGGTCCTCCTCCGTGCTTCCCTCCCGGAGGAGCACGTCCAGCAGCAGGCCCACGGGCTCGGCCCCCGTGGCCGCGAGGTCGTTGCAGGCCACATGCACCGCGAGCTGTCCCAGGTGCCGGGTAGCTCCCGTGATGGGATCCGTGGTCACCACGCACACCCACTCCCCGAAGTCCAGCACCGCGCAGTCCTGACCCCAGCCAGCGTGCACGAGCACGTCCCGCCGCCGGCCCAGGTACGGGTAGACCAGGCGCTGTAGAAGTTCAGGGGGTACCTTGCCAGGCCGCATCAGGCGGGACGCGGCACGGATCGCCGCAGCAGGACCGCAGCCGGTACGGCCACCACGATGCCGCTGGCGACCTGGAAGAGGTTTCCGGGAACCTCCGCGGCCGCCGCCCCGGCGCCCAGGCCCATGAGGTAGGCCTCGACCAGGTAGTAGCCCAGCACCATCCATGCTCCCGCAACCGCGCAGGCCACCAGCCCTCCTGTCCAGGACCTTCCGCTTCCCACCTCTCCCCACCGGAACGTCCGCCAGGCCAGCCACCCGCATAGCCCGCCTTCCATCCCCTTGATCACGAGGGTGAAGGGAGCAAAGGAGGTGTATCCCGCCAGGAGATCCGCAAGGGCAGAGCCCACCCCTCCGGCGACTGCTCCGAACAGGGGACCGAGGAGCAGCGCGGTGAGGTAGACCGCGGTCTCCCCGAGGTTGATGTACCCCTGGGTGGCGGGGACCGGAATACGGATCACCACGGTAGCTACAGCCACCAGGGCAACCCCCAGACCTCCCAGCGTGAGGTGCCGCGTGCTCATGAGGCCCTCCCTCAGACGGACTCGGTTGGTTTTTACGCTCCAAAGTGGCTTGAGAAAAGAACCAATTTCAATCAAGATGAATAGAGCCAATCCGTGGAACTCGCGCTCCGGCTCGACCCGAAGGCCAGCAGGCCCCTGTACCGCCAGCTGGCGGAGGAGGTGCGGGCAGCCATTCTGGAGGGGAGGCTGCGGCCGGGAGAACGGCTCCCTCCCAGCCGGGTGCTGGCGGCCTCCCTGGGGATCTCGCGGGTGGTGGTGACCTCCGCGTACGAGGAGCTGGTGGCGGAGGGGTATCTGGAGGCATGGCGAGGGTCCGGAACCTACGTGACCCGGGCTCTCCCCGACTTCCCGAGGATCGTCCGGCGGAGGGGAGGTCTACAGAGCCTGCCACGGGAAGATCAGCTCCCCGAATCCGTGGTGGACTTCGCACCGGGCAGACCATCGGTGGAGCGGCTGCATCCGGCCGCGTGGCGGAGGATGTGGCGGGCCGTGGCCCGGGAGCTGCCGCCGGCCGGATACGGGGACCCCGCGGGGGATCCGGAGCTGCGGGCGGCCATCGCTGCCTACCTGGGCCGGGCCCGGGGAGTGGGGTGTACCGCGGAGGAGGTTCTCGTCACCTCCGGCGCCGCGGAGGCGGTGGATCTCATCGCCCGGGCCTTCCTGCGGCCCGGGGATCGGGTGGCCTACGAGGAGCCCGGTTATCCCGCGGCGCGTCGGGTCCTCTTGAGCCGGGGGCTTACTGTGGAGCCGGTACCTGTGGACGACGATGGAATCCGCGTGGACCTGCTCCCCTCCCGCGCGGCCCTGGTGTACGTCACCCCCTCCCACCAGTTCCCCCTCGGGGGTCGCCTCCCTCTTGCCCGACGGATCAGCCTGCTGGAGTGGGCCCGGAGTGCCGGCGCATTCGTGGTGGAGGACGACTACGACAGCGAACTCCGGTTCCATGGCCCCCCTCTTCCCGCGCTCGCAGGGCTTGACCTCTCGGGGCGCGTCCTGTACATGGGGACCTTCTCCAAGGTCCTCCTGCCCGGTCTGCGGGTGGGATACCTGGTGGCACCTCCGGAGTTGCGGGAACGTCTGCTGCGCATGCGGGACCCCTCGGAGTCCCACACGCCCTGGCCGGTCCAGCGGGCCCTCGCCGCCTTTCTTGCGAGCGGTGACTTCGATCGCCACATCCGGCGGATGCGACGCCACTACGCGGAGCTGCGGGCGGCTCTGCGGGAGGCCCTCAGTCCGGTGGAGTCCCTGGCCCGCCTCCGAGGTCTGGAAGCAGGCCTCCACGCATTCCTCGAGCTCAGCAGCGGGCTGGTGGCGGAGGAGGTCGCCCGAAGCGCCGCGCAGCGGGGGGTGCGCGTCCGGACCCTGACCCCGTATTACCTGGGACCCCCCACCCGCTCCGGCATCCTCCTGGGATACGGGGGACTCTCCCTGGAGGACGTCCGCCGGGGGGCTAGGATCCTGGCCGAGGTGATCCAGGAGCTCGCTCAGGCCGGGTAAGATCTCGGAGGGGCGGATAGGGCGCTCCCTCCTTGGCAGACCCACCCCGCGGGGACTACCATCCTGGCAGCGGGGATCCGCAAGAGGCCGGAAGGAGAACCATGCACATCGCGTTCCTGCTGATCTCCCTGGACGGCAACACACCGGCCCAGGCCGCCCGTGAGGTCCGGACCATTCCGGGGATCCTGGAAGCCCACGCCACCCTGGGGGAATACGATGTGGTCGCCATCGCCCGTGCGGAACACACCCGGGAGATTCCGCAGATCACCGAAAGGGTGAGCCGGATCCACGGAGTGGTGAAGGTCCTGGCCTGTGTGGCGGTGGCCTAGAGGGTTCGGACGCGCGGGGTGATCGTGTGCATCGCCTGCAGCACGCGGTGGGCGAGGATAAGGGCAGCGAGCCCCGCCTCTCCGGGAACCCGCGGGGATTGCTCTCCTCGGACGCAGGCGAGGAAATGTCGGAGCTCCGCCCGGAGAGGCTCCTCCCGCAAGAGAGGGAGTTCTTCCCGCCGGTTTCCCCTCCACACCGTCAGGGACTCGCGGAGGAAATCCAGGTGCCACCGCTCCTCCGGGGTGACCACTTCCAGCTCCGCTGCCTTTGTGGAATCCACGCGGCTCGCCAGGAGGCTTGCCGCACAGCCCTCCTCAAACACCAGCTGCACCACGGCGAGATCCTCAGCATCTCCCCATAGCCGGGTGCCGATTCCGGAGACGGATCGCACGGGCGAGTCGGTGAGGGTGAGGACCAAGTCGAGGTCGTGGATCATGAGATCCACCACGACCCCCACGTCCGTGGCACGACCCGCCTGGAAGGGCCGCACCCGGCGGGCCCGGATGAAAAGGGGATCGCGCACCCGATGGAGCAGGGCTTCCACCGCGGGCTTGAACCGCTCCACATGGCCTACCAGCAGCACGACTCCCTTGCGACGGGCCCGCGCGATGAGCTCCTCCGCCTCCTCCACGCGGCTCGTGATGGGCTTTTCCACCAGGACGTGGATTCCGGCTTCCACGAGGTCCCGGGCGATCTCGTAGTGATGGCTGGTAGGGGCCACCACGCTTGCCGCGTCCACCTCCCCGATGAGCTCCCGGTGATCCAGGTAGCCCGCGATGCGATAACGGTTGGAGAACTCTCGTACCTCCGCGGGGTTCGGGGAGACCACGGCCCGAAGGTCCGCCTCCGGGAGCTCGTGATAGATCCGGACGTGGTGCCGGCCCCACCGGCCCAGCCCCACCACGGCCACCCGCACGCGTTCTCCGCTCGCGAACTTCGGGTCGCCTTTCACTTCTGCACCACAGCCCGGGAATCGGCGAAAGCTCGGACCGCCTCAACGATCCTGCGGAGGTCCTCCGGACAGAGGGAGGGATGAACCGGTAGGGACAGTACCTCCCGACACGCCCGTTCTGTCTCCGGCCAGGGGCCCCCCTCGTAGGGGACGCTGCGGTATGCCTGCGTGGCGGGCACGGGCCTGGGGTAGTAGATCCGGGTCTGAATCCCCTGCCCTGCGAGGAACTCCCGGAGGGCGTCGCGTTCCCGGATGCGGATCGTGTACTGGTTGTACACATGGTACATCTCCGGAGGCTCCACGGGCGGCCGGATGCCTGGAATGTCCTGCAGCCGCGCGGTGAGGTACGCGGCGTTCTGGCGGCGGAGCTCGTTGAGGGCGTCCAGCCGTTCGAGCTGTGAGAGGCCCAGGGCTGCCGCCAGATTCGTCATCCGGAAGTTGTATCCCACCACCTCGTACTCGTAGCTCCCGTCCTGGGCCCCCGCGTGCACCAGCAAGCGTGCCCGGCGGGCCAGGACCTCGTCTGAGGTGATGATCATCCCCCCCTCCCCCGTGGTGATGTTCTTCGTGGGGTAGAAGCTGAAGATGGCCGCGTCCCCGAATGACCCTGCCCGCCGTCCCTGAAAGGCGGCCCCATGTGCCTGCGCTGCGTCCTCGATGAGCAGAAGTCCGTACCGTCGTGCAAGGTCGCACAGGGCATCCATGCGGGCCGGGAGTCCATACAGGTGCACCACCAGGATGGCACGCACGTTCCGGTGCCGGCGGAGGGCATCCTCTACCCGGTTGGGATCCAGGTTGAAGGTGCCCGGCTCGATGTCCACAAATACGGGGACTGCACCTCGGTGCACCACCGCGTTGCTGGTGGCCACGAAGGTAAATGGAGGGACGATCACCCGGTCCCCCGGCCCGATGCCCGCAGCCTCCAGCACCGCCTGCAGGGCGGTGGTTCCCGAGGAGGTGGCGATCCCGAAGCGCGCTCCCACGTAAGCGGCGAAGGTCGCCTCAAACTGCTCCACCCATGCTCCGGAGGAGAGCTGCCTGGAGGCGAGCACCTCCAGGACCCTGGCCTGGTCCTCCTCCGTGATCACCGGCCGCGCGATGGGGATCATCCCACTGCACATGGTAGCGGAATGTTCTGGAATCGTCGCCCCTGAGCAAGCGACGGCACCGGGAGGCGGGCCGGATGACTACTGGATGACCACCCGTCGGTTCGTGGCCAGGACCCAGATGAGGAAGGCCAGGAGCAGGACCACGAAGAGCTCCGCCTGGCCGGATTCGTCCCGCATGAAACGGCGCAGGAGGCCGCGCATCCACGCCTCCAGGAGGGGAATCAGGGACAGCATGGGATCACCTCCAGCTCCGGTCCTCCTCCGCTCCCGGGTCCGAGGAAGGACCTTCCTCAGCCCGTCGCCGGAGGGCGTCCAGCATCTTCTCCACGTTCTTACGCATGAGCAGAAGCACGAGGTTTGCGAGCAGCGGCCCGAGCAGGGGAACGTTCAGGTCGAATTCCACCACAAGCCGGGTCCGGCACCCGCCCTGGACGGGTTCAAAGGTCCACACGCCCTCGTACCGGTCGAAATCTCCCTCTCGCTGGTGGAAGGTGCACGTGTACGTGGCATCGTCCCACGTGTCCTCCTCCACCCACCGGATACGTCGCCCCTGGACCCGCCCCACCCACTCCGTGATGGTGCGATGGCCGTCCCGCGCCACTAGGCGCACGGTCTCCAGATCCGGCATGAACTCGGGAAACCGCTCCACATCTCTCGCGAGGGCATAGACGGCCTCCACGGGAGCCCGGATGAGCGTCTGTACCTCCACGCGCGGCATACCCGGATGCGCTGACCTCCTATGGGAACTCCTCCAGGTAGCCTACTATACGATGCCGGAGGGGGGAATGCCTTCTGGCGGAGGGCGGTCGGAATCGAACCGACCCCGCCTCGGGTGGGGCGGCACCGGTTTTGAAGACCGGGAGACCCACCAGGGCCCTTCGCCCTCCACTACGAGGCTCCCCGCAGGAGCTTCGGCCCCGCCACGCGCAGCTCACCCTGCCGTCGGGTTATGCCCACGGTATCCGCGTACTCCAGGAGTGGCAGCACGTACTTGCGGGAGGTGCCCAACAGATCCCGAACCGCGGCCACAGTGAGCGCGGCCTGAACTTGCAGCGCCTCCGAGATCACGGCGATGGCACGCTCCACCGATTTCCCATAATACAGCAACCCCCGCAGCTCCACCGCCTCGCCCGCATCCAGGAGGAACTGGATGGCCATCTCCGCGTGCGAGCCCAGGGCCTGCTCCACCTCCGCCCGGCTCGGCCCCTCCAGCCCGCACCGCTCCAGCCACAAGCGGAGATCTTCCACCGCCTGAGCCTGAACTGGGGTGAGCACGGGGTGGTGGTCGGGCAGCCGCACGAATCCTCCGTCCGCCACTACCCGGTGGGCCACCCGTTCCGCCACCAGCTCCCAGACCGCACCCGCGAGACGGCGGATCAGGGTGAGCCACTCCCCCTGTGGCAGACCGCGCCGCCAGGGCCGTGCGCGGTGGTACGCGGAGAGTTCCTGCAGGATCCCCTCCTCGATCCGGTGCAGCACGGACGCGTGGACCCACCGGTCCCGGACGCTCCAGACCAACCCCTTCGCCCGGGCCTGCAGGAGCAGCGCCTGGATCTGATCTGCCGCCATCCCCGTTCGGCGGACGAGGTCTGGTAGCCCACTTCCATCGGTCCCGGAGGCCTCCACGGCCACCAGGAGCACCCCTTCCGGATCCCGGGACTCCAGGGTCCGCAGGTGCACAAGGACTACGGGATCTCGCCTCCTGGGACGGGATGGGTTTACCCGGAGGACCTCCCCTCCGCCCCAGGTCAGCATGGGCGAGGGGCGGCGGATCACGAAGGGGTCGCCGAAGGCAGCCGTAATGGGCTGCTCCAGCCGGATGTGGGCGAAGCCGGTTTCCCCGGGAGGCAGAACCGCCTCCTCCAGCAGGAATGCCCGACCGATCGCCTCCGCGGTCCCCAGGTACAGCCGGATCCGGTCTCCGTGCCGCAGCGCCGGAGTCCCCGGGAGCAGCTGGAGGCGCACGTCCAGGGACGTGGCCGCCTCGAACGCCCCCGGGGTCACCAGCACGTCTCCCCGCTCCACCTCCTCCCGGGAAACCCCCAGAAGGTTGAGGGCCACCCGCTGTCCTGCCCGCACCTCGGGGACCGGTTCCCCGTGGGATTGGATACCCCGTACCCGCACCGTCCGGCCCGAAGGAAGGAGCTGCAGGGTGTCGTCCGGGCGGACGCAGCCGCTCCACAGGGTTCCCGTCACCACGGTGCCTCTCCCGGCCACCTGGAAGGATCGGTCCACGGGGAGCCGCACGGGCCCCTCCGCCGGACGCGAGGAGCCGCGCGCCAGCACCTGATCCAGGGCGGCCACCAGCTCCGCAAGCCCCTCTCCGGTCTTTGCGGAGACCGGTACGATGGGGGCATTCTCCAGAAACGTACCCCGTAGAAAACCCCGGACGTCCTCTTGGACCAGCTCCAGCCACTCCCCGTCCACGAGGTCCCGCTTGGTGAGGGCCACCACTCCCCGCGGGATCCGCAGGAACCGCAGGATGTCCACGTGCTCCCGGGTCTGGGGCATGACCCCCTCGTCGCTCGCCACCACCAGGAGGACCGCCTCGAAGCCCGCTGCCCCGGCCAGCATGTTCCGGATGAGGCGCTCATGCCCAGGCACGTCCACAAAGCCCACCCGGACCCCGCTCGGCAGATCCATGTGGGCGAACCCCAGGTCGATGGTCATCCCTCGACGCTTCTCCTCCTCCAGCCGGTCAGGGTCTATCCCGGTGAGGGCGTGCACGAGCGTACTCTTTCCGTGGTCCACGTGCCCCGCGGTCCCCACCACCACGGCCCGTACCGGCTTACTTCCACCCGAGGAGGGCTGCGACAAGGCCTGCCTCCAGGTCCGGATCGTCCTCCGGAAGTACCGAGCGCAGGTCCAGGAGCACCGTTTCCTCCTGGACCCGCGCGAGGATTGGCGGGGTTGCAGCCCGCAGCTGCCCGCTCACGGCGTGGGCCGGAAGGGAAGGGTGTCGCAGGCGGACCGCATAGGAAGGAAGGACCGACCCGGGAAGCGAACCTCCACCGGCTTCTGCCTCGGAGGGCACCGCCTCCGCAGTGAGCCCCACCCCCACCAGCCGCTGAGCCAAACGCTCGGCCCGTCCCCGCAGGTCCTCCACAGGAGCGCTCAGCATCCGCAGCACGGGGATCCGCTGCCAGGCCCTCTCGGGATCCAGGTAGAGCCGGAGCGTGGCCTCCAGGGCCGCCAGGTCCAACTTATCCGCGCGTACCACCCGATACAGGGGGTGCGTCCGGAGCCGCTCCAGGAGGGAGGCGCGACCGACCACGATGCCGGATTGAGGTCCCCCGAGGAGCTTATCTCCGCTGAAGAGCACGAGGTCACAGCCGCTTGCCACGGCTTCCGGTACCGTGGGCTCGTAGGGGAGGCCGCGGCTTCGGAGATCCACCATCGCCCCGCTTCCCAGGTCGTAGACCACGGGAATTCCTGCCCTCCGCCCCAGGTGCGCCAGCTCCTGAAGAGGAACATCCGCCACGAACCCGCGGAGCTGGAAATTGCTGCGGTGCACCTTCAGCAGCAGGGCGGTATCCGGAGTGATGGCAGCTTCGTAATCCCGCAGGTACACCCGGTTGGTGGTCCCCACCTCCACGAGCCGGACGCCCGCTGCCCGCATCACGTCCGGCATCCGGAAGGAGCCTCCGATCTCCACCTGCTCGCTGCGGGCCACCACCACTTCCCGACCGCTGGCCAGGGCGCTGAGGACCAGGAGAACCGCGGCGGCGTTGTTGTTCACCACAACTGCCCCCTCCGCCCCCGTGAGGTGCCGCAGAAGTGAGGCCACGTGGTCCTGTCGGGAGCCCCGGGTCCCGGAGCGCAGGTCCATCTCCAGGTTGCAGGCTCCCGCGGCCTCCAGGACCGCTTTCAGGGCTTCCGGGGCGAGGGGGGCCCGGCCCAGGTTCGTGTGGAGGAGGGCCCCCGTCGCGTTGAGGACCCGGCGCAGGGAGGGGTGGGTCAGGGCGCGGATGCGGTCCTCCACCGCCTCTGTGAGCTCCGCGAGGTCTATGCGTTCCCGGATGCCCCGCTGAAGTTCTGCCCGGTACTCCTCCAGGACCTCCCGGACCAGCCGCACCAGGATGGCGTGCGCCATCCCGTCCTGCGACCGCAGGGCCGACAGCACCCGATCCACGGAGGGGAGTTGTCGCAGGGGTTGCCGCAATTCCTTCGAGCGGTCCTCCCTCACGGGAGCACGAACCCCAGCACGACCCCCAGGGCGACGGCGATCCCCACGCAGAGCAGAAATCGCAGGAGATCGTAGCGCACGCGGTGGACCAGGACCTCGGGGGTTTCCGAGGTCACCGGCGAAGGCCCACTGGGGCCGGGACGTAACCGTGTCCCGCACCGGGCGCAGACGATCTTGCCCGGCCGGTTCTCAGCTCCGCATTTCGGACACCGCATTCCGACCCCTCCTCCATTTCCACAGGGCCCGCACCACCTCAGGCGGCACGTACTGCCCCCCCAGCCCCGCTCCCGTGCCCACCCCATCGCCATGGTAATCGCTTCCACCTGTCACGAGGAGTCCCAGCTCCCGGGCGAGGGCCAAAAGCCGTGCCATCTGGTGGGGGGTGTGCTCGGGGTGGTACACCTCGATCCCCTCCAGGCCCGCGGCCTGGAGGGCCGCGACGCGCGCAAGGGCGCTGGACCGACCGGGGTGCGCCAGCACGGCAAGACCTCCCGCCTCCCGGATGGCCCCGATGGCTCCCTCCAGGGAGAGGGTGTTCCGCGGGACCCACGCGGGCTTCCCCCGGCCGATGTATCGCTCGAAGGCCTCCGCATGCGTGCGCACGAATCCCGCCGCCACCAGGGCTCTGGCCACATGCGCGCGCCCCACGGCGCCCTGCCCCAGCCGGGCTACCTCTTCGAAGGAGATGGGCAGCCCGAGCCGGTTCAGGCGGTGGATCATCTCCCGGATCCGGTTCACCCGGCTCGCCCGCAGCTCCTCGAGGAGGTCTCGGAACCAACCCGCTCGGAAGTCCACGAAGTATCCCAGAAGGTGCAGCTCCTCTTCCCCCTCCTCCACACTGAGCTCGACTCCGGGGATGATCGTGACGTCCAGCCCGTGGGCTGCCTCCAGGGCTTCGGGGATCCCGTCCACGGTGTCGTGGTCCGTCACGCCCAAAACCCCCACGCCCGCCCTGCGGGCCGCGTGCACCAAACCCCGGGGGCTCATCAGCCCGTCGGAGGCAGTGGTGTGGGTGTGCAGGTCAATCCGCATCGTGCACCTCGAAGATGCGTCGGATGGCGGTGGCCCGTCCGGTCTCGTCGGCCTCCACCACCACCGCGTTGAACTGCACGGGGCCCTGAGCCACCTCGAACCGGACAGGCAGGTGGGTGAGAAACCGTTGCAGGATGGCCTCCCGGTCCATGCCGATGATCCCGTGGGAGGGGCCGGTCATCCCCACATCCGTGATGGTGGCGGTGCCGCCAGGCAGGATGCGCTCGTCCGCGGTCTGCACGTGGGTGTGGGTGCCCACCACCGCGGTGACCCAGCCGTCCAGGTACCAAGCCAGGGCCATCTTCTCGCTGGTCGCTTCCGCGTGGAAGTCCACGAGGACGTAGGGGGTGATCTCCCGTAGACGTGCGGCCTCCGCCCGACCCCAGCGGAAGGGATCCTCCAGCGGATCCATGAACACCCGCCCCTGGAGGTTCACCACGGCGAGGCGGAGGGCTCCCCGTTGGACCACGGTGCTACCGCGTCCCGGCACACCCGGGGGGAAGTTCGCAGGGCGCAGGACACAGGGCTCCCGGTCCAGGACCTCGTACGCTTCCTTCCGGTGCCAGGTGTGGTTTCCCCCCGTGAGCACGTCAATCCCGCAGCGCAACAGCTCCTGGACGGTGCCGGGGGTAATCCCCGCTCCTGCGGCACTGTTCTCCGCGTTGGCCACGACGAAGTCCAAAGCCAGCTCCCGGCGGAGGGCGGGCACCCGGCGAGCCACCAGCCTACGTCCCGGCTTGCCGCAGATGTCCCCGATAAACAGGATTCGCACGGGTCTAGTCCAAGGTGCTTTGCCGACCGGCTTCCACCGCGTAGATGAAGACGCGGTCTTCCTCCCGCAGCCCCACCAGGGGACGCAGGTTCTCCCGCTCCCGGAGGTGCTCCAGTTCCTCCCGCAGCCGCTCCTCCTGCCGCACCCGCTCCTCCTCCGGCCAAGTCTCCCGCGGGCTTCCCAGGGGAAGCATCTCGCGCGCCAGGTGCGCCAGCACGCCGAGTTCCTCGCACATGAGATCCGTAAGCTCCCGGACCACCTCGATGCGGGTGAAGTGTCGGGTTCTCGTCTGTCGAATCCATACCCTGGGGGCAGCTCGGCGCTCCAGCTCGTGGAGGACTGCAAGGGCATCCAGCACCCGCCGTCGGAAGGTCCGGTAGATCGCAGGGGGGAGGGCCTGAGGAAGGAAGAGCACAAGCCGCAGGGTTCCCTGCGCGGGGAGTAGGGCCGCGGAGGAGAACTCCCCGAAGCGCGCCAGGAGGGTAGCCAGGAAGCTGACGCTGTCGGGAAGGGAATGGTCCGCGCGCGGGGTACGCATGACGGGCCTAGCGCGCGTACTCCACGATCCGGGTCTCCCGCACGACGGTAACCTTGATCTGGCCCGGGTACTCCAGGTCCTGCTCGATCCTGCGGCTCAGGTCCCGGGCAATGCGGTACGCGGCCAAATCGTCCACTTCCCCGCTGCGGACGATGACCCGGATCTCCCGGCCCGCCTGGATGGCATACGCCTTCTCCACTCCCGGGAAGGACTGGGCGAGCTGCTCCAGGGCCTGCAGCCGCTTGATGTAGGCCTCCACGGACTCCTTCCGGGCGCCCGGCCGGGACCCGGAGATGGCATCCGCGGCAGCCACCAGGATGCTCTCCAGGTATTTTGCCTCCTCCTCCCCGTGGTGGTACAGGATGGCGTTGATCACCACAGGCGGCTCGTGGTACCGCCGGGCGATGTCCACCCCGATCTGGGTATGGCTTCCCTGGACCTCGTGGGTGAGGGCCTTCCCGATGTCGTGCAACAGCCCCGCCCGCCGGGCCATGTGGACGTCCGCCCCCAGCTGCGCCGCCAGCTCCCCCGCCAGCAGGGCCACCTCCACGGAGTGCTGCAGGACGTTCTGACCGTAGGAGGTCCGGAACCGGAGCCGGCCCAACAGCCTCACCAGCTCGGGATGCAGACCGTGCACCCCGGCCTCGAACGCCGCCTGCTCCCCTGCCTCCTGGATCCGCTGATCCACCTCCTGCTGGGCCTTCTCCACCATCTCCTCGATCCGGGCGGGGTGAATGCGGCCGTCCGCCATGAGCTTCTCCAGGGCGATCTTCGCGACCTCCCGGCGCACGGGATCAAAGGAGGAAAGGGTCACGGCCTCCGGGGTGTCGTCGATGATGAAATCCACCCCCGTGAGAGCCTCCAGGGTCCGAATGTTCCGACCTTCCCGCCCGATGATCCGCCCCTTCATCTCCTCCGTGGGCAGGGGCACTACGGAGACCGTGAGCTCCGCGGTATGGTCTGAGGCGGTCCGCTGGATCGCCAAGGCCAGGATCTCCCGGGCGCGACGCTCCGCCTCCTCCCGGGCCTCCCGCTCCACCTTCCGGATCCGGGCCATGGCGTCCTCCCGGGCCTCCGCCTCCACCTGCTCCAACAGGCGCTGCCGGGCCTCCTCCCGGGTTAGCCCGGCGATCTCCTCCAGCTTCCGGCTCTGTCGTGCGATGAGTGCGGCAACTTCCTCCACCCGGGCGGCGAGTTCCTGTTCCTGCTGTTGAAGCGTCCGCTCCCGGCGCTCCAGCTGTTCCACACGCCGTTCCAGCGCCTCCTCCCGCTGGCTCAACCGCCGTTCCAACCGCTGGAGGTCCGCCCGCTGCTCCCGGATCTCCCGCTCCGCCTCACGTTTGATCCGGAGGGCTTCATCCTTTGCCTCTAGGAGCGCTTCCTTCCGCTTCGCATCCGCCTCCCGCTGGGCATCCAGGAGGATTCGCTTCGCCTCCTCTTCCGCAGAGCGGATCTTCGATTCCGCGATCCACTTCCGGAAGACGTATCCGGCGAGGAAGGCCACCGCACCCACCGCCATGACCAGGAGAACGGCCATCGCGGTGTTCGTGGTGCCTCACCTCCTTTTTCCCCTAATTGTATTCCCCCTCCGGAAAAAGGGTCAAGGAAGGAGGGAACAGGTGTTTGCTAGCCGAATTTCTGTTTGCTAAGATCCAGCTGAGGAGGGAAATCATGCCTAGGCCCCTAACCCGCAGGCAGCGGGAGATTCTCCACTACATCGTGGACTACACCCGCCGGCACGGATACCCCCCGTCTGTGCGGGACATCGGCAGTGCCCTGCACCTCACCAGCAGCTCCACCGTCCACAGCCACCTGAGCGCCCTCGAGAAGAAGGGATTCATCCGTCGGGATCCCAGTAAACCCCGGGCCATTGAAGTGATCCGGGACGATGCAACGCTTCCCCACAAGCGTCCTGTGGTGCTGCCCGTAGTGGGCCGGGTCACCGCGGGTGCTCCCATCCTGGCAGAGCAGAACATCGAGGATGCCTTCCTCCTGCCCGAGGACTTCCTGGGCCCCGGGGAGCACTTCCTCCTCCGGGTCCGGGGTGACTCCATGATCGGAGCGGGAATCTACGATGGGGACTACCTCATCGTGCGCCGGCAGTCCCATGCGGAGAACGGGGACATCGTGGTGGCCCGGATCGGAGAGGAGGCTACGGTGAAACGGTTCTACCGGGAACCGGACGGCATCCGGCTGCAGCCCGAAAACCCCCTGCTGGAGCCTATCAAGTCCAGGGAAGTGGTGATCGAGGGGAAGGCGGTAGGCCTTCTTCGCCGCCTCCGCTGACCCCCTGCCGCAGCAGGGCCTGAACCTGGCGCACGAGGAAGAGGGGAGCTTCTACCTCCACCCGTATCCCCTCCGGTCCGTCCCGGCGCGTCAGCACCCGACCGTGCTCGTAGAGCGTATGGAGGATTCCAGCCTGCGTGTACGGTACCTCCAGCGCGGCCCGGGTGACGGGCTCCGGAAGTGCCTGCTGGATCCGCCGGAGGAGATCCACAAGTCCCACGCCATGAAGGGCGCTGATGGGAACTCCCCCCGTCTGTGCCGCGATGCGCTCTACCTCCCCCGCAGGGAGCCGATCCGTCTTGTTGAGGGCGAGGACCGTGGGCTTCGTACCCGCCCCCAGCTCCGCCAGGATCCTCTCCACCACCTGTCGCTGCGTGGGCCAGTCGGGGTGGGAGACGTCGAGGACGTGCACGAGCACGTCCGCCTCGGTCACCTCCTCCAGAGTGGCCCGGAAGGCAGCGATGAGCTGGGGCGGGAGCTTGCGGATGAACCCCACGGTGTCCACCAGAATCACGTTCCCACCCCCCGGGAGCCGCACCTGACGGGCGGTGGGATCCAGGGTGGCGAAGAGCTTGTCCTCCACGAAAACCCCCGCTTGGGTGAGGGCGTTGAGAAGCGTGGACTTGCCCGTGTTGGTGTAGCCCACCAGGGCCACCACGGGCGTCTCCGCCTGCTGTCGGGCCCGTCGCTGCGTGCGGCGAACCTGACTGAGGACCGCGATCTCCCGCTGCAGGTCTGCGATCCGGGTCCGAATTCTCCGGCGATCCATCTCCAGCTTCGTCTCGCCCGGGCCCCGGGTACCGATCCCGCCGCCCAGGCGGGAGAGCAGGATTCCCTTACCTGCCAGCCGCGGCAGCAGGTACGAGAGCTGTGCGAGCTCCACCTGCAACGCCCCCTCCCGGGTGCGGGCCCTGCGGGCGAAGATGTCCAGCACCAGGGCAGTCCGATCCAGAACCTTGACCCCCAGCTCCTCCTCCAGGGTTCGCTGCTGGGCCGGGCTGAGCTCCTGATCGAAGACCACGAGATCCGCGGCCTCCAGCTCCACCAGGGACCGCAGCTCCCCCACCTTCCCTCTTCCGATCAGGGTTCCGGGATCCGGCCGGCTGCGGGTCTGCACCACCACGTCCACCACCTCCGCGCCCGCGGTCTCCGCGAGCCGCCGCAGCTCCTCCATGGTCTCATCCGTGGACCAACCGTCCCGACCGGGTACCTGCACGCCCACGAGGATGGCCCGCTCCATTCTCCGCTCCTCCTGCCGGTCGGTTGGCAGGCGGCGAAGGGCAGCCTCCGCAGACCGGATCCGCTCCGTGCTCCGTACGGTCTCCAGCTCCTCCGGAGCGAACGGCCCCTCCACGCAGGGTCCCCGATGGTCCAAAAAGCTCACCCACGCCTCCGTGGGGATGCCCTTCCGGTGCCCCACGGTCACCAGCAGATCCAGCCGGGTACGCTCCAATAGGGCGAGATCGGATTCCGTGGGTTCCGACAGCGCCTGATTGTAGGCCAGCACCAACCGCAGACCGCACAGCGCGCCTCTGCGCCGGGCCAGCAGCCGTTCCTCCAGACCCGGCCAGCTGCGCCCCACAAGTCCGTACACCACGGTGCCATGACGGGAAACCAAAACCCCCACCTCCCGCTGCATCCGATACGCGAGGGAGGCGAGCCGCTGGGCCAGCTCCGGAGGGCAGGCAAGGTCCTCGCGGACCACGAAGGTGCGCAGCAGGACGAGCTCCTGGCGGATGGGACGAGGGAGCCTGCGGGGGATCCCGAGGAGGAACGGCAGTCGCACCTTAGCCCATCCGCTGCAGCCGGCGCAGGGCCTCGCGCAGACGGTGGTCCGGAACCGTGAGGGACAGGCGCACGTACCCTTCCCCCCCTTCCCCGTAGCCGATTCCAGGGGTGAGGAGCACACCCGTCTGCTCCAGGACCCTTGCCGCGAAGTCCACGGAACGGAACCCCTCCGGTACCTGCGCCCAGAGATAGAAGGTGGCCTGCGGCTTTACAAGGCGCCATCCCGCCTCCTGGAGGGCCGCCACCGCGAGATCTCGCCGGGCCTGGTAGACCCGGACCCGCTCCCGTATGGGTTCCTCGGGGCCCCGTAGGGCCGCCTCTCCGGCCCGCTGGATGGCCACGAACACACCGCTGTCGAGGTTGGTCTTCAGCTTCGCGAGGGCGGCGATCACCTCTGCATTCCCGCACACGAATCCCAGCCGCCACCCGGTCATGCAAAACGTCTTCGAGAGGGAGTGGAATTCCACCCCCACTTCCCGCGCACCCGAAGCCTGCAGGAAGGAAGGAGGGCGGTAGCCATCGTAGGCGATCTCCGAGTAGGAGTTGTCGTGCGCCACCACGATGCCGTACTCCCGGGCGAACCGCACCACCTCTTCGAACACCTCCACCTCCGCGGTGGCGCCGGTGGGGTTGTTGGGGTAGTTCAGGAAAAGCAGGCGGGTACGGCGGGCCACCTCCTGAGGGACCGATTCCAGGTCCGGGAGCCATCCCCGGTCCGCCCGCAGCCGAAGGGGATACACCTCCCCGTCCGCGAGAAGGGTCGCGGCCCCGTACACGGGATATCCCGGATCCGGCACCAGCACCGCATCCCCCGGGTTGATCAGGGCCCAGGGAAGGTGCGCGATCCCCTCCTTAGAACCGATGAGGGCCAGCACCTCCCGATCGGGATCCAACGGTACGCCGAACCGCCGGGTATACCATCCGGCCACGGCCTCCCGGAACCCCCGGGTACCCGCATACGGGGGGTACGGATGGGTGGCGGGATCCTTTACCGCCTCCTGCAGGGCCCGCACGATGTGCTCCGGGGTGGGAAGGTCCGGATCTCCTACTGCGAGACTCACCACCTCCACGCCTTTTCGCTCCAGCTCCTCCTTCCGACGGTCCAGCTCCGCAAAGAGGTAGGGGGGAATTCGCTGCAGCCGTTGAGACTCTGGCATCCCGGCCTCCGTCCGCTCAGGATTTCCGGGGGGTAACCCCTTCACCGACTTCCGCATGGACCAGCTGCACGACGCGCTCCGCCACCCCTTCCGGGGGGAGTCCGGTAACATCCAGCCACTGGACCTGCGGATCCGCCCGGAACCAGATGAGCTGGCGGCGGGCGTAGCGGCGGGTGTTGCGCCGCCACCGCGAGATCGCCTCCGCCAGGCTCATCTCCCCGTGCAGGTGTGCGGCGATCTCCCGGTAGCCCAGGGCCTGGAGCGCGGGAGCCGAGGGGGGTACGCCTCCAGCGAGCAGCCTGCGCACCTCCTCCACGAATCCCGCCTGCAGCTGCTCGTCGATGCGTCGGTCGATCCGAGCATAGAGCATG
>JAVKHN010000025.1:0-27468 GCA_031459935.1 Candidatus Sysuimicrobium calidum | reverse complement strand
AGGATTGGATCCGCAACCTGGAGAGCCGGGAGCGGGAACGCACGGGAATCAAGTCCCTGAAGGTGGGTTACAACAAGGTGTTCGGGTACTACATCGAGGTGAGCCGGGCACACCGGGACCGGATTCCTCCCCACTACGAGCGACGGCAGACCCTGGTGGGCGCGGAGCGGTACGTGACCCCGGAGATGAAGGAGCGGGAGGCCCTGATCCTGAACGCCCAGGAGCGGATGGCGGAGCGGGAGCAGGAGCTCTTCTGCGCGCTGCGGGAGATGGTGGCCCGGCACGGTCCTACCCTCCTGCGGACCGCCCGGGCCATGGCCACCCTCGATGTGCTCGCCACCTTTGCGGAGGTGGCGGATCTCTACGGCTACACCCGGCCTGAGGTGGTGCCAGAACCGGTTCTGGAGATCCGGGCGGGTCGACACCCCATCGTGGAGCGTACGCTGCGGGAGGAGCGGTTCGTGCCCAATGACCTCCGGATGGACGCACACCGGCGGATCGCCATCGTCACGGGTCCCAACTTCGCAGGGAAATCCACCTACCTGCGCCAAGTGGCCCTCACCGTGATCCTGGCCCAGATGGGCAGCTTCGTGCCCGCCGAATATGCCCGGGTGGGAGTGGTGGACCGGATCTTCACCCGCATCGGGACCGCGGACGACATCGCCTCGGGCCGCAGCACGTTCCTGGTGGAGATGCAGGAGGTAGCGAATCTCCTGCACAATGCCACCTCCCACAGTCTGGTGCTGCTGGACGAGGTGGGCCGCGGCACCGCCACCTACGACGGGCTCAGCATCGCGTGGGCGGTGGTGGAATACCTGTGGAAACGACAGAAGGCCCGGGTGCTGTTCGCCACCCACTATCACGAGCTCACGGAGCTCGCGGAGCGGCTTCCCGGAGTGTTTAACCTGAACGTGATGGTGCGGGAGGAACGGGATCGCATCGTGTTCCTCCACCGGGTGGCGGAAGGGGCTTCGGACCGCTCCTACGGCATCCACGTGGCGCGGCTGGCGGGGCTCCCGCAGGAGGTGGTGGCCCGGGCGGAGGAGATCCTGGCCCGCCTGGAAGGTGCCGGGGGGCGGAAGAGCATCTCGCCAGGCCTGGAGCGGCGGATGGAGGCGATCCAGACGAGCCTCGCCCTCGAACCCCTTCCTCCGGAAACGGACCGGATCCCCACGGACCGGGACGGTGCGGCGGGGGGCCCCCGCCCGCGGCCCCGGCGCCGCACCATCGCCAGGCAGGCCTCCATCTTCCATGGGGAAGATCCGGGTCCTTGAGCCGTGGCTTGCGGACCGCATCGCGGCGGGCGAGGTGGTGGAGCGTCCCGCCTCCGCGGTGAAGGAACTGGTGGAGAATGCCCTGGACGCAGGCGCTCGGACCATCACCGTGGAGATCGAGGAGGGCGGGCTACGGCTCATCCGGGTGACGGACGACGGGGAAGGGATGGATCCACAGGATGCAGTAGCTAGCCTGCGTCGGTTCGCCACCAGCAAGATCCTCTCCCCTGACGACCTGCACCGCATCGCCACCCTGGGCTTTCGGGGAGAGGCCCTCCCCAGCATCGCCGCGGTGTCCTACCTGGAGCTCGTGACCTCCGATGGAAACCGGGGCACCCGCGTGCGGACGGAGGGCGGTACGGTCACGAGCGTGGAGGAAGTGGGTTCAGGCCGGGGAACCGTGGTCACCGTACGCCACCTGTTCTACAACACCCCGGTCCGCCGGAACTTCCTGCGATCCATTGCCCGCGAGGCTGCCTTGTGCGTGGAGGTGGTGGAGCGGCTCGCCCTGGCGTATCCGGAGGTGGCCTTCCGGGTGATCCGAGACGGGGAGGAGATCCTGTGGTGCCCGGCTTCGGATGCGCTAGATCGGGCCGCACGGGTGTTCCGGGTACGGCCAGACCAGCTCCTCCCCATTCCGGAGTTTCCCCGGGAGGTACGGGTGACCGGATTCGTGGGGGCCCCGGAGCTGGCACGCCGCAGCCGCACGGGACAGTACTTCTATGTGAACCGCCGGCCCGTGCACAGCCCCCTGCTGGCCCGGGCGGTGGATCAGGGTGCTCACACCCTCATCCCCACGGGGCACTACCCGGTCTGCGCGGTGTTGCTCCTCCTCCCTCCTGTGGCCGTGGACCCCAACGTGCACCCCCGCAAGCTGGAGGTGCGGCTCGCCCAGGAGGACCGGGTCTACCGGGCTGTGGAGGCCGCGGTGCGGGAGGCCTACCGGTCCCGTCCCCTTGGGCGCATCCCCGGAGGCCCTCCCCCCGGGGCTTTCCCGGGGACAGAGGGTCGGCAGGAGAATTTGCTTGTACGCGAGCCTGCGGGGAGCTGGCCCACAGCACAGCCGGCCCGGCCACGGGTGCCCTCTCCTCTCCGGATCCTGGGCCAAGCGCTGCGGACGTATATCGTGGCGGAGTCCGGTGAAGGCTTGGTCCTGATTGACCAGCACGCGGCCCACGAGCGGGTCCTGTACGAGGCGCTGCACGACCGAACCCGGTCGCCAGGGGCCATGCAGACCCTGACGGTCCCGGCCTCCGTGGAGCTCAGCGCCGCGGAGGCGCAGCTCGCAGAGGAGCTCTCTGATGCGCTCCGGGAAGCGGGATTTCTCCTGGAGCCCTTCGGCGGGAACACCTATCTCCTGCGGGCCGTCCCCGCGGTCGTCCGGAATGCCGCCACAGACCTCCTCCGCGCCTGTCTTCGGGATCTCCTGAACGGTCCCCGGATCCGCTCCATGGAAGACGTCATAGACCGGATGCGGATCACGGTGGCCTGTCACACCGCGGTGCGGGCCGGGGACGAACTCACCCACGCGGAGATGGAGGCCCTGATGGCAGATCTCCTACGGTGCCGGGATCCCTACACCTGCTTCCACGGCCGGCCAACCCTGGTGGTACTGCCCCGGGAACGGCTGGAGAGCTGGTTTCTACGCCGCTAGTGTCCGGCCCGCCGTCTCCCTCACCCCATGGGTACGGGCTGCGCGATCCGCTCCCCCCGCAGGACCCAGGATCCCGCCTCCGTGATGCGCACGGTCACCGTCCGGCCTAGGAGATCGCGGGTTCCGTCCAGGATCACCACCTTGTTGGTGCGGGTACGGCCCACCACCCCGCCGTGCTTTCCTGGCTCCTCCACCAGGACCTCCTGCATGCTTCCCAACAACTGACGGTTGCGGGCGTACGCCACGCGTTCTGCAAGCCGGTTCAAAACCTGCAGGCGCCGGTGCTTGGTCTGTTCGTCCACCTGATCCGGGAAGCCCGCGGCCTTGGTTCCAGGCCGAGGGGAGTACATGGCGGTGTTGCAGGCGTCGAACTGCACAGTCTCCACCAGCCTCAGGGTGTTCTCGAACTGCTCTTCGCTTTCGCCCGGAAAGCCCACGATGAGATCCGTGGTGATGCTCGCTTCCGGCATGTACGAGCGGATGCGGTCCACGATGCGCAGGTAGTCCGCCACCGTGTAGGTGCGGTGCATGCGACGGAGGACCTCGTCGTCCCCGGACTGAACCGGAAGATGGAAGTGCTCGCACACCTTGGGAAGTTCTGCCACGGTGCGGATGAGCTTCTCCGTCATGTCCCGAGGGTGGCTGGTGGTGAACCGGACGCGTTCGATGCCCGGGATGTCGTGGATGAGGCGCAGGAGGTCCGCGAGATCCGTGCGGGGCCGGAGGTCGTGGCCGTAGGAGTCCACGTTCTGGCCTAGGAGGGTGATCTCCTTGTACCCCTGCTCTGCCAGCTGCTCGATCTCCCGGAGCACCACCTCCGGGGGCACGCTGCGCTCCCGCCCCCGCACGAAGGGCACGACGCAGAAGGTGCAGAACTTGTTGCAGCCGTGGATGATGTTTACGAAGGCCCGGATCCCCCCCGACCGCACCGCCGGGAGGACTGGAAGGGGCTCGTCCTTGGGGAACCGGTCCCATATCTCGCAGACGGGCTGGCACCCCTCCTGGGCCTGGCGCAGAAGCTCCGGGAGCCGGTGCAGGTTGTGCACGCCGAACACCAGGTCCACGTGGGGAGCCCGGCGCAGCACCTCCTCCCGGTCTTTCTGCACCAGACACCCTGCTACGCCTAGGATCAGGCCGGGCCGCCGCTGCTTGAGCCTTCGGAGCTCCCCCAACCGTCCGTACGCCCGCTCGTCCGCGCTCTCCCGGACGGTGCAGGTGTTCACCAGGATCACGTCCGCCTCCTCAGGCCGCGCCGCGGGGGCGTACCCCATCTGCTCCAGCAGCCCCGCCATGGTCTCCGAGTCCCGGACGTTCATCTGGCAGCCGTATGTGATGATGTGGTACCGCCTGCTCATGGCTCCTCCTCGGTTCCCCGAAGAAATCTTACACGGCCCCCGGGGAGGAATCGAGGGAAAGGGAAGAAACCCGGCCCGGCCAGCAGGAGTTCTGAAACGTTTAGCGAATCGTTTCACCGTGGTTACCATCAAGGACGTGGCGCGGCTCGCGGGGGTCTCTCCCGCCACGGTCTCCGCGGTGCTCAACAACAGCGCCTTCGTGAGCCCTCCCCTCCGCCAGCGGGTGGAGCGGGCCATCCGGTCCCTGAACTACCACCCCAATGCCCTGGCCCGGGGGCTGAAGACCCGCCGCACTCATACCATCGCCCTCCTCGTCTCCGATATCCGCAACCCCTTCTACACGGGCCTCGTGCGCGGGGTGGAGGATGTGGCCCGGGAGCACGGGTACACGGTGATCCTGGGGAACAGCGACCGCAGGCCCGAGAAGATCCAGCGCTACTTAGCCACCCTGGTGGGCCGGCGGGTGGAGGGGGTGATCCTGACCCACGTGGTCCCCCGAAGCCACGTGGAGGCCCTGCGGCGCCAGGGCCTCCAGGTGGTGTTCGTGGATGTCCGTCCCCGGGATCTCTACGCGGACGCGGTGGTGGTGAACAACGTGGAGGCCGCGTGGGGGGCGGTGCGGCACCTGGTGGCCCACGGCCGTCGGCGGGTCGGGATCCTGGGGTTCCGCTCCGGGCTCTCGACCGGGGACGAACGTCTTGTGGGGTACCGGCGGGCCCTGGAAGAAGCCGGGGTGCAGCCCACGGGCTTGGTGGTGCTCTCCCGCCTCGCCCTCGAGCACGCCCAGGAGGCCGCCCGGGAGCTCCTCCGGCGGAGGCCGGACGCGGTCTTCGCGGCCAACAACACCATGGTGCTGGCGATCCTGCGGACGGCCCGGGAGCTCGGCCTGCGGATTCCGGAGGACTGCGCCCTCGTGGGGTTTGACGACGTGGAGTGGATGTCCGTGGCCGAGCCACCGGTGACCACCGTGGCCCAGCCCATGTACGAGCTCGGGGCCGCCGCGGCCCGCTGCCTGTTGGATCGCCTGCGGGAGGGAAGGGACCGGGAGTCCCGACTGACGGTGCTCCATGCGGACCTTGTGGTCCGACGCTCATGTGGATGTGAGGGATAACCGACTGCCCAACGCCGCGCTTGCCAGTCTGGACCGCTGGCTCGACCTGGGCATCTTGCCGCTTCGGCCCACGTACGTGCGCCGCTTCTATCCAGGCGGTGGACGGCTGGGGCTCGCCCCCCGGCTCGGGGCCACCTACCGGGCGTGCGAGCGCCTGTGGATCGCCGAGCGCTGGATCGCCTCCTGTGTGCCGGCTACCAACCCCTCCCCCTTACCGAACGAAGGGATCAGCTTCTTGGCCTTTCGGACACCCCTCAGCTGGCCACAGGCGCTCCGCCTGCGCGGGGAGCGGATCCTGGGACCCCGTCACTTCGCCGCGTACGGCCCGGACTTTCCCGTCCTCACCAAGCTCCTCGATCCCGGAGAGCCCATCGTGTTTCACTTCCACGCCCGGGACGAGGACGTATGGCAGGACCCGGTCCGGTTCGGCCACCGGTTCGGCAAGGATGAGGCATACTACTTCCTCGACGTCCCCAAAGGCCCGGTCCCCTACACCCACGTGGGCCTCCATTCCGGCGTCACGCCGCGCACGCTGCTGCGGGCCATCGCCCAGGGAAGGGAGCGGGTGCTGGAGCTCTCCCCTGTGATCCACCAGCGGGTCGGGGAAGGGTTCTTCGTCCCGGCTGGTGTCCCCCACCGTCCGGGGACCGCCCTCACCCTGGAGATCCAGCAGCCCTCGGACGTGTACACCCTCCTGGAGACCACTGCAGGGGGAAAGCCCCTGCCGCCGGAGCAGATCCACCCGGGCTTCTCACGTCTGGAGCAGGCCTTGAAGCTGGTGGACTTCGAGACCGCGTGCGCGCCGGATCTGCTGGAACGCAACCGTCTGGTGCCGCAGCCGGTTACCCGCTCCCGCGGGGGGGAGGAGGTCTGGATCTTTCCGCCCGGACTTCGGAAGTTCAGTGGGAAGCGCTTGGTGGTCCGGAAGCGGTTCGAAAGCGTAGAGCAGGGTCCGTACGCCCTCTTCGTCTGGCGCGGGCGGGGCCGACTGCTGGGCCACCCCCTCCGTCCGGGAACGGAGTGCTTCGTGGTCGCGGAGATCGCACTCCGCCCGCACCTCTTCGAGGCGGAGGAGACCTTGGAGGTGTTCAAGCTGTTCGGGCCCGATCCGCAGACGTATGCGCGAAGGGAGGTGAGACCGCCGAGCCCGATCTCCGCGTAAGCTCCGAGGATCCGACACGGTCGAGGGGGTGAACCACGTGAAGGCGGTACGATGGGGCGTGCTGGGTATGGTGCTTTTCTCGCTGGTCGGCGTAGCGTTCGCCGCGGCCCGGCCCTTCGCGGGTCGGACCATCACGCTGGGGGTGTTCGCGGGGGGCACCCGGGGAGCCATCTCCGGTCCCTTCTATTACTTCCGCTCCGCGTGGGAGCAACTCACAGGCGTCAGGCTGAACATTGTGGAGATTCCTTTCGATCAGCTCCCCACGAAGATCAAGACGGACCTCATCACCCGGGCGGGGCGGTTCGACGGATTCGTACCCTGCGCCACCATCTACGGAGACCTGGTGGCCAACAACTGGATCGTGCCGGTGGACCCGTGGATCCGGGACCCCCGGTTCCCGCGATGGGATCCCAACGACATGGGACCGCCCGTCCGGCAGCTCTATCGGTGGGGCGGACGGCAGTACGGGGCCAACTATGACGCAGATGCCTGGGTGCTCTACGGCCGGCGGGACCTCCTCAACGACCCCAAGGAGAAAGCTGCCTTCCGAACCAAGTACGGGTATGAGCTGCGGCTGCCGCGGACCATCAAGGAGCTGCTGGACGTGAGCGAGTTCTTCAACAACCGGGACTGGAACGGAGACGGGCGAGCCGACTTCGGCATCGTCCTTCCCCTCAAGGTGAGTGCCCAGGGGTTCTTCTTCTACCTGGCCTTCGCGGCCCCCTATGTGGTGGTTCCGGGCCCTACCGTGGACGAGTACCACAACGTGTTCTTCTTCAACCCCCGCACCATGGAGCCCATCATCAACTCCCCCGGGCATGTGAAGGCTCTGGAGGACTACATCCGGCTCACGAAGAACGGCCCCCGCGCGCAGCTGGGCTGGGACCTCGTGGAGTCCTGGGACCCCTTCCTGAAGGGCAACGCCGCCCTGACCTACAGCCCGGGCGACATCGGCTCCCTCGCCAAGAACCCGGACCGCTCCCGGATCAAGGGCAAGCTGACCGCAGGCCCCATGCCGGCCAGCACGGAGTACTACGACCGGCGGACCGGCCGCTGGGTCCAGAGGCTCAATCGGGTCGGCAACCTCCTGGGATGCTCCTGGCATGGCCTCATCAGCTCCCTCAGCCGGAACCAAGAGGCCATCTACCACCTGTTCGCGTACTTGGCGGAGCGGCCGAGGCTCTTCCAGATCACCACCTTCGGCTGGGGCGGGGTGGACCCCGGCAAGATCTATGATTTCCCGCCGGAGGTGAGCAATGGCCAGGGCACGGGGTCCATTCAGGCCTACCTCCGCCAGGGCTTCGACCGACAGGATGCCCTGGACTGGCTGAGGGCGTACTGGCAGAACTACTACGAGATGGATGCCTGGCAGGAGTACCTCCGCATCCCGGGTGCCCCGGAGATGATCAACAGCCTCGACCTGCACATCAGCCAGGCCCTGGTGAGGCGGGAGACGCCCAAGCAGGCCCTGGACGCGGTGGCCCGGGAGTGGACGGAGATCGTGAACAAGCTGGGCCGGGAGAGGCTCCGCCGTGCCTACCAGGAGTCCATCGGGTACGGCAGGCCCGCGCCCCGGTACCGGCCGCGCTAGGAGGGAAATGTGCGGGACGAGGGGATCAAGTGGGTGCTGCTCCTGCCCGCGGTGGGGTGGATCCTCACCTTCACCGTCTATCCCCTCGTCTTTTCCCTCCTCCTGTCCTTCCAGAACTGGAACCTCACCTCTCCTCCGATCTGGGTGGGAGCCGCGAACTACGTGCGGGCCTTGCAGGACCCTCGCATGCACAACGCGCTCCGTATCACGGCCCTCTTCGTGGGCGCCACAGTGCTCGCGGAGCTGCTGTTGGGGTTCGTGCTCGCCCTGCTCTTTCACCGGCCCATGCGGGGAATTCGCCTTCTGCGGGCGGTGGTGGTCGCACCCCTGTTTGCTTCTCCCATCGCCCTCGCCTTCCTCGGCATGATGCTCTTCCACGAGGAGGACGGGCCCCTGGCACATCTCTTCAGGGCCCTGGGCCTCCCGAAGGTCCACTGGCTCTCGGACCCCACCACCGCCCTGGGCTCCGTGGTGCTCCTGGACATCTGGCAGTGGACGCCCTTTGCCTTCCTGGTGTTCCTAGCTGGGCTTGAGGGGCTTCCGGACGAGCCCGTGGAGGCTGCCATCGTGGACGGTGCGGGCCGGTGGGCCCTTCTCCGCCACGTGCTGCTTCCCCTGTTGGCGCCGGTGATCGTCACCGCTCTGCTGTTTAAGTTCATCTATTCCGTGAAGGTCTTCGATCTCGCGTTCGGGCTCACGGGAGGGGGGCCCGGGATCTCCACGGAAGTTCTTGCCCTGTACATCCACCGGCAGGGCCTGGAGTTCTTCAACCTGGGGTATGCATCGGCCCTGTCGTACCTCTTTCTCAGCTTGGTGTCCGCGGGATGCATCGGTTTGGTACTCCGAGTGCGGCAGCTGTACGGACACTCCTAGCCGTTCATCCGGTCCGCGAGCTTGCGCGCCGGTCCGAGCGGGTGGGGCGGGGTCTGCTGTTGTGGGGGGTTCTGGTCTGGGTGCTGTTTCCGCTGTACTGGGCCGGGATCACCTCGCTGAAGGAGCCCACGGAGACCTTCCGCCCCACCCTCCTTCCCTTCGTGCAGTTTACGCCCACCTTGTCCAACTGGCAGGACCAGCTCCGGCTGGCGGGGCGGGACATCCTCCGGGACCTCCAGAACAGCCTGCTCGTAGCCGCAGCGAGTGCCTCCCTGGCGCTCCTGCTCGGGAGCATGGCGGGATATGCCCTGGCCCGCTTCCGGTTCCACATCGGCCCTCTTCGCAACCACGACATCGCCACCTGGTTCCTCTCGCAGGTGATCCTGCCCCCTGCGGTGGTGGTGATCCCCTTCTTCCTGTTCATGCAGCGGCTGGGCCTCCTGGATACACCGCTCGCCCTCATCCTCGCACACACCACCATGAACCTGCCGCTCGCCACGCTGCTCATGCGCGACACGTTCCTGGGACTCCCGGTAGAGCTGGAGGAGGCCGCTCTGGTGGACGGAGCGAGCCGGCTGCGCACCTTCGTGCATGTGGTGCTTCCGCTCGCTGCGCCTGCGTTGGTCTCCACAGGGCTGTTGGCCTTCGCCTTCTCCTGGAACGAGTTCCTCTACGCCCTTACCCTGACGTTCGAGCGGGCCACCACCATTCCCCTCCTGATCGCAGGGGCCAAGATGAGCCAGGGGATCCAGTTCTGGTTCGTCTCCGTGCGTGTGCTGCTGGCCCTCCTGCCGCCCGTACTCCTCGCCTTCACCGTCCAGCGGTACGTGGTACGGGGACTCACCCTGGGAGCGGTGCGCTAGCCATGCCCCAGGTCCTGAGCGCGGGCATCCTGGTGGCGGACGTGATCGTCCGAACGGTGGAAGCTTGGCCAGAAGTGGGACGCCTGCGGGTGGTGGAGTCCATCGAACTCCACAGCGGTGGGCTCGCACACACCACGGCCGTCACCCTGGCGAAGCTCGGAGTCTCCACCGCGGTGGTGGGACGGGTGGGTGCGGACGTCTTCGGAAGGTACCTCATCGAGGTGCTCCGGCAGAACGGGGTGGAGTCGCACGTCATTCCGGATCCCGAGGCCGGCACCTCCGTCACCGTGGTGGCGGTCGCCCCGGGCGGGGAGCGGTCCTTTTTGCACTTCGTGGGCGCCAACGCTCGCCTCGTTCCGGAGGACGTCCCGGACCACCTGCTGGCGGCTGTGCAGGTCCTGCACCTGGGCGGGTACTTCGTGCTGCCCGGCTTGGATGGCCCGCCCGCAGCGCAGCTCCTGGCGCGGGCACGAGCCCACGGATGCCGCACGAGTGTGGACGTGGCCTGGGACGTCCAGGGCCGCTGGATGGAGGCGTTGCGTCCGTGTCTGGCGTACCTTGACGTCCTCTTCGCAAACCAGGACGAGGTGGCTCAATTGACGGGCGCACGAACGCCCGAGCACGCCGCGGCCCTCCTCCGGGAGCGTGGGGTTGGGATCGTGGCGGTGAAGCTGGGGGAGCGGGGCGCCTACGTGGATGCGGGAGAATGGCGGGGATGGGTACCCGCCTTTGAGGTGCCCGTGGTGGACACCACGGGGGCGGGGGATGCCTTCTGCGGGGGTTTTTTGGCCGCGTGGCTGCGGGGGTGGCGCTGGGAAGAGGTGACCCGGTTCGCGAACGCGGTGGGCGCCCTCTGCGTCACCGCGGTGGGCGGCGCCACAGGGGTGCGGAGCTTTGAGGAGACCCTGGACTTCCTGCGTCGGGCACGAGTCCGTCGCTGAGTGCGGAAGGAGGTGAGGCCATGCCGTTACGGGATCTACGGGGGCAGGCGGTTCGGCGCGCCGGGGAGGAGCTCGTACGCCACCTGCAGAGCTTCGTGCTGGAGCCGAAGTTCTCCGTGGGCGTGTGGTACCTCTCCCCCTTCGCGAGCCGCTTCCACGAGAAGTACATGCCCGATCGGGACATCCCCGCCCGCCTGGACCTGGTGGCACGTCTCAAGGACGACGGGGTGGTGGGCGTGGAGGCCCACTATCCCGCAGAGGTTCATGAGGACAACCTAGACCTGTGGAAGGCCTTTATCCGAGATACGGGGATCCGGCTCGTGGCCCTGGCGCCGGGGATCTTCTACGACCGGGACTTCGAGTTCGGGGCACTCTCCTCCCCTCTTCCCGCAGCCCGACAGAAGGCCCTCCAGCGCACCATCCGCACCCTGGAGCTCTGCCGGGAACTCCAGACGGACGTGGCGATCCTGTGGCCGGGAATTGACGGGTACGAGAATCCGTTCGGCCAGAACTTCGCGGATCTGCGGGCGCGGTTCCTGGAAGGTCTCGCGGAGGCCATGGACACGGTCCCCGGCGTCCGGGTGGCCTTTGAACCCAAGCCCTATGAACCCCGCGGCCGCATCCTCTTCGGCACCACCGCGGAAGGGCTCCTGCTGGCCCACCGGGTGGAGGGGATGCTGCGCCACCCGGAGAACCGTCGCCTGCTTCAGGAAGGACACGCCCTGGTGGCCCTCAACCCGGAAGTCGGGCACATGCTCATGGGCTACGAGGACCTGGCCTACGCCTTCAGCCTGGTGTGCGAGGAGGGTCGGCTCGCCCACAGCCACTGGAACAGCCAGCCGCTCGGCAACTATGACCAGGATCTACCTCCGGGCGTGGTCTCCCCGGAGCAGATGGAGGCCGCCCTGTACGTGCTCAAGATGCACGGCTATCAGGAGCACTTCGGCATCGACCTCAACCCCGAACGCATGCCTCCGGAGGTGGCCATCCGCAACGCCATGGACGCCATCCGGGCCGCCGCGGATCGCATCAACCACCTGGACCACGAGGCCATCGTGTGGGCGATGGAGCACCCGGACCGGGCCAGGGGGTGGGTGGAGGCCTACCTCATCCGGATGCGGGCCCTGCACCCGGAGAAGCTGCCGCCGCTTGTCCCGCTCCCGCGATGACGGCTCCGGTAGCCCTTCTCGGGATTGACGTGGGCACCACGGGAGCCAAGGTGGCGCTCGTGGATCCCGACGGTCGCGTGCTCGCCGCGTCCACGCACGACTACCCGCTCCTGGTACCCCGGCCCGGGTGGACGGAGCAGGCTCCGGAGGCGTGGTGGGAGGCCACGGTGCACAGCATCCGGACGGTGCTGGCGCAGGTGCCCGCGGAGGTGGTGGCGGTGGGCCTCACGGGCCAGATGCACGGCCTTGTGGCCCTGGACGAACGGGGCCAGGTGCTGCGTCCGGCCATTCTCTGGAACGACCAGCGCACCGCCGAGGAGGCCGCGTGGATCACGGAACGCGTGGGGTCGCAGCGGGTGATGGCGCTCACCGCGAACCCTGTGCTCACGGGGTTCACCGCGCCGAAGCTCCTCTGGGTGCGCCGGCACGAGCCGGAACGCTACCGCCACATCGCCCACGTGCTGCTTCCCAAGGACTACCTCCGGTACCGGCTCGTAGGCCGATTCGTCACGGACGTGGCGGATGCCTCGGGAACTTCTCTGTTTGACGTACGGAACCGGCGGTGGTCGGAGGAGATGCTCGCGGCCCTGGAGATCCCCCGCGCCTGGCTTCCGGAGGTCCTCGAGTCCCCGGAGGTGAGCGGGGGAGTGTCGGAGGAGGCCGCACAGGCCACGGGGCTCCGGGCTGGAACGCCCGTGGTGGCCGGAGCAGGCGACCAGGCGGCGCAGGCAGTGGGAACCGGGATCGTGCGGGGAGGCCTCGTCTCCGTGACCCTCGGGACCTCAGGCGTGGTCTTCGCACACCTGGACGAGGTGCAGGTGGATCCCACAGGGCGCGTGCACACCTTCTGCGCCGCG
Organism: Candidatus Sysuimicrobium calidum; assembly: GCA_031459935.1. GTDB lineage: Bacteria > Sysuimicrobiota > Sysuimicrobiia > Sysuimicrobiales > Sysuimicrobiaceae > Sysuimicrobium > Sysuimicrobium calidum. The sequence goes on along the minus strand of JAVKHN010000025.1, from coordinate 14,618 downwards.
GTTCCGGGGAAGTGGCACGTGATGGGCGTGATGCTGGCGGCGGGAGGATCTTTGCGCTGGCTGCGGGACGCGTTGCAGGTCGAGTCCTGGCTACGGACCGGCCAGGATCCCTACGACCGGATGACCGCGGAGGCAGCGGAGGTCCCCGCGGGCAGTGAGGGATTGCTGTTTCTGCCCTATCTTGCAGGCGAGCGGACGCCTCATGCGGATCCCTTCGCCCGGGGAGCCTTTGTGGGCCTCGCGCTCCGGCACACCCGGGCACACATGGTTCGGGCGGTGCTGGAAGGCGTGGCGTTCGGACTGCGGGATGCCTTCGAGATCCTGCGGGCCATGGGGGTGGCGGCCCGGGAGATCCGGGTCTCCGGCGGGGGCGCCCGAAGCCAACTGTGGCGCCAGATCCTTGCGGACGTGCTCGGAGCGGAGATCGCCACCGTGACCACCACGGAGGGCGCCGCGTACGGGGCAGCTCTGCTGGCCGGCGTCGGGGTTGGGATCTTCCCTTCCGTGGAGGCCGCGTGCGAGCGGACCGTGCATGTGGTGGATCGAACCTTCCCGGGTAAAGCCGGAGGCCATTACGAGGAGCTGTACCGGGTGTACGTCGAACTCTATCCTGTGCTCCGGCCGGGGATGCATGCTCTGGGGCGGCTGAGCTGATGGGGAAACACGAAACGCTCGTGGTGGAACGTCGGCGGCCAGCCACGGGCCGGCCGGCCGCTCCCTCGATCCGCTTCCGGGAGCTCAACATCCTCCTGGCCCTCGCGGTTTTGGTGGCTTTCTTCACCTGGCGCAACCCCACGTTTCTCACGGCTTCCAACCTCAACATCATCCTCCGGGACATGCCCCGCTACACCCTGCTGGGGGTGGGACAGACCCTGGTGATCATCACCGGCGGCATCGACCTCTCCGTCGGGTCCATGGTGGCGCTCACGAACATGGTGGCCGCCTACCTCATGGTCTCCTGGAACGTGCACTGGCTACTGGCCATCCTGGCCGTGCTCGCCCTCTCCTCCGCGGTGGGCATGTGGCACGGCCTGTTTGTCACCAAGCTGGGCGTTCCACCCTTCATCATCACCCTGGCCACCTTGATGTGGGCCCGGGGGCTCAGCTCCGTGATGACGAAGGGCTTCATCATCGCCCTCCCGGAGACTCCCTACCTCTACCTGGGACAGGGGGATCTCGGGGGGATTCCCGTGCCCTTCGTGGTCCTGCTGGGGGTGGCAGGGGTGTGCGGATTCCTCCTGCACGCCACGGTGCTGGGCCGACACCTCTATGCGGTGGGCGGGAACCTCCAGGCCGCCCGAGCTGCAGGCATCCACGTGGACGGGGTGCGCGTCTTCGCCTACGGGGCCTGCGGGTTCATCGCGGGGCTTACGGGGATCGTGGTGGCGGCACGCCTGGGCCAGGGGAACCCCAACGTGGGCGGGGCGTACGAACTGTGGGCCATCGCGGCCACGGTCATCGGCGGCACGAGCCTCTTCGGCGGCGAGGGGACCATCCTGGGGGCCCTGCTGGGCGGTGCCCTCATGGCCGTGGTGGTGAACGGCATGATCCTCATCGACATCTCCTCGTACTACCAGGACATGGTGCTCGGCGGGATTCTGCTTGCCGCCGTCACGGTGGACATCCTCCGGCGGCGGAAAACTCCATGAAGGGAGGGATCCTCATGAGAAGGACGACCCTGTTGGCCATGGCGGCCCTGGCCGCCATGGCGCTCATCGGTCAGGCAGCGGCTCCCGCACCGCAGATCCGGGTGGTGGTGATCGGGAAGTCCGTGCACCCGTACTGGGCCAACGTGGAGCGGGGGGTGAAGGCCGCGGCCCAGAAGCTGGGCGTGCAGGCCGTGTTCTTCGTGCCGCAGAAGGAGGACGTGGCCGCCCAGATCAGCACCATGGAGACCTACATCGCCCAGAAGGTCTCCGGCATTGCCATCGCGCCCTCAGATCCCAAGGCGTTGGCCCCCACCATCAAGAAGGGGCGGGAGGCAGGCATTCCCGTGATCACCCTGGATACGGACGCGCCGGAGAGCGTGCGGATCGCGTACATCGGCACGGACAACCTGGCGGCGGGCCGCATCGCGGGTCGCGAGATGCGCCGGCTCCTGCCGCAGGGGGGGAAGGTGGCCATCGGCACGGGGAGCCTCACGGCCCTCAACTCTCTCCAGCGCATCGAGGGCTTCAAGCAGGCCATCCAGGGCACCCGGATCCGCATCGTGGCCACCAACAACGACAAGGAGGACGCCGCGACCGCGGTGAGCCTCGCGGCCGCCACCCTCCGGGCCCATCCGGACCTCGCGGGGGCCTACGGGGTGTACGCGTACAACGGACCGGCCTGGGCCCGCGCGGCCAAGGAGGCCCGGATGGCCGGCAGGCTCCGGATCGTGGCCTTCGATGCCACGGACGAGCACATTGCCCTGCTGAAGGAGGGTGCCATCCACGTGCTCGTGGCCCAGCGGGAGTACTTCCAGGGCTACCGGAGCGTGGAGCTCCTGACCCTCATGGCCCGGGAGGGGGTAGACCGGGCTCTACAGAGGTACAGGGTACCCGCGAATCGCATCGTGGACACGGGGGTGGACGTGGTGACCCGGGCCACGCTCGCCGCGTATGCGAAGAAGCTGGATGAGCTCGGGATCCCGCACACCTGGAAGCCGTAGGCGTGCCTCTGCTGCGGGCCCGGGGGATCTCCAAGCGTTTCGGGGCCGTCCAGGCCCTGCGGGAGGTGGACGTGGACCTGTATCCCGCAGAGGTGCTGGGGCTCGTGGGCGACAACGGGGCGGGGAAATCCACCCTCATCAAGATCCTCTCGGGGGTTTACCCGCCGGATGCGGGCACCCTTGAACTCGAGGGCCGGCCCGTGCGGTTCGCCAGCCCCCGGGAGGCCCGGGCCGCAGGGATCGAGACCATCTATCAGGACCTGGCGCTTGCGGAGAACCTGGACGTGGCGGGAAACATCTTCCTGGGGCGGGAGCTGGGATACGGTTGGGGATTGCTACGGGTCCTGGCCCGCCGTCCCATGGAGGAAGCTGCCTCCCAGGTGCTTCAGCGGCTGGAGATCCACCTTCCCTCCGTGCGGACCCTGGTACGGCACCTCTCCGGTGGGCAGCGGCAGGCGGTGGCCATCAGTCGGGCGGTGTACTGGGACGCCCGCATCGTGATCATGGACGAGCCCACGGCCGCCTTAGGCGTTCGGGAGCGGGCCCGGGTGCTGGAGCTGGTGCGCCGTCTCCGGGAGCAAGGAAAGAGCGTGATCGTCATCAGCCACAGCCTGCCGGACATCTTCGCGGTGTGCGACCGGATCGTGGTGCTGAGGAGAGGGGTGAAGGTGGGCGAGCGACGCACCGGGGAGACCACGGAGGAGGAGATCGTGCGGATGATGGTGGGGGTGGAGGCGGCCTAGGGTGGCGCAGAAGACGGACGGGGTGGCGGCTCCTCCGACCCGGGGGCCGCAGCGGGTGGAGGTCTCCTACGAGCTCGCCATGGTGGCGGCCCTGGGGCTCATCATGGCCGTGGTCGGGGCTCTCGCCCCCCGTTTCCTGCAGCCCGACAACCTCTTCCAGATCGCCCGCAACTTCGCCTTCATCGCGGCCGCGGGCGTAGGCGAGGCCCTGGTCATCCTGAGCGGCGGGGGCGGGATTGACCTCTCCGTGGGCTCCGTGATGAGCCTTGGAGGCGTGGTCACCACGAAGCTCCTGAGCCTGGGCTACGAACTCCTCCCGGCCATCGGGGCGGGGGTGCTGACGGGACTTGTGGCCGGTTCGGTCAACGGCCTGCTGGTCACCCGTGCCCGCCTGACTCCCCTCATCCCCACCCTGGGCATGCTTTCCATCGCGGGCGGACTCGCTCTGGTCATCACCCGCGGCTTCCCCATCACCGAGCTCGGCCCCCAGGCGGATTTGTTCGTGTCCCTGGGCGCGGGGTTCGTGGGACCGGTGCCCGCCCCGGTGATCTACATGGTGGCCGTAGTTCTTCTGGGCTGGCTGGTCACCACCCGTACGCCCTATGGCTACAACCTGTACGCGGTGGGCGGCAACGCGGAAGCGGCCCGTCTTGCGGGGATCCCCGTGGCCCGGGTGCGGTGCATCGCGTACGTCGCAAGCGGAGGGCTCGCGGCCCTCACCGGGATCCTCCTCGCGGCCCGCCTGTCCGTGGGAGACGCCACGCTGGGCCAGGGGATGGAGCTCAGCGTGATCGCCGCGGTGGTGATCGGCGGCGTGAGCCTGCAGGGCGGCCGCGGCTCCATCCTGGGATTGTTCGTGGGGGCCGCCCTCATCGGGGTCCTGCAGAACGCCATGGTCATCGTAGGGGTCCCCGCGTTCTGGCAGCAGGTGGTGATCGGCACCACCATCATCGCGGCCGTGCTCGTGGATCGGCTGCGGCTGCGGATTGTATCCGGGTGAGAGGGGGTGGAAGATGCGCGGACCGTGTTGGATCCTGCAAAATCAACCCAATTCCGGAGGTGAGAGCATGCGCGGGATCGGATTGATCCTGAGTCTTGTGGTCGGCCTTGTGCTTTCGTCCGCTTCCCTCGCGGGCCAGGTCCGCCGACCCACGTTCGCCTTAGTCCCCAAGGCCATCAACAACCCCTTCTTCAACCAGGCCCGTGACGGCTGCATGGATGCCGCCAGACGCCTGGGCGTGGTGTGCGAGTACACGGGCCCCGAGCGCACGGAGATCGCGCCTCAAATTCAGGTCCTGGAGGGTCTGGTGAGCCGGAAAGTGGACGGGATGTCCATCTCGCCCGTGGACGCGAAGAGTGTGGTCCCCGTGATCCGGAAGGCCATGGGAAGCGGCATTCCCGTGGTCACCTTCGACTCCGACGCGGCTCCGGAGAGCGGACGGCTCGCCTTCGTGGGGACGGACAACGAGGCCGCGGGCCGTGAGCTGGGCAGGCTCTTCCTGCGCTTCGCGCCACAAGGGGCTGTCTACGGGATCCTCACGGGAGGACTCGGCGCCCAGAACCTCAACGCGCGGATCCGGGGCTTCAAGAGCATCGTGCGGGGGATGAACTACCGGGAGGTGCGGGGCTCTCCCTTCCCCAGCAACGACGACATCAACCGAGCCGTGCAGCTGGTGGAGCAGATGATCACCGCGAACCCGGATCTCACCGCCATCGTCATGGTGGGGGGCTGGCCCCTCTTCGCACCGGAGGCCTACAAGAACGCGATCAAGAAGAAGGAGGCGGACATCAAAGCCGGGAAGTTCGTGATCGTGTCCTTCGATACCCTAGAGCCGGAGCTGCGGCTCCTCAAGGAAGGCTACGTGCACGGGCTGGTGGGCCAGCGGCCCTACCAGATGGGCGTCCGGAGCATGGAACTCCTCTACGACATCGTGGTGCGCAAGCGCAATCCCGCCCAGCGTTTCTACAACACCGGCGTGGATGTGGTGACCAAGGAGAACGTGGACAGGTTCTTGAAGTGAGCACGGGGGGCCGGTTCGGCCCCCCGTGCTCCAGGGAGCGTGCGATGCCGCTCGTGGAGATGCGGGGGATCCGCAAGCGCTTCGGAGCCGTAGAGGCCCTCCGGGGGGTGGACCTTGTGCTGAATGCCGGGGAGATCCTCGGACTCGTGGGAGACAACGCGGCCGGGAAGTCCACCCTCATGAAGATCCTGTCGGGCGCCTACCAATTGGACGAGGGGGAGATCGTGTTCGAGGGGCGGCGGGTGCGTTTCGCGAGTCCCGCGGACGCCCGAGCGCTGGGGATCGAGATGGTCTACCAGGACCTCGCCCTGTGCGAGAACCTGGACGTGGCCCAGAACATCTGGCTGGGCCGCTGGCCCCGCCACGGATGGTTCGTGGACCGGCTCCGGATGGACCGGGAGGCGCAGAAGGTCCTCTCCCGTCTGGGGATCGAGCCGCTGCCCACGCGGCGGGCGGTGGCCACGCTCTCCGGAGGACAGCGGCAGAGCGTGGCCATCGCCCGCGCCCTCTCCTTCGATCCCAAGGTCCTCATCCTGGACGAGCCCACCGCGAACCTCTCCCCCGCCGCCACCCAGCAGGTACTGGCCTTGGTTCGCACCCTGCGGGACCAGGGGATGGCCTGCATCTTCATCAGCCACCGGCTGCAGGAGATCCTGCAGATCGGAGACCGCGTCATGGTGCTCAAGCAGGGCCGCAACGTCGGCGTCCGACGAGTCGCCGAGACCACCGAGGAGGAGCTACTGGAGCTCATCATCGCGGGCGACCGGATCGCTGCGGCCCGCAGTTAATCGGTCTCGTCTCACGAGAAGGTGAGGACCGTTCGGATCACCTCTCCCCTGCGCATCCACTCGAAGCTCTCGTTCACGGACTCCAGCCCCGCCCGCCGGCTCACCATCTCGTCCAGCTTCAGCCGCCCCTGCCGGTACAGCTCCAGGTACCGCGGAATGTCCACCGGGAAGCGGTTGGACCCCATGATGCACCCTTGAATGGCCCGCTCCCACAGGATCTGGCGGGGATTCAGCTCGAGCCGCTCTCCGGGAGGGACCAACCCGATCACGGTGGCGGTCCCCAGCGGCGCCAGGCAGTCCACGCACTGCCGGTACACCTTTGCGGAGCCCGCCACCGCAAAGGAGTAATCTACCCCTTCTCCCGTCAACTTCAGAATTGCCTCCACCGGGTCCACTTCCGACGCGTTCACCACGTCCGTGGCCCCAAACCGCTTCGCCATCTCCAGTTTCTGCGGCAGGATGTCCACCGCGATGATCCGGCGGGCTCCGGCCAGGTACGCCCCCTGAAGCACCGCGGTGCCCACACCCCCCAGGCCGAAGACCGCCACCGTGCTGCCGGGCTGCACCTTGGCTTTGTTGAACACCGCTCCCACCCCGGTCAGCACCCCGCAGCTCACGAGCGCCGCCACCTCGAACGGGATCTCCTCCGGAATCGCCACCGCCGCGTTCTCGTGCACCAGCATCTGCTCCGCGAAGGCCCCGATGCCGGCAAACTGCCCCATGGGTTGCCCGTTCCGCCGCAGGCGCGGGGGATCCTGAGGTCCACGTCTTGTAAGCGGGTTCTGGCACAGGTTCATGTGTCCCGTGAGGCATTTCTCGCATTGCCCACAGAAGGGGGTCACGCACACCACCACGTGGTCCCCGGGCTTCACCCGGGTCACCAGGCTCCCCACCTTCTCCACCACCCCCGCCGCCTCGTGCCCCAACACCACGGGAACCGGCCAGGGGGCGTCCCCTTCCGCGATGTGCAGGTCGCTGTGGCACACCCCCGCGGCCATGGTGCGCACCAGGATCTCCCGGGGACCGACTTCGTCCACCTCCACCTCTTGAATGACCAGAGGCTTTTTGTATTCCTCCAGAACCGCTGCCTTCATCCTCCCCCTCCCTTTACTGCCTTTACTGCTGCCGACTGATCCACGCCTCCGCGGGCTTCCAGAAGGGCCAGGTAGCCCCCTGAAGGTGCCCGGTGTCCCGGATCCCCTTGCGGACTACCACCGCGGCCCCGGGGTGAGTGTACACGGGGATCACGGTGTGATCCTGCAGGAGCATCCGGTGCAGCTGCTGGAGCTTGTGGCGCTGCGGGGTGAGGGTCCCTGCGGACTCCTCCAGCAGCTTCTGCAGTCCCTCCGGACGCTTCAGGCTGGCCCACACCTCCGCAGCGGTATCCGAGAGGTAGAATCCGACGTAGCTATTGAAGTTCGGGAAGTAGCCGTAGAGGTGCACCAGCAGCCCCCGCCAGCCCTTCCGTTGGTACTCCACGTAGCGGCCGATCTGCGGCAGCTCCAGCTCCGTCCGAATCCCCACCTGCTGCAGGGCCTGCTGCAACGCGACCCCCACATCCCGCTGCAGGTAGAACGCCACGATCAGCCGGGTGCTGAAGCCGTTTGGATACCCGGCCTGGGCCAGCAGCTCCCGGGCCCGCTGCACGTTGTACGTGGTTCCCCGGTAGTCGCTCAGGACCGCAGGGCTCTCCGGGGGAGCGATCTGGTTCCAGGGTTGCCCCAGGCCCGCTCCCAGGACCCGCGCCAAGCCCTCTCGGTCCAGCGCGTACCCCACGGCCTCCCGTACCCGCGGGTCCGCGAAGGGAGAATCCGGGTTCGTACTGTCGGGGATGAGCATGAGGATAGCTCGGGAGGGAGGCCCGGTGATGACGTCAAACCTTCCTGTCTGTCGCAGCTGGTTCACGATCTGGGGATCCGCAAACCGGGCCACGTCTAACTGACCCGCCAGAAGGGCCGCCTGGATGGTCAGGGGCTCCGCTTGGCCGAAGAACCGGAGCTCAATGCGATCCAGGTAGGGCTTCGGCCGATCCCAGTACCGATCGAACCGCACGAAGTCCGCGTACGCGTTGGGATCGTACCGGGTGATCCGGAAGGGGCCGGTTCCCACCGGCTGCCACTGGGCCCGCTCCACACCCAACCGGCGGATGTTGGTGGGAGAGGCGATCAGAGCACCGCTCCCCGACAGCGCCAGGTAGACGCCGTTGTCCCACCGGGAGAGGTTGAGCCGTACGGTGTACCGATCCACGACATCCACGGATTGGATGTACGAGGGGAGTCGCTTGACCTCGATCTGATGATCCAGGTTGAACTTGACCGCCTCCGCGGTGAGCTCCGTCCCGTCTTGGAAGAGCACCCCCCGGCGAAACCGGAGGATCAGGGCCTTTCGGTCCGGAGCCACCTCCCACCGCTCCGCCAGCCTGGGAAACACCCGGTTCCACGCGTCCACGAACACCGGGGTCTCGTAGACGGGGATCGCTGGGAGGATCCCGAAGATGGGCATGAGCCACGGGACCCCGATGGGCCCACCCGCGGGAGGCTCTGCGATCCGGATGACCCCTCCCCGCTGCTTCTGCTCCGCGGGTCCCGCGAATCCCGCCAGGCCGAGGCTCAAGACCAGGAGGGCCCCGAGGGCCACCTTCCAGGATCTGCGCATCTCTCCTCACCCCCGCTGCTGGTTTTTGCCCGAACTACGATCCTGTAGTCAGGGCTGTTGACACATCCCTTAAGTCTTATGGCATTCTATGAGATTCCCCTGTTCTCCTCCTGCTTTTTTCACCATCCGGTCCTGCTTTTTTCACCATCCGGAGGCGCGGAGGGCGGCCAGGTACTCCGTGAGGGCCTCCTCCCATGGTCGCATGCGGATCCCCCATGCCTTCAGTTTGGTGGTGGAGAGGGCGGAGTTCGCCGGGCGCCGGGCCCGCGCGGGGTAGGCATTCCGGGAGACAGGCTGCACCACGGCCCTCCCCCCCACCAGGGCGAGAGTCTGGCAGGCGAGGTCGTACCAGGTGCACGATCCCTCGTTGACCACGTGGAACACCCCCACCGCCCCCTGGCGCACGAGGGCCACCAGGGCCCGAGCCGCGTCCACCGTGTAGGTGGGAGACATCCGGATATCCGCCACCATCTGCAGGCGTTCCCCGCACCGGGCCCGCTCCAGCACGGAGAGCACGAAGTTGCCGCCCTTACCTCGGGACCCGCCTCCCCCGAACAAGCTCGCCACCCGCACGATCAGGGCGTCCGGGCAGGTCTGCCGCACCAGGTACTCCCCGGCCAGCTTGGAGGCCCCGTACACATTGATGGGGTTTGGTGGATCCTCCTCCCGGTAGGGAGTGATCTTCTCACCGTCGAAGACGTAGTCTGTGCTCAGGTACACGCAGCGGGCCTGCGCCTCCCGACACATCCGGGCCACGTTCAGGGCGCCCAGGGCGTTCACCCGAAACGCCACCTCCGGCCGGTCCTCGCACTCATCCACCCGCACGTAGCCCGCGCAGTTCACCACCACCTCCGGACGCAGGGGGAGGATGGCCTCCGCCACCGAGGCGGGATCTGCGCATTCCACCTCCCCGTGCCCGAGGCCTACCGGGTACACCCCCGCCTCCTCGAAGGCCCGAACCACCGCGCGTCCCATCTGCCCCGTGGCTCCGATCACCACCACCTGTCTCACCCGTCTCCCCCTTCCGCCGGAGTCCTGCCGGGGACGCCCCGTAGTGCTCACACTTCCCCGTAGACGAAGTTGTGGTCCGCCTCCCGCAGCCGAGGCCACGCCCGATCCTTCTCGGAGAGCAGAGGGTCCTTCACCGGCCAGGGGATGCCCAGATCCGGGTCGTCCCACCGGATGCCCCGGTCGAGGGCGGGATCGTACTCCTCCGTGCACTTATACAGCACGTCCGCCCCGTCGCTCAGCACGCAGAATCCGTGCGCGAACCCGGGAGGGATGTACAGCATGGTGTGCTCCCGCTCGGAGAGGGTCACCGCCACCCACTGGCCGTAGGTCGGCGAGGCACGGCGGATGTCCACCGCCACGTCATAGATCTCCCCCCGGAGCACCATCACGAGCTTCCCCTGGGCTCTGGGGGCCTTCTGGTAGTGCAGTCCCCGCAGGACGCCCCGCCGGATGGAGCGGGAAAAGTTGTCCTGCACGAAGGTCACCGGGATCCCGTTCCGCTCGAACTCCGATCTCCGATAGGCTTCCAGGAAGAATCCACGGGCGTCCGCGAACGCCCCGGGCCGGATCAAGACCACGTCAGGAATCTCTAGGGGAAGGAAGGCGAACGGCATCCCGCTCCCCTCAGGGTGGCACCTGGCAGAAGTCACAGGGGTCGGTGAGATGCCGCAGGGTGGTGAGCACCACGTGGGTGGGCGTGATGCGCGTGGACCGGATGCGCACCGACACAGGCCATTCCGTCATGTCCAGGAGGGGATTGATCCGACGCTCGAACTCCGCCACCGCCGCGGCGGGCAGAGGAATTCCGTTCACCCGCAGGGCATGCACACGGACGTAGATCGCGGGGGTTCCCATGGCCTCGAACCCCACCACCATCCCCACCCGCACGGGAATCCCCCTCATCTGCACGATCCCCCGGCCTGCGATGAGGCCCCGATCGTACTCGAGCCGGACTTCCTCCACCTCCGGATTCCGCGCAAGGAACTCCTCGATGCTGCGAAGGCCCACCAAGGCGTGTAGCGCCGCATCGCGCTGAGAGAGGACCCGGAGCGAGCCCCGATTCAATCCCGCAGGATCCAGGCTTACTCCCCGCAGCCGCACCCAGAGGTGGTCCACCCGCAGGCCCGCAATGCGGGCCCGCTGAGCATACAGGGAGATCCGGGCGTACATCCCTTCGTGGAGGTCCGGTACGGTCTCCACGTAGAGCACCGGCGGACCTCCCAGCAGCTCCGCAAACGCGGCGCGAACGGCGCCTTCCGAGCCGGCCGCCGGCACGGGAACGCTCCACAGCGCACAGAGGAGTCCGCAGACCAGAAGGCCGTGGGCCCACCGCTCTCTTCCGCTCACCGTACACCCGTCGCGGTCTCCAGCCAGTCAATGGGACCGCACTCCGGAAAGGCCGCCAGGGCCTCCTCCAGGATCCCCTTGATCCGCTTGAGCGCCTCCGGGGTCTTCCCTTCCGCACGTACCACCAGCACGGGCTGGGTGTTGCTGGCCCGTACAAGCCCCCACCCGTCCGGGAAGATCACCCGGGCACCGTCCACGTCCACCACCGGGTAGCGGTCCTTGAAGCACCGCACCAGTTCCGCGACCACCTCGAACTTGCGCTCATCCGGGCACGTCACCCGGATCTCGGGGGTCACGGAATAGCGGGGAATGTCGCCCAGCAGTTCCCCGAGGGGCTTCTCCGTGTGGGAGAGGATGCGCAACAGGCGCGCGGCGGCGTACACCGCGTCGTCGTACCCGTAGTACTCGTCCGCAAAGAACATATGGCCGCTCATCTCGCCCGCAAACACCGCCCCGATCTCCCGCATCTTCGCCTTGATGAGGGAGTGCCCGGTCTTGTAATAGACGGGTTTGCCTCCCAGACGCTCCACCTCCTCCACCAGGGCCTGGCTGCACTTCACCTCGATGAGAGCCACGGCACCGGGATGCTTGGGGAGGATCTCCCGCCAGTACAGGATCATCAGTTGATCCCCCCAGACAATCTTACCCCGCTCATCCACCACGCCGATTCGATCACCGTCTCCATCCAGGCCGATCCCCACGTCTGCCCCCTGCTGGAGGACGGTCTGGATGAGGTCCCGGAGGTTGCGGGGATCGATGGGGTCCGGGTGGTGGTGGGGAAAAGTGGGATCGCTCTCGCAGTACAGGGGGATGACCTCTACCCCGAGGTCTCGGAGGGCCTGCGGGGCGATGACGCTCGCGGTGCCGTTCCCGCAGTCCAGCACCACCCGCAGCCGCCGCGGTCCGAGCTGCACCTTCTCCCGGAGCATCTGTCGGTAGGCGGGCTTGACGTCCACTTCCCGCACGCTCCCTGCTCCCTCCACCCACACCCCCGCCTCCACCAGCCGCCGGATCTCCTGGATCTGCGGGCCGTACAGGGTCCCGAATCCATGGGCGAGCTTGAATCCGTTGTACTCGGGGGGATTGTGGCTCGCGGTGATCATGATGCCGCCGTCGATCCCCAGGTGCACCCGGGCGAAGTAGAACACGGGGGTGGTCACCATGCCGACGTCCGTGACCGCGCACCCGGAGCGCACCAGAGCTTCCACCACCGCGTCCCGCAGCGCAGGGGAGGATGCACGGTTGTCGTGGCCCACCACCACCTCCCGGACTCCGCGGTCCGCGAGGTAGCGGGCATAGGCCCGGGTGATGGCCTGGGCCACCTCGGGCGTGAGATCCTGGCCGAACACGCCCCGGATGTCGTACTCCCGGAAGATGCGGGGTTGAACGGTCATGCGCTGCCTCCTTCGTACCTTTCTACTCTATTATGGACCCCGCTACTCCGGCGGCTCGGGGAGGGCGATCCGCAGAGCGGGAGAAGGCGTCAGGGTGAAGTTCAGGAAGATCTCCCGACGGACCATCCGGTAGGTCAGGGAAACCGACAGGCAATCGCACCGCGTGCCCACGATCAGGTCCAGGTCCTCAAAGCCAGAGCGGGTGGCGTTGTAGACGGCGGAGAAGCCAAGCCGCCAGTTGTCCAATAGGTCCGCGGATGCGCTTCCCGAAAGCTTCAGGTGCCGAGGTACAAAGTCGTAGGCCACGCCCGCGGCAAACCCAAATCCGGGCCCTGCGTATGCGTAGCCCACGGACACCGCCTCTGTGCGATCCGGGAGATCGAACAGAAAGGGGCTACTGCCCACGAGATCCGTCCGGGTATACGATCCCGTCACCGCAGAACGGGCATCCAGCCGGTGGGTGAGACCCAGGTTCACTGCGGGTACGATCAGGGACCGGTCCCGGTATAGACTTGCGCGTAGAGAGGCGGAGAAGGCAAGGGTGGTTTGAGGGGAGAGCGAGAGCGGATCCCACGTGAGGCTCATGGCCCCCTCGAGCTTGGGACTCTGCGCATCCGTGACCCGTTCCCGGTAGGCGCCTGCAAGCAGGGTTGTGGCCATGGTGGCCGCAAGAAACGGAAGCCGTCCGGGTGGCGGCGCGTACCGGAGTTCGAGGGCATCGTAGGGGCGGTTCTCCTCGTCCCGCAACGCTCCGGTTACCAGCTCCAGGGACCACATCGGATACCACAGGCGGTTGCGCCCCTCAAGCCCCAACAGGGCACTGTAGCGGAGGTAGGCCTCTCCCGAGAGGTCCCCGGCCCGGTAGGGGTACCGCAGGGCCGCCCAGAGTCCACCGATCGCATCGTATCCGGCCTCCGGCCGGGGAAGGCTCTTCGCGAACTGCTCGAAGGGGCGCTCCCGGAGCGGGACCTCGAGCCGTCCCAGGCCCAAAAGCCGGATGTTGCCCATCCAGAGGCTCGCGTCCTCCGCCACCAACCGCTGAGCAGGCACGAGCGCAATCCGTCGGGCGATGACGCGGAACAGAGGAGATGCGGGATCACACAGGGTGGCCAGGGCATCAAAGGCCTGCAGGACATTGCCCTGCAGCGTGATCTCCTCGGCCCGGTAGTAGATGCCGTCCACCACGGCACGGGCCTGGGTGGCGGAGGCCTCGCGGGTGCGGAGACGGTAACGGATTCGGTCCGCGGCAAGACGCCTTCCCGCCTGCTCCAGGATCACCCCCCCCTGCACCAGGATCTCCCCTCTTCCCAGGTCCGCGAACGCCTCATCCGCCCACAGGCGCACGTCCAGGTACCGCACCCGTACGTTCCCCGTAGCCTTCAGGGTACGGGCCGTGGCATCGTACTGAACGCGGTCTGCCTCCAGAACCAGCTCCTGCGCCCCAAGTTCCGAGCTCAGGAGGAACACGATCAGCACTCCCAGCAAACACCCGCGCACGGATTCCAAGAATTCTCGACCGGGCTGCAGCTGTCCTCCGTTGCCTATAATGGCCGCGTGGAGGTGCTGCTAGTGAGCAACGGTCCGGGTGAGGTGTGGGGCTGGGCCATCCCCGTGGCCCGGGCCCTGCAGCGCCTGTTCCGGACCACGGTGCGGCTTGCCCTCCCTCCCTGCCAGTACGCCACGGGAAGGGAGGCGGAGGTGGCCCGGCGAACCGGCCTCTTCCACGAGGTGCTGGATCCCGGAGCTTGCCTCCGGCTGAGCCTGGGCTTGGGGCACCTCCGGGTGGATCGCGTGGTGCACCTGGGCGGAGACCTGTGGTACGCGGTGCGGCTGGGCCGCCGGGCACGGTGTCCGATCCTCGCCTACACGGAGCGCACCCTCATCGCCTTCCGGCACCGGGCCTTTTCGTGGATCGGGACTCCCACGGAGGAAGTGGCCCATCGGCTTGTGGCGCTCGGCGTTCCCGGGCGGAAGGTGGAGGTCGTGGGGGAGCTGCGCGTGGACGCACT
>JAVKHN010000024.1:0-28596 GCA_031459935.1 Candidatus Sysuimicrobium calidum | reverse complement strand
CGGGCCTCCGGGTCGATGCGGGTGACGGTGGCCCGCACCACCCTCGTGCCGTACCGCGCCTCCAGAAGCTTCAGCGGGCGCCGGACCTCGTCAGGCTCGCGCTTGCCCGTCATCACCCACAGGTAGCTGGGCCGGTACTCGTGCCAGGGGCTCCGGTCCACCAGGACCACCTCCACCTCGCCGGGCCGGGACCACTCCCCCAGCCGCTTGGCCGCCACGGCGCCGCCGCTGCCTCCACCCAGGATCACCACCCGGTGCATGGCCCTCGCCTCCTTTCCGCGTGCAGCGTAACCGGCAGGGAGCACCGAGCGCCATCCGGTTACCACCTGAGTCGACATCCGGTTATTACCTTACTCTGTAGGGTATACACGCACCTCCTGCAGGCCAGGGGGTGGCTCGCGGCCACCGCGCGGTCCTCGGCCAGCAACCGGTGTCGGGAGGCGAGGTTTTTGCGCAGAGCCGCCAGGAGGGGCTGGGGAGTTACTGGCCCGCTCTGGAAACAGAGCATTTTGCCGGTGCCGCACCAGCACCCGGTCTCCGCACACCGGGATGCGGGCGGACCCGGACCGCGCCGCGTGCCGGTTCGATCCGGAACTGCGTAGAATAGACGGGGACGCGGACCTCGCCGCAGTCCCTACACTCGGATGTGAGGTGATTCTCTTGAGCCACCACGATCCCTTTGGTGCGCGTGCCGTCCTGCCCGGCGTGGGCATTTCGTACTACCGTCTCGCGGCACTGGACGGGCAGCTGGCCCTCCCGCTGGACCGGATCCCCTTCACCGTGAAGGTACTGCTGGAGAACGTGCTGCGGCACGCGGGCAGCGAGCCATTCCGGGAGGAAGATGTGCGCCGGCTGGCGAGCTGGAGGCCAGGCGCGACCGGGTGGGAGGTACCCTTCTTGCCAGCCCGAGTGCTGCTGCAGGACTTCACGGGCGTGCCCGCGGTGGTGGATCTTGCGGCCATGCGGTCCGCCATGGCTCGCTTGGGCGGTGACCCGAAGCACATCAACCCTCTGGTGCCCGTGGACCTGGTGATCGATCACTCGGTGCAGGTGGACGCCTTCGGGTCGGCGCTGGCCTTCCGGTTCAACGTGGAACGGGAGTACGAGCGCAACCGGGAGCGCTACGCCCTGCTCCGGTGGGCGCAGAAGGCGTTCCGGAACTTCCGGGTGGTGCCGCCGGGCACCGGGATCGTCCACCAGGTGAACCTGGAGTACCTGGCCACGGTGGTGGCTATCCGCGAGCAGGACGGCCACCGGGTGGCCTTCCCAGACAGCCTGGTAGGCACCGACTCCCACACCACTATGGTGAACGGGCTGGGGGTGCTGGGCTGGGGGGTAGGGGGAATCGAGGCGGAGGCGGTGATGCTGGGCCAGCCCATCCACCTGCCCGCGCCGGAGGTGGTGGGCTTCCGGCTGCACGGCACCCCCCCAGAAGGAGTGACCGCCACGGACCTCGTGCTCACGGTGACCCAGATCCTGCGCAGGGTGGGGGTGGTGGATAAGTTCGTGGAGTTCTTCGGCCCCAGCCTGCACAACCTCTCCCTGCCGGACCGGGCCACCATCGCCAACATGGCGCCGGAGTACGGGGCCACCGCGGCCCTGTTCCCCATCGACGACGAGACCCTGCGCTACCTGCGGCTGACGGGTCGGGACCCCGAGCACGTAGCCCTGGTGGAGCGCTACGCGAAGGAACAGGGGATGTTCTGGGAAGCGGGCGCAGCTCCCGCCTACAACCACGTGGTGGAGCTGGACCTCGGGACGTTGGAGCCCAGCGTGGCCGGTCCCCGCCGGCCCCAGGACCGGGTTCCCCTGCGGGAGGTGGGGCGCAGCTTCTACGCGGCGTTCGGAGACCGCATCGGGAACGCCAAGAACGAAGAGGCCGTGGGCCGCCTGGAGAGTGAGGGCGGGCGGCCCGCCACGGACTCCTCTACCGCGGTGGCCACGAAGCCCAAGACCGTGGACGTGCGCCTGGACGGCGTGCACGCGGAGCTGCGGCACGGAAGTGTGGTCATCGCGGCCATCACGAGTTGCACAAACACCAGCAACCCGTCCGTGATGCTGGCCGCGGGGCTCGTGGCCAAGAAGGCCGTGGAGCGGGGGCTGGTGGTGAACCCCGCGGTGAAGACGAGCCTGGCCCCGGGATCCGCGGTGGTCACGGAGTATCTCCGGCGCGCGGGCCTGATGCCGTACCTGGAGGCTCTGCGGTTCCACCTGGTGGGCTATGGGTGCACCACCTGCATCGGGAACAGCGGACCCCTTCCGGAACCCATCGCAAAGGCCATCCAGGAGCACGATCTGGCGGTGGCGGCGGTACTGAGCGGCAACCGCAACTTCGAGGGGCGCATCCATCCACTGGTGCGGGCCGCGTACCTCGCGAGCCCGCCCCTGGTGGTGGCCTTCGCGCTCGCGGGTACCGTGGACGTGGACCTGACCAGGGATCCCGTGGGCTACGACCCCAACGGGAACCCCGTGTACCTGCGGGACCTCTGGCCCACCACCCGGGAGGTGCAGGAGCTCATCGAGCGCCACGTGAGCCCCGAGCTGTTCCGGGAGCGCTACCGGGACGTGTTCACGGGCGACGAGACGTGGCGGACGCTGCCTGTGCCGGAGGGCGACCTGTACACCTGGGATCCCGAGTCCACCTACGTGCAGGAGCCGCCCTTCTTCCAGGATCTTCCGCCCCAACCCGGGCCGCTTGCGGACATCCGGGGGGCCCGGGTGCTGGCGGTGCTGGGCGACTCCGTCACCACCGACCACATCTCGCCCGCGGGCAGCATTCCCAAAGACAGCCCAGCGGGCCGCTACCTGATGGAGCGGGGGGTGCCTCCCGCGGAGTTCAACAGCTACGGCGCCCGGCGGGGCAACCACGAGGTCATGATGCGGGGAACCTTCGCCAACATCCGGCTGCGCAATGCCCTCGCGGGCGGCCGCGAGGGCGGCTGGACCGTGCACTTCCCGAGCGGGGAACTTCTGTCCATTTACGAGGCGGCCATGCGTTACCGGGAGGAAGGAGTGCCGCTACTGGTCCTCGCTGGAAAGGAGTACGGGACCGGCAGCTCCCGGGACTGGGCGGCCAAGGGCCCCATGCTGCTGGGCGTGCGGGCCGTGATCGCGGAGAGCTACGAGCGCATCCACCGTTCCAACCTGGTGGGGATGGGGGTGCTGCCCCTGCAGTTCCCGGAGGGTCAGAACACCCGGAGTCTCGGCCTCACGGGTCGGGAGGTGTATGACATCCTGGGGATCCCGCAGCTGCAGCCGGGCGGGACGGTCACCGTACGGGCCCACCGGGAGGACGGAACCACCGTGGAGTTCCGGGCCATCGCGCGCATCGACACCCCCATGGAACTGGAGTACTACCGGCACGGCGGGATTTTGCCCCTGGTCCTGCGGCGGCTGCTACTCGCTTCCTGAGGGTTCCCACAGACACAGGCGGGGAGGGCGATCGCCCTCCCCGCCGCGGCCGCACTGTGCGTTAGCGGCGCGCCAGTTCCTCCGCGCCCGGGCGGTACACCCGCAGCCGGGCCCGCATGTACGGATGAATGGCGCAGATGTACTCGTACTCCCCGGTGCGGTTCACCTGGAAGGTGAACCGGTCCGCGTGCTTCAGCAGGGGCGAGGCCAGCCGGGTGGGGCCTCGCAGGGCCGTCACGTTGTGCATCCCCGTGCGCTCACCCTCCAGCAGGTCGAAGACATCCTCGTTCACCCACGTGACCCGGGTGCCCACCGGGACCTCCAGGACCTTGGGCCAGTAGCTGTTGCCCACCATGCGGACCAACACCGCTTCACCCGGCCGCGTGCGCACGGGCACATCCAGGTCCGAGGAGCCCACCCCGAAGGGGTCCACCACCCGCTTGGGCCTGGCCGGAAGCGGCAGGTTCGGACCCTCCGGGCGCACCACACCCACCCTGGGCGCGTCCTTCTTGGCGCTGAGCACGCCCACGGCCCCCTTCATGGCCTGGGTGCCGAAGGCGTGGGTGACCAGCAGGAAAGAGCCCTCCGCAGGCACCCGCCACTCGATCACCCAGGAGTCCGTGGGAGCGGCAATGGTGGTCTGCAGGCCGCGGGTGACGTTGGCGGGGTTGCCACCCGCGTAGGCGTACTCCCAGATGCCGCCCACCGCGTGGAAGCTCGCTACAAGGTTGGGCCCCACGTTCAGGTAGTAGAACCGCACGTAGTCCCCGGGACGCGCGGGGATGGGCTGGTTCACGTACCGGAAGTTGTACCCGTTGAACATCACGTACAGGGCCCGGCCGTCCGAGAAGTCCCTGCCGCTGGCGTAGACCTCGTGCTGCACCACGTACACCCGCAGGTCGGGCGGCCGGCCCAGCTCCTCCTCCAACCGGTACTTGGTCCGCCTGGGTTCCACCACCACCATGCCGAACATCCCGCCCATGGTGTGGGCCAGGATCCCGTGGCCTCCCGGCGCGCAGTGGTACATGTACACCCCCGGGAAGTCCGCCCGGAAGCGCAGGGTGCGGTTTTGCCCTGCGGGGATGTTGCCCACCACCAGGGACGTCTGCGTGTTGGCCGCGTGGATGGAGAGCCCGTGGGTGATGGTGTCCGCGTTGCGCACCGTGATCTCCACCTCGTCCCCTTCCTCCACGATCAGGAGGGGGCCCGGTACCCGACCGTTCCACGTGAACGCTCGCCACACCACCCCCTCGTCCACCACGAGGGTCTTGCGGGTGGCCACGAGTTCAAACTTCTTCGTAGCGGCCTGCACGGGGCGGGTACCCGTCAGGAGTCCCGCCGCCAGGGCCGCAACGCCGAGAACCAGCAGCGTCCGATGAAGGAAGCGCATGGCCTCACCTCCCTTACTGCACCACCAGGGTCCCGGTCATGCCCGCCTCCTTGTGGCCGGGCACGCTGCAGTAGATGAGGTAGCGGCCTCTGGTCTTGGGGGTGAAGGTCACCTCCGCGCTCTTCCCTGGCTTCAGGGACTCGGTCTTCGCGTTGAGCTTCTCGATCACGATGTCATGCTCGATCACGCCCTTGTTCTCCAGGATCAGCTTCACGGGCTGGCCCGCCTTCACCTTGATCTCCTTGGGTTCGAACGCGAATTCCTTGGCGATCACCTTGACGGACACCGGAGCCGTTCCCGCCAGCCCTCCCAGGCCGAGCGCCAGGATGAGCCCCACCGCTCCCAGCATCGCCACCGCGCGCATCTCCCATCACCTCCCTTTCGGTTTCTCTACCCCCCAAAAATCTCGGCCCGGCCACCCGCCCCTCGCGAGCGCCGGGCCTATGGACTCAAAGGATCCACTGTATCCGGACTGATTGTAAACGAACTTTGAAGGCCGGCGGCTATCGGGTCCCGACCCGATCTTTAGGCTCGGGTCGGGACCCGATGCGGAGAAGGGCCGCAAGCGCCCCCAATCCCACCCAGGCTCCCAGGAACTCCCAGAGGGAGTCAGCGAGGCGCAGGGCTGAGGCAGCCAGGAGCAGGGCTCCGAGCACCGGAGTGGACCAGCCGGGCTCCGGAAGGCGGATCCCGGCCGCCCCCACCACCGCTAGGGCCACGAGGCCCCCCACCGCGTACACCGCCATCATGAGGAAGAGCACCGCCGCGTGAGCGGAGCCCAGGAACTCCAGGGGACCGCCCGCCAGGGCCACCAGGGCCGCCACGAACCCGATCCCCACGGAGGCCGCGGCCCGCAGGAGGAATGCCAGCCCGCGGCGGGGCAGCAGCCACACCGCAGCCACGGGGGCGGAGAGCATTAGGCCCCACCCCGCCTGTGTCCCGCCCACCAGCGGCCAGATCAATCCCGCCCGCCACAGGGAGAAAAGGGAGGCCCCCAAAAGCCCACCGGAGACCTGAACCCACTCCGCGACCGCGGCCGCTACCGCCGCCACCGCCAGAGCGGGAGCGCCCCACGCCGCGGCGAGCACCGCGCTTCCGGCCCCCACCCAGCGGGCGATCCGCACCCCCCACGAGAGGTGGGGCGCGGGAACAGACTCCCCTACCCCGAAGAGGAAAAACCCCGTGCTCACGTGACCACCCACCGCAGAAGCGGCCCGATAGATCACGAGGTACACCCCACGCTCGAGTGGCCGCAGAGCCACCTCCACCCGCCGCCCGTCCGCAGAGACCCGCACCGGGCCCTCAAACCTCCGGCCGTCCCGGGAGGCCACCCCAAAGGAGCTCAGCTGCGGATCCACGGGCTCGCTCATCCACAGGATCACCCGATCCGGGGGAACCCCGTAGGAGGCTCCGGGTGCGGGAAAGGAGGTCAGGCACCGCACTTGGGCCCAGGCGGGCTCCAGCACGAGCCCAAACCCGAGAGCCAGCCAGAGGAAGGACAGAACCGCCCTTCTCACGGCGGCGGATACCCCGAAAGCCGCGCCAGTTCTTCCAGCGTGAGAACGCCCTCGTACCGGCGGCCCTGGATGATCCAGGTAGGATAGGCGCGCACCCCCGCGGCCTCACATGCCCGGGGATTCCCTTCCGGTGAGCGCGGGTCGCACTCCACGTAGGGGAGGTGGCGGGCCGCCTGGCCGAACAGGCGTTTCTGCTCTGCGCAGTGCGGGCACCAGTAGGCTCCGTAGAACACGGCCCCGGCGCGGGCGAGGTGCTTTGCGAGCCCCTCCGCATAGGCGTCCGCGGCGAGGCGGCGCCCCGTCACCGCGTACCCGCCTGTCACAAAAGCCATGCTGAGAACCAGGGGAACCCCGACCCCAAGCCAACGGCGGGAAGGGTCTCCTTGCGTCCACGCGAGTGCAAGCAGCGCGAAGGAGATCCCCGCGCTCAACACGCACAGGGCGCAGAACGTCCCGAGCACAAACCGCTGCACCCCCAGAAACACCAGGCTCGCTCCGGCGCCCGCACCCGTGAGGGGGAGGCTCAGGACCCACCGCCGTTCCGGCCCGAACGTCCCCGTCCAAAGCCCCAGGAGCGTGCCGTAGTAGGCCATCCCGTACACGGGGAGGGGGATCCCCCATAGGGACGCGTAGCGGCTGGACTGCACCACCTGGCAACCGCTCCCGGCAGGGCAGAGCCGCAGCTCCGTCCCGCCGGTGCCGAGCCACAGGTAGGTGCTGAGGGCGAATCCTCCCAGGGCCAGGAGCACGAACGCCAAGCCCGGGACCCGACCCCTGTACTTATCGGTGCTCGTCCCCATGACCGGATCCTCCCTGCTGACGCACGGGTACCTGGATCACGAGATCCCCCGCCCGCTGAAACCGCAGTCTCAAGGAGAACCGGTCTCCCGTCCGGAGGGGGCGGACGAGCCGGATGAGCATGATGTGGAAGCCGCCGGGCCTGAGCGCCACCTTGGCGCCCGCGGGGATCTCAATGGATTCCACCTTCTCCATGCGGTGCATCCCGCCTTCCATGCGGGAGCGGTGCAGCTCCACCACCTCCGCCACCTCCGCCTCTGCGCCCATCAGCCGGTCCGGCTGGGGAGAGCGGTTGTGGATCTCCATGTAGACCGCACTGTTCCCGCCCCGTGCCCCCGGGCGGGCCCAGGGGTGTTCCACCTCGATGGCGGAACGCGCCGCCTGCACAAGCCCTGCTGTCAGGGTCAGGATCGCCAGCAACGTGACCGTTCGCATCCATCTACCTCCTCGCTCGAGTCTGCCGTGCTTCCCGAAGCAGCAGCCGCAGGTCGTGGACGTAATCCTCCACGGAGGTCCCGAAGTTGAACCGCAGCCGCCACCGTCCCAGGGCGTCCACCACGGACACGAACGCGGTGTGCCCCACGAGGTACCCCACGGCGCTTCCGGGCTGAGCTACTTTCTCGTACAGCACCCCGAAGGCCCGGTAGAAGGGCTGCAGGGACTCCTCGCTCCCCACAAGCCCGAGGAACTCCGGGCCAAACAGCCCCAGATACTCCCCCACCTTCTGCGCGGTGTCCCGCTCGGGGTCCACCGTCACGAACACCCACCGGATCCCCCGGGCATCCTCCCCCAACTTCTCCTGTGCCCGCTTCCACTTGGCCAGCGTACCCGGGCAGACGTCCGGGCAGTGGGTGTACCCGAAGAAGTACACCACCACGTACCCCCGCTGCTCCGCGGTGCGGAACAGCCCGCCCCGGTGGTCCCGGGCCACGAGGTCCGGTACCGGTCGGGGCGGATCCACCACCTCTCCTCGGAACCGCGGCGGACCCTGACACGCCACCACCGCCAGGCACACCACCGCCAGCAAACCGCGCGCCATCGGATCCCCTCCCGAAAAATGGATTGCTCCGGGCGATTCAGCTGCTTCTGGGAGGCGGGTCGGAGGGGCTCAGGAACACCTCATAGGGAGGCAGGAAATTCCGGATCTCACGGGAACGGGAGACCGGGGGGGTCAGAGCTGCCCGGGAGGACGCCGTGGCTCCGGCACCACCCGGGAGAGGGAGCACCGCCGGGGAGGTGGGATCGGAGGCGCGGAGACTTATCACCAGGGGTTCGTGCGCGTGGGCGCAGCAAGCATGGGGGTGCGGACCGTGGCGATGGCGGTGGACGGCCTGCTGCCGACTTTCGGGATTTCCGCCGAGGACCACATGGGCGTGGTAAGGATCGTGGCCGTGCGGATCCCACAACGGCCCGAGCATCAACAGGCTCACCACCAGTCCCCAGAGGCTCCGTCCCGGCATCTCTCAGGGAGAGTGTAGCACGGGGTTGGGGGAGCGCAGGGTTACAGACCGAGGTAGGCGGTCCGGATGAGCTCGTTGTCCAGCAGTTCCTCCCGGGTTCCCTCCAGGACGATCCGCCCGTTCTCCATCACGTATGCCCGGTCCGCGGTCTCCAGGGCCTGCTGGACGCTCTGTTCCACGAGCAGCACGGTGACGCCGCTCGCCCTCAGCTGCTGCACCAGCTGGAATACCTCGGCTACCACCCGAGGCGCCAGACCCCAGGAGACCTCGTCCAGGATGAGCAGCTGCGGACAGGCCATGAGGGCGCGGGCGATGGCCACCATCTGCCGCTCTCCCCCGCTCAGGCTGCGCACCATCTGTCGCTGGCGCTCCTTCAGCACGGGGAACAGCTGGCACACCCATTCCAGGCGTTCCCGACGGGTCCTCCAGGCCTGAGGGGAGTATGCGCCGAGCTCCAGGTTTTCCAGAACCGTCATCTCCTGGAACAACCCGCCTCCCTGCGGCACGTACGCGATGCCCCTCTCCGCGACCCGGTGCGGATCCGTTCCCTCGATGGCCTCTCCCCGGAAAACGATCCGGCCTGCCATGGGCCGAAGATGTCCCGTGATGGTGTTCAGCAGGGTGGTTTTCCCAGCCCCGTTGGGACCCAGGATGGCCACCACTTCCCCCTCTTTCACCTGCAAGGACACGTTCCAAACCACCTGCACCTTCCCGTACCCTGCACAGACCCGCTCCACGTCCAGCATCACGTGCTCGCCCCGCTCCCGAGATAGGCCTCCACGACCTCGGGGTGGCGCACCACCTCCTCCGGCCGGCCCTCCGCGATCTTCCTCCCCTGGTGCAGCACCAGGACCCGATCACAGGCCCGCATCACCGCCCGCAGCACGTGCTCGATGAGAACCACCGTGAGCCCCTCCCCCTGCAGGCGCCGGAGGAACACTACCGCCTCCTCCACCTCCCGGGCTGTGAGGCCCGCCATGAGCTCGTCCAGCAGGAGCACCCGGGGCTTTCCCGCAAGGGCTCTCGCCAGCTCCACCCGTTTCTGGTAGACGATCTGGAGATCCCCCGCCACCGCTCCTGCCAGGTCCTTCAATCCCACCATCTCCAGGGCCCACCACGCGCGGCGCTCCGCCTCCCCCCGCGTACGCCCCGACTCCGGGCCGAACCACGCACCCGCCAGCACGTTCTCGAACACCGTCATCCCGCGGAAGACCCGCACGGTCTGGAAGGTACGGGCGATACCCCGTCGGTAGATCTCATCTGGCCCGAGTCCCAGCAGAGGCCGTCCCCGAAACCACAGCTGTCCGTGGTCTGCGCGCACCGCTCCGGTCACCACGTTGAACAGGGTGGTCTTCCCGGCCCCGTTGGGGCCGATGATCCCCACCACCTCCCCCTCCTCCACCGTGAAGGAGACCCCCGCGAGGGCCACCAGGCCCCCAAACCGCTTGATGATCTCTCTCCCCTCCAGGAAGGCCATGGTCACTTTGCCGCTCCTGCCTTCTCCCCCCGGCTCCACGTCAGGACCTGCTCCCACCACCGGCTCAAGAGCACCATAACCCCCCCAGGGCTGTACAGCATGACCGCCACCATCACGAGGCCGAAGAGCAGCATGTAGTGGTAGGGGAGGCGGGTGATCAGGAAGTCCTCCAGCGCCACGAAGAGGACGGCCCCCAGGGCCGCCCCGTACGGGCGCCGGCTTCCGCTGAACACCGCGATGAGCACGGGGATGAAGGAGAGCTGCAGGTTGAAGGCGATGCGGGGATCCACGTACGTCCACCGGGTGGCCATGATGGCTCCCGCGCATCCCATGAAGACCGCACTCAGGCAGAAGCCCGCCACCTTGACCCGGGTGGTGGGAATCCCGATGTGCGCTGCGGCCTCCTCGTCCTCCCCGATGCATCGCAGCCCCATTCCCAGCTTCGACCGTTGGACCAGCTCCCAGGTGGCGAACAGCAGGATCACAAGCACCAGCATGGCGTAGTATATCGTCTCCTGCCCAACGGGCAGCACGATGCGCCCTACCCGGCCGAAGAAGTGCGCCTCCCCCCACCGGGTGGCGGAGGTAGCCAGTTCCACAGCCCCCAGGGTGAACATGCTGAAGTACGCTCCCCGCAACCGCAGGGTGACCATGCCCATCCCCGCCGCCACCGCGCCGCTGAGCAGGCCCCCCAGCAGGGCGGCCACCCAAAACCCCAGGGCGGTGCGCCACAGGACCGCGGCGTACACCCCGATCCCGAAGAACACCGCGGAGGCCAGGGAGACATAGCCCGTGGAGCCCGCGAACAGAATCCAGCTCACGGTCAGCACCACGTACATGCCCAGATTGCTCAGGAACACCAGGGTATAGGTGGGCAGGTACAGGGGAGCACTCGCCAGCCCCACCGCCAGGAGGGCCAGTGCCGCTCTCCGGAGGGCGGGGCCACTTCGTACTATGTTGCCAGCAAGCCCCTTGGTCTCCACCATAGCAGGACCACGAAGAGGAGGTAGTAGGCCACCACCGCGAGCCCCGGTTGCCAGTAGGTGACTGCGGTTCCCACCACGCCCAGCAGGATCCCCCCAAGCAGGCTACCGGGAATGTTCCCCAGCCCTCCCAGCACCACCACGATGATGGCGATCACCGTGTACTCGAAGCCCATGACGGGATGGATGCTGTAGGTCATGCTGATGAGGGAACCCGCGGCCCCCGCGGCCCCGGTTCCCATGGCGAAGCAGACTCCCAGCACGTTCGACACGTCCACGCCCACGCTGGCCGCCCCGAACCGATCCTGGGCTGCGGCCCGGATGGCTTTTCCAATCCGTGTCCGCTTCAGGACCAGATAGAACAGCGCCCCCAGCACCACGGAGAATCCGAAGATGAGGATCCGGTTCACCGGAAGCACGAGGCTCCCCAGCCGGAGCGCGCCGGGGAGGTACGCGTAGCTGCGGACCTCCGCCCCCCACGTCAGGATGACGAGGTTCTGGATCACGAAGAGGATGCCGAACGAGGTGAGCATGCACGCGGCCTCGAAGGCTTCAGGCGACCGCACGAGCCGTTGGAGGCGGGCGAAGATCAACCGGTACACCCCCCACCCCAGGCCGAAACTCAGCACCAGGGACGCCACCAGTCCCCCGAGCGGGCTGATCCCGGCCGCCACATAGAGCCACCAGGTGAGGAAAGCCCCCAGGGTGGCGAACTCCCCGTGTGCCACGTTCAGCACCCGGGCCACGCCGTACTGCAGATTCAGGCCGAGGGAGACCAGGCCGTAGATCCCCCCCAGCATGATCCCGCCGAAGACGATGTCGAGAATCCGATTCAGATCCACGTCCCGTTCTCGCAGGATGGCTTTCTCCACAGAGAAAGGGCGGGACCGGCTTCGGGCCGTCGCCGGCCCCGCCCTTCGAAACGCCCTTAAACCGCTCCGAGGCCGGCGGCCCTTACCGCTTCTTCGGCCACGCCGGCTTCAGGATGGGCTTGGCGGTCCGGTTCCTGCCCGGATCCACCACCTCGAAGATCCCCTTCTGCCACTGTCCGATCTGCCCCAGGTGCCCCCGGAACTGCCGGTCCCGGTCGTACTTGAACGGTCCCACTACGGTGGGGAAGGTCTCCGTGGCCAGAACCTCCCGGATCCGGGGGTTGTCCAGGGTCCCCGCGGCCTCGATGGCCTGCTGCAGATGCTCCAGGGAAGCGTAATAGTAAAGCTGGCCCCACCAGTCCGGCGGCTCCGTGTTGAAATACTTCTTGTACAGCTCGATGAAGCGGCGGGCGCCGCGCCCGCTCTTCGCATTCCACGCGCCACCACCCATCATCCCTTCCACCACGTCCACCCCGAAGGCGTCCCGGAAGGCGCTCAGGTTGACGCCCACGGAGATGAACATGGCCTTGAAGTTCGCATCCAGCTCGATGGCCTGGCGGACCATCAGGAACCCCTGATCGGGGTACGCAAACGCCACGAAAGCATCCACCCTTGCCGCGGTGGCCTCCTTCAGCAGGGGGGTGGTGTCCTTGATGTCCATGGGGAAGCTCTTCACGAAGGCCACCTGCAACCCGGCCCTCCGGAACTCCGGCAGGGCCACGTCCTTGTACTCCACCCCGTGCAGGTCCTCGTGGTGGACGATGGCCACGGTGCGGAGTCCCAGCTCCCTCAGGACGGCGGCCAGAACGGGCATCTGGCTACGGGAGTAGTTCAGGACCTGGAAGAAGTACGGGAGGTTGGGCATGATCTCTTCCAGCTTGGCGGCCCCTCCGGGACCCCCGATGAGGACCTTCCGGTACTTGTTGGCAATAGGGGCCGCCGCGTACAGGAACCCAGTGCTGATGGGCGGGAAGACGATGTCCACCCGATCCTCCAGAATCAGCTTCTCCAGGAGCCGGGTGGCGGTCCCCAGGTCGGACTTGTCGTCGTACTTGATGAACCGAATGGGAAGGCGCCGCCCGAACTCCGAAACCCGGATGCCGCCCCGGGCATTCACCTCCTTCACCCACATGTCGTACACGGGACCGATGGTGGCGTTGGTAATAGGAGCGAGGGGCCCCGAGAGGGCGAACGCCACACCCATGAGGATGGCCTCCTTCCGCGGGGCTGTCCACCCTGCGGCCAACCCCAGGGCGAGGCATCCCGCGATGGCCAGGGTCAGGCCAGCCCACCATAGCTTCCCGGATCGCATTCCGACCACCCCCTATTTGATTTAATTTACAGAAAGCGCAGGAGACCACGAGGTTGTCTGTTCACCTCCGCGAACCGCCTCCCACCTCCTTCCGGGCGATCCGCCCTTTTGCCCTCACCGGAACCGTGTGATCACCGTGAATCCCAGGGTGCGGAACTCCGTCATGGCCTGTAGGACCTCGTTCACCTCCTCCAAGGAGACCGTCCGCCCCACCAGGCTCTTCGGATTCAGCCTGCCCTGCTCCACCAGGCCCAGCAGGCCCGCGTACTGGGGATGGGGATTCCCCACGCTCCCGTAGAACTCCAGCTCCATCCCCACCATCATGTCCGTGGGGAGAGCCACCATCCCCTGCTCGGCCTGGGTGGTGAGGCCCACCTGCACGTGGCGTCCGCCCTTGCGCAGACAGAAAACGGAATTCTGAATGGTCTCCCGGACCCCCAGGGCGTCTATGGAGACGTGTGCCCCTCCGCCCGTGATCTGCTTGATCGCCTCCGGCACGTTCTCCCTGCGGGCATTGACGGTGGCGACTGCACCCTCCTGGCGGGCCCGCGCCAGCTTCTCCTCGTCCACATCCACGGCCACCACCCGGGCCCCCGCGGCGTTCGCGATCTGCACCGCGCTCAGCCCCACTCCCCCAACCCCATGTACCGCCACCCACTCTCCTGCCTGCACCCGCCCCCGGTGCAGCACCGCGTGGTAGGCGGTCATGTACCGGCATCCCAGGGCGGCCGCGGTCACGAAGTCCACCGCGTCCGGCAGCCGGATGAGATTGAAGTCCGCGTTGGGGATGCGGACATACTGGGCGTAACCCCCGTCGAAGGAGAATCCCACCATCTGCAGGCTGTCGCAGAGGTTCGGTCGCCCGCTGAGGCAGTATGGGCAGTACGAGCAGCCGAGGTGGAAGGGAACCGTCACCCGCTCCCCCACCTTCGTCCGTCTTACCTCCGAGCCGACCTCCACCACCTCGCCCGCCAGCTCGTGCCCCAGCGTGAGGGGAAGCTGGGGCCGGAAGCCGATCCACGTCCAGTCTCCCATCCACGCGTGCCAGTCGCTGCGGCAGATCCCGCACGCCTCCACCCGGAGCACGGCGTCCTGAGGTCCGGGGCGCGGGTCGGGGACCTCCTGGACCACCAGCGGCTTGCGGTGCTCCACCATCTGCGCCGCCTTCATCCAAAATCCCTCCCGAAGTAAAGTCCGGCTTTAAAAAAGGGAATCCAACCTCTCCGGGGAAGGAGATTCGAGGACCGGTGTACTTTATCCTTCCAGCCAGGCGGAAAGAGGGGAAGGGAAACCCAAAAGGCTGGAGAAGCGTTGTCTATACAGCTCGCAGATCAGACCTGATGTAAACCGGTGGGTTCTTTAGAACCTCCGGGGCGATTCTCCCGTACCATCTGGTGAAAGCGGACCGGAAGGATCGGATGCGGGCCTTTCTCATCCTATCCATGGCGATGCTGGCCAGTGTAGGCCCTGTCCACGTGGTGCGGATGGGGGACGTGGAGATCGGGGTTTCGACGGATCGGGCACGGTACGAGCGGGGGGAGCCCGTACAGATGGAGCTCCAGGTACGCAACCGCGGATTCCGGGCCATCACGTTCGAGTTCAGTACAAGTCAGCGATACGACTTCCGGGTCCTGAGGCCGGACGGGACCCTCATCTGGCAGTGGTCCCACGGCAGGGTGTTCGCCCAGGTGCTGGGGAGCTTGGTGCTCCAACCCGGGTCGGAGATCCGCTTCAGGGAAACGTGGACGCAGGTGGATCAGCAAGGGCGGCCCGTGCCTCCGGGCCGGTACGTGGTGGAAGCCATCTTCCCCCCGAGCACCCCCTCCAGAGGGACGCCCTTGGCCCTGCCCCCCCGAGTGACCATCGAGGTCGTCCCTCCCGACCTGAGGGGCGGGGCGATCGTCCCGGGTCCGAGCGAACCCTTCCAGAAGGTGTTCGTACCGGGCATGATCCGCGTGCGGTTCTTCCCGTGGGCGACGGCGGGGCAGATCGAGCGGCTGCTGCAGGATCTGGACCTCCGGGTGGCCTCGGTGGAATCGGACGGCCGAACCTACGTGGTGCGGGCCCCATGGCCACACCAGACCGCGGAGAAGGTAGCGGCCTTAAACCGGGCGGCCATCGTGGAGTGGGCAGTCCCCCACTACGTGCTCGTGCCCCGGCGGGAGGTCCCCACCCGCAGGCCACACCGGCCTTAGAGGCGGAAGGCATCCTGCAGGACCTCCGCCCGCACGGGACGCCCCTGTGGGCCCAGGTGGACCGCCACCACATCGAACCGACAGGGGCGATCCCCCAACCCCTTCCGTTGCAGGTAGGCGAGGGCGAGCCGGGCGAGCCGCCTCTGTTTGTGCAGGGTCACCGCCTCCAGCGGATGCCCCCGGGCATCGCCAAACCGTGCCTTGACCTCCACGAACACCACGATCCCCTCCCGCTCGCACACCAGGTCCAGCTCCCCGAACCGAAACCGCACGTTGCGGTCGAGGATGCGGTACCCCGTACGCCGCAGGAGGTCCGCCGCGACCTCCTCTGCTCCTGAGCCGATCCGCCTCCGATCCATCCCAGGGAACCAACGCAGGGAGGGGGAGTTTCCGCGCGTCTTACCCCCGGAGGGGACGGAAGGAGCGGCGGTGGGCGGGGCAGGGGCCCAGGCGGGCGAGGGCCTGGAGGTGCTCGCGGGTGAGGTATCCCTTGTGCCGGGCGAATCCGTAGCCGGGGTAGAGGGCGTCCAGTTCCCTCATCAGGCGATCCCGCTCCACCTTGGCCAGGATGCTGGCCGCGGCAATGAGGGCCACGCGGGCGTCCCCGTCCACCACGGGCCGCTGGGGCAGGTCCAGGGGGAGGCGCCAGGGTCCGTCCACGAGGACGAGCTGAGGGGGGTGGGGGAGCGCGGCCACCGCCCGGAGTTGCGCCAGGCGGGCCGCGTCCCGGATCCGGAGGGCATCGATCTCCTCCACCGTGGCCACGCCCAGGGCCCAGCTCAATGCCTCCTCCCGGATCCGTGTGGCCAGGGCCTCCCGGCGCCCGGCGGAGAGCTGCTTGCTGTCCCGGAGTCCCGGAATCCCGAGGGGGCGGTCATGGAGGACCGCGGCGGCCACCACAGGGCCCGCGAGGGGGCCGCAGCCCGCCTCATCCACGCCCGCGAGAAGCCGGTATCCCCGGCGGCGCAGGTCCCGTTCCAATTGGCCGAGGTCCCAGATCACCGCACGAGGCCCACGCGGTGCGGCGGCCAGTAGATCACCAGGGCCCGGCCCACCACGTTCCGCACGGGCACGAGGCCGAAGAACCGGCTGTCCTCGCTGTTGCACCGGTTGTCCCCCAGCACGAAGAGGTGCCCCTCGGTCACCGTCTTGGGGCCGTAGTTCTGGGCGCAGGTCTGGTCCCCGTTCCCGGGGGTGAGCTCGGGATGGGGCTTCCCGTTGACGTACACCACTCCCTGCCGCAGCTCCACCCGGTCGCCCGCCACCCCCACCACCCGTTTCACGAAGTCCTTCCCGGGGTTGAGGGGGTAGCGGAAGACGATCACATCCCCCCGCCGGATGGGGGCAAGGCGGTAGTAGAACTTCGCCACCAGGATACGGTCACCGATCTGGAGGGTAGGTTCCATGGAGCCCGAGGGGATGAAGAAGGCCTGGACCACGAAGGTGATGATGAAGAAGGCGAGAACCACCGCGAACAGGGCCGCATCGAGGGTCTCGAGGATCGCGTGACGCACTTTCGGGGGAAAGGGGACGAGATCCCGGAGGGCAAGCCGCAACACCACCAGGGCCGCGGCCACGAGGAGGATCAGAACCGGAATGCTCATCTCGTTGCGAATCAGGGCCAGCTGCACGGCCACCCCACACTACCGCTTCTCCTTGATGCGGGTCGCCTTTCCCACTTTCTCCCGCAGGTAGTACAGCTTGGCCCGACGCACCTGCCCGCGGCGCACCACCTCGATGCGCACGATGTTGGGAGAGTGCAGGGGGAAGATGCGCTCCACACCCACACCGTGGGAGATCCGACGCACCGTGAAGGTCTCCCGCAATCCCCCACCCCGGCGGGCGATCACCACCCCCTCGAACACCTGGACCCGTTCCCGGCCGCCTTCCCGCACCCGGGTGTGCACGCGGACGGTATCGCCCGGCGCGAACTCCGGAACCTCCGGCTTCTGCTGGGACTGCTCCACCAGCTGGATCTTGTCCATGGCTTCTTCCTCCGTATCCTCTCGATTATACCCGGGTCCCCAGCTCCTCCTCGATCTCCCGGAGAAGCGCCCGGTCCTCGGGGGTGAGCTCCGCGGTGCGCAGCAGGTCCGGCCGGCGCAGCAGGGTGCGCCGCAGGGCCTCCTTCCGCCGCCACCGAGCGATGGCCGCGTGGTTGCCCCTCAGCAGCACCTCCGGCACCCGCATCCCCCGGAACTCCGCGGGCCGGGTGTAGTGGGGGTGGTCTAACAGTCCCGTGACGAAGGAATCCTCCCGCACGGACGCCTCGTCCCCCACCACCCCCGGGTGTAGCCGCGCGGTGGCGTCCACGATGACCATGGCCGCCAGCTCCCCGCCCGTGAGCACGTAGTCGCCGATGGACACCTCTTCCGCCGGCAGTCCCTCCACCACCCGCTCGTCCACGCCCTCGTACCGGCCGCACAGGATCACCAGGTGGCCTTCACGGCTCAGCTCGTAGGCCATGCGTTGGTCAAAGCGTCGGCCCTGGGGGGAGGTGAGGAGGATGCGGCCCCGATCCCCCGCGTCCCGCTCGATGGCCTCCGCCGCGGCGAAGAAGGGCTCGGGCTTCATCACCATCCCCGGCCCGCCCCCGTAGGGGTAGTCGTCCACGGTGCGATGCCGACCCGTGGCGAAGTCCCGGAGGTTCCACACCTTGATCTGCACCACCCCCCGCTCCTGCGCCCGCCCCAGGACTCCTACCCGGAGAGGCAGGAAGATCTCAGGAAAGATGGTCACGATATCTACCCGCATCCTCAATCCACCAGCCCCGGCAGAAGCCGCACCACCATGTAACGCGACCCTAGGTTCACCTCCTGGATGACGTCCTCGATGGCGGGCAGGAGGATCTCGCGCTCACCCGCCACCACGTACACATCGTTGGCTCCCGTGCGCAGCACCTCCCGCACCCGGCCCAGCACCTCCCCTTCCGTGGTCCGCACCTCCAGACCCAGAATGTCCGCCACGTAGTACGTGCCCTCCGGGAGGGGGGATGCTTCCTCCTCGGGGATGCATAGCTCCCCGTCCCGGAGGGCCTCCGCTGCCTCCCGGCTCTCCACCCCCCGGAGCTTCACCAGGAAGAACCGACCGTGCGGCCGGACGGATTCCACCTCGTAGGGCACCTCGCCTTCCGATCCCGCCACGAGGACCCGCCGCAGGGCCTGGAATCGGTCCGGGAGGTCCGTGTCGGGCAGGACCCGGACCTCTCCCCGGAGGCCGTGGGGACGCGTGATGGTGCCGATGCGCAGCTTCCGCATCCCGTCACAGACGGATCTCCATCACGATGCCGTCCTTCACGAGGATCTCCGCCCGGCTCAGCCTGCTGAAGAGGTTGTCGCCCACCCGGACCTCCACCTGGGCGTCCACCGTGGCCTGAGGGAACTCCGTGTTGAGCTCCAGGCGCTCCGCCTCCCGGAGCCGCTCCAAAAGCTCCGCCCGCAGGGCCTCCTGGCGGGACCGCTCCACCTCCAGCTGCTGCCGCACCGCCCGGTTCTGGGGGGTGATCTGCCGCTCCAGCTCCAGGCGGCGGATCTGGGAGTCGATGCGGGCGATGAGGTCCTCCACCCCCCGCAGGGCCTCCTGCAGATCCCGCTTGTAGTTCTCCTTAAAGGTCTCCGTGACGATGGCCTTCACCACCACAGGTCGGATCAGCGTAATGGAGTTCATGGCCTGCTCTCCTCCGCGATCTCCACCTGCACGGTTCCTGTCCCGCGGGCGGCCACCCGGGCCAGAGTCCGCAGGGCCTGGATTACCCGCCCGTTGCGTCCGATGACCTTTCCCCGGTCCTCGGGGGCCACGTGCACCCGCACCACGTGCTCCTCCTCCTCCACCCGGACGGCCTCCGGGTGGTCCACGAGTCCCCGCACCACGTACTCCACAAGCCCCCGTACATCTCCCCCGGACGGTGTCGCGTGCGCCGTTGTCATGGCTAGCCTGCCTTGCGGCGCCTCTGCTCCTGCCACAGGCGCCAGACCCCGGTCTTCTCCAGCAGCACCCGGGCCGCGTCCGAGGGCTGGGCACCCTTGGAGAGCCACTCCAGGGCCCTCTGGGCGTTCACGTGGATGGTGCTGGGCTCCGTGCGGGGGTTGTAGTAGCCGATGGACTCGATGTACCTGCCGTTGCGGGGGGCACGGCTGTCGGCCACCACCAGGCGGAAGAACGGCTCGTGCCGCTTGCCCATGCGCATGAGACGGATCTTGACCGCCACCTTCTCCCTCCCTGACCGGTTTTTGCCTTCAGAACGGCCACTTCCACTTGCCCATCCGGCGGCCCGCGGATTCCAGCTGCCGGATCATGCGCCTGGTTTCCTCGAACTGTCGGAGGAGCCGGTTCACGTCCTGCACCGTGGTCCCGCTCCCCCTGGCGATGCGGCGCTTACGGCTGCTGTTGAGAATGGAGGGGTCGCGTCGCTCCTCGGGGGTCATGGAATCGAGGATGGCCTCGAACCGCACCATCTCTCGCTCGTCCAGCTCCTCCCGCAATCCCCGTACCTGCGCGAGCCCCGGGATCATCTCCAGCAGGCTATGGAGCGGCCCCATCTTCCGCACCTCGCGGAGCTGCTGGCGGAAGTCCTCCAGGGTGAACTCCGCCCGCCGGAGCTTCCGCTGGAGCTCCTCCGCCCGCTCCGCGCTGACGGCTTCCTGAGCCCGCTCGATGAGGGTGAGCACATCGCCCATCCCCAGGATCCGGGAGGCCATGCGATCGGGGTAGAAGGGTTCCAGGGCCTCGACCTTCTCGCCCGTGCCCACAAACACAATGGGCTTCCCCGTCACGGAGACCACGGAAAGGGCGGCCCCGCCCCGGGCATCGCCGTCCAGCTTCGTGAGGATGATCCCGTCGATCCCGATCTGCGCGTTGAACTGCTGGGCCACAGCCAGAGCCTCCTGCCCCGTCATGGCGTCCACCACCAGGAGCACGTGGTGCGGGCTCGCCGCCTCCCGCACCCGCCGCAGGTCCGCCATCATCTCCTCGTCTACGTGCAGCCTTCCCGCGGTGTCCACCAGCACCCAGTCGTGTCCCTCTTTGCGGGCGTGCTCCAGGCTCCTGTGCACCACCTTCACGGGATCCCGGCTCTCCAGGGTGAACACGGGAACTCCTGCAGCCCGGCCCACCACCAGGAGCTGCTGTACCGCGGCGGGCCGCTGCAGGTCCGCGGCCACCAGCAGCGGGCGGCGTCCCTTCCTGCGAAGGTAGTTCCCCAGCTTGGCCGCCTGCGTGGTCTTGCCGCTTCCCTGGAGGCCGCAGAGGAGAACCACGGTGGGGGGTTTGGGAGCCGGGCGGAGCTCCCGGTGCTCGGTTCCCAGCAGCCCCACCAATTCCTCGTACACGATCTGGATCACCTGCTGCGCCGGGTTCAGGTGCTTCCACACCTCCCGGCCCACGGCCTTCTCCCGGGCGCGGGCCACGAAATCCCGGGCCACCTGGAAGTGAACGTCCGCCTCCAGCAGGGCGCGCCGTACCTCCCGAAGCGCGGCGTCCACGTCCTCCGCCCGCAGGACCCCGCGGCCGGAAACCCGGCGGAAGACCTCCTGCAATCGGTCCCGCAAGGTCTCAAACACCGCCGTCCTCCCGCACGGCCCGGTACACCCGGTACCCGCCGCCCCGTTCCACCTCCGCGACGTTGCCGAACACCTCCCCGATGATGCGGCCCAGGGTGCGGGCACCCTGCGCGGTGCGGGCCACGAGGTAGAACCGTCCCCCCGGCCGGAGGTGCGCCCGAGCGCCCTCGATGAGGGCCCGGACCACCGCGCGGCCCGCCCGGATGGGCGGGTTCGTGACGATGAGGTCAAAGGCGCGGTCTCCGACGGGCTCGTAGAGGTCGCCCCACAGGACCTCCACGTTCCGGATGCCGTTGCGCAGGGCGTTCCCGCGGGCAAGCGCCACCGCCCGTTCGTTGATGTCCACCAGGACCGCACGCCCCCGGGATGCCTGAGCCGCCGCCACGAGGCCGATCACCCCGTACCCGCATCCTACATCCAGGATCTCGTCCTCCGGTCGCACCTCCAGGGCCTCCAGCAACAGCCGCGTTCCCCGGTCCACAGCGCCGTGGCTGAACACGCCCCGGTCCGTCTCGAAGACGAAGAGGCGATCCCCGAACCGCAGGCGCACCTCCCGAGGCCGGGATCGGACCGTGGGGGTGGGGGCAAAGTAGTGCTCCCTCACAGGAGGTCCCTCACCCGCTGGATGCACGCGAGCATCTGCTCCACCCGGGTGTTCCCTTCGAGGGCCCGCACCTCTTCCTCCAACCAGTCCAGCTGCCGCAGGACCTCCATCTTCCGGCGCTCCACACTCCGCGCCTGGCCGGCGAGTCCCAAGAGGTCCTCGTACCGGTACAGCTCCGCGATGGAGCGCCGCAGGCTGTCGTGGATGGCCTGCCGGGTGACCCCCAAGTACTCCGCGATCTCCGCCAGGGACAGGTCCTCGTGGAAGTACATGCGGACGAGCTGCTGCTGGCGTGGAGTGAGCAGCCGTGCGTACAGATCGAACAGGCGGATCACCTCGAACCGATCCGCCAGCATCCGCTCCATTTCCCTTCTTCACCTCACACCTGTAAAGGCATTTTCCTTTACAGGATAGCACAGCGCCCACGGAGGCTCAAGCCTCGAGGAGGGCGTCCACGAAGGTCTCGGGATCGAAGGGGCTCAGGTCCTCCATCCGCTCGCCCGTCCCCACCAGTTTCACAGGGATGCCCAGCTCCCGCCGGATGGCCAGCACCATTCCCCCTTTTGCGGAGCTGTCCAGCTTGGCGAGCACGATGCCGCTGACTCCCGCCGCCTCCCGGAAGAGGTGAGCCTGTGCGAGGGCGTTCTGGCCCGTGGTGGCGTCCAGCACGAGCAAAGCCTCCACGGTCCCTTCCGGGAGCTGCCGGTCCACCACCCTCCGGATTTTCCGCAGCTCCTCCATCAGGTTGGTCTTGGTGTGCAACCTCCCTGCTGTATCCACCAGCAGCACGTCGTAGGGCCGGGCCCGCAGCGCCTGCAGCGCGTCGAAGACCACCGCGGCGGGATCCGATCCCTCCCGGTGCCGCACCACGGGAACCCCCGCGCGCCTGGACCACACCTCCAGCTGGTCGATGGCCGCGGCCCGGAAGGTGTCCGCGGCGGCTACCAGCACCCGCCGGCCCTCCCGGGTGAGGTGGTGGGCCAGCTTGCCCACGGTGGTGGTCTTCCCCGAGCCGTTCACCCCGAGGACGAGCACCACTGCGGGCGGTGGGTCCAGGCGCAGGGGCTCCGGTTCACCCAGCTGGTCCAGGAGGACGGCCCGGAGGGCCCGGCGCAGGTCCTCGGGCCGGTGGAGGCCTGAAAGGGCCCGCCGCCGCATCTCCCGGGTGATCTCCTCCGCGAGCTCCGGACCCACATCCGCGCTCAGGAGAGTCTCCTCGAGCTCCTCGAAGAAGCGCTCGTCCGGAGGCCTGGCGAACAGGGACTCCAGGTGCTCTGCGAGGGCCTGCCGTGTCCGCCGGAGGCTACCCCGCAACTGCTCCAGGAACCCAACCCGCATCTCCATGGCCGACCGATTCTACCACATCTCCGTGGGCTCCCCGAACCCGTACACCCCGGGGAACCTGCGGCTCAACAGCCGCACCAGGAGCGCCGCGGGGAGCCCCACCACGTTCAGGTAGTCGCCCTCCAGGCGCTCCACCAGGGCCGCGCCCCGGCCCTGGATGGCGTATCCTCCCGCCCGCCCCTCCCACTCCTCCGTGGCCACGTACCGCTCGATCTCCCGCTCACCCAGCGGTCGGAAGGTCACACGGGTGACCTCGTGGTGCAGCTCCTCCCACTCCGGGGTCCCCAGGTACAGGCCGGAGATCACCAGGTGGGTGCGGCCTGCGAGATCCCGGAGCATCTGCCTCGCCTCCTCCGGGGTCGCGGGTTTCCCACAGACGCGGCCCTCCACCACCACGGTGGTGTCCACCCCAAGCACGGGGCGACCCCGGGCTTCCGGGAACACCGACCGGGCCTTTCCCCGGGCGTGCTCCCGCACCATGACCACAGGATCCGGGCCGGAGTCGTCCTCCTCGTAGCGGGGCGGGATCACGACGAACGGGATCCCCAGCTGCCGGAGGATGGCCCGGCGCTGGGGCGAGGTGGAGGCCAGCACGATCCGTGGCCTGCGCGGAGTAGGGATCCGGTTCCGGCTCACAGCTTCCCAGTGTACCCAGAGAGGGATGCGGAGGGTTGCGGGGAAAGCGCATCATGGAAGGGGCGGCCTTCATAGCCGAAGTCCAGGCAGGAGGAGGTGATGGTATGGCGACTCGGACGGTTGTGAGGGACGCCGCGGCCACCTGTTACCGGGAGTTGTTGCGGATCCAGAAGGAGCTGCAGAGCCTGGGGGAGTACCCGAGCACCAAGGACGTGGTCAAGCACCTCCAGGCCCTCGTGGAGGCCCTGCAGCGGTTCATGCGGGAGGCAGGGGACTGAGCGAACACGTGGAGCGGGCCGCAAGGACTCCGTCTCCTGCGGCCCGCTCTGATTCCCGCATCGCTCCTCCCTAGACCCTACGGGAGGGAGGGCGGCCGGGGAAGGGACGGCGGAACGGAGGGGGGTGCGTAGGGTCCGCCGGAGGTGAGATCCACCCGCGCCTGAAGGCGCTCCTCCCCCACGTGCACGGGGACCACCAGGGCCTCCGGCCAGCGGGGGGACTTCTTTTCAAACACCAGCACGCCCTGGACCCGGCCCTGCGCGGGGACCTCCTCCGGGAGCGTGGATCGCAGGAACCGGACGCGGAGCTCCCCGTCCGGGCCCACGAGCACCGCGCTCATGCTCTGTACTCCAGCCGGCCGCTCCCCCCGGTTCTCCGCGGAGAGGTGGAGGTTCCAGGCATCCCGGAGCTCCAGTAACCGTTCCGGCAGCAGCACCACGGGTCCTATTTCGTGCCGGATCCGGAAGTGCCGGACCCGCAGGGGCGACCCCCGCGTCCCGAACTCCTCATAGCTCCGCTGCACCGCCGCCACTCGGTCCGCGAACCCGGGGTGGGTGCCCGTCCAGTGGGTGCGTTCCTGCCGGCGGCCCGTCACCTCGTTGAACCACGAGAGGGTGCGGGGCGCGGCCTGCGGATCGAACCCCGCCTCCACCAGCATCCGCAGGGCCTCGCGGTCCGCCTCCACCTCCAGCTCCCGGGAGAATCCCAGGGCGGCAAGCTGCGCCAGGAGCCGCACTACATCCCCTGCCGCACGGCTTCCCGTGAGGATGGCCACCAGGATGCTGGCGAGCTCTCCCGCCTGGGCCCGGGCCACGTGCTGGGCCACGTGACGCCTGGCGATGTGGGCGATCTCGTGCGCGAGGACGAACGCCCAGGCGTCCACCTCCGGGTTCAGGCGCACGAGTCCCACGGTGACGAAGATCCATCCCGGGGTGCTCACCGCGTTGGGCACCGGATGGTTGAGGATGCCCACCTGGTAGGAGATCCCGGAGCGACCTGAGAAGGGCAGCAGGCGATCCCGCAACCCGTTCAGGAACCCCAGCCACTCCGCATCGCTCACCAGCCCGTGCTCTGCGATGAGCTGAGCTGCCACCGCCCGGCCAATGGCCAGCTCCTGCGGCTCCGGAATGCCCAGCTGGGCCGAGGCCGGTGATGCCGCGAGCACCAGGGCCAATGCCCCGCTCACAAGCCGCAGGACAACTCGAGGAGCCGGCCAAGCGCGCCCCATCCTGCACCTCCCCTTTTAAAGCTCCCCCCGGGAGCCGGACCCCGCAAGTCCCCCGGGTCCCACCGTCCCTGACGCCCGCACCGTACTGGGGCGGTATACCTTACGGAGTACTGTATTCAGGCGCACGCCCCGATCGGAAGGAGATTCCCCTCGGGGCTGTGGAGAGGGTGGCCCATGCGTCCACAAGGCCGTATCCGTACGCTCCAGGACCCATCACAAAGCCGCCGCACGACCCCGGGCGGTCCCAATCCGGCCTGGGGTATTCCGGACAGGGGGCGAACGCCGCGGCCTGCAGCAGGGACTGCACCCGGGCGGGGGGGAGCCGCGGATTCCGGGAAAGCAGCAGGGCGGCCACCCCGGCCACGTGGGGTGCGGCCATGGAGGTCCCCTGGAGGAACCCGTAGGACCCCTGGACCGTGGGGAGGGTGGAGTAGATGGTGGTCCCCGGTGCCGCGAGCGTGACCCACCGACCCGAGGAGGAGAAGGAGGCGATGCGATCCGTGGGGGTGGTGGCTCCTACCGCGACGACCCCGGGGACAACTTCCGCGAAGGCCGCGGGGTAGACCCTGGGGTTGCCGGCGTCGTGGAGGTTGCCCGCGGCGAGGACCACGAACACCCCGGAGGCCACCGCTGCGCGCAGGGCATCCAGCTCCGCCTCGGAGTACGCGACCCCGCCCCAGGATCCGTTCAGCACCGCGGCTCCGTGCTCCACCGCGCACAGGATCCCGCTCACCACGGTGAAGGTGGTGCCTCCCAGGGGGCCCAGCGCGCGGATAGGCAGGATCCTCGCCCGGGGGGCCACGCCTACGATCCCCCGGCCGTCGGGGGCCGCGGCCACGATCCCCGCCACGTGGGTGCCGTGCCCTCCGGAATCCCCGGGATCGAAGTCCTCATCCACGACGTCTGTGGGGCAACCTTCCCGGGGGAGCACCACTCGAGCCGCGAACTCCGGGTGTGTAAGGTCCACCCCCTCGTCCACCACGGCCACCACCACGCCCTCTCCGTCCGCAAGCCGCCAGGCCTGAGGAGCCTGGATCCGCCAGAGGTTCCACTGCCAGGAAGCACTCCGGTCCGCTTCCGTGCACCGGGTGCGCTCGCCGTTGAGCCGCTGCACCTCGAAGGCCGGGTCGCACTCCACGAGCTTGGGATCCGCGAGGCCGGTCCAGTCCAGCACCCCGCTCCCGGGCACCCGGGGCCCCCTCGGGGGAAACGATTCCGTCCGGCCGTCCACCCGGCGCACCCGGTAGTTGTACCCTGCGTACACCACCTCCGGGTTCCGCCGGAACCGGTCGATGTACGTCGCCTCCTCGCCCGGCGGCACCCGGATCACGGCGATGTGTTCGGTGCCTGTGGGGAGGCGGAAGCGTCCGGTCCGCACCACGGTTGCTCCCCGCACCGCGGCCAGGGCCACGAGCGCGGAATCTGATCGGTACCGGACGAGGATCTCCCCCGAGACGACCTCGGGCGCGGGCACGGGCACGGACCGGATCGCCCCTGAGCCGCATGCCACGAGGAGGAGCGCGGCTCCCGCGATCCCCAACCGGACGGACCAACCTCTCACGGTACGGCGAACTCCCTCGGCTCGCTCACCGCCTCCCGCGCGGTGCGGGAGGCGAGCGCGGCGCTCCTGAGGAGCAGCTGCCCGCGATCGCCGGTGCCCACGGTGGTGCGCAGGGGGCGGAGCGCCTCCCCGAGGGCCCGCACGTCCCGTCCGGAAGCGCCTGCGGGTCCCAGATCGCGCAGAACCTCCACGAGGGGCGGCAGCCGGCCGGCCGCCACGAGATCGGCGGGATGGGCCGCATCGCTCGCGAACACGAACACCCGGTACGTCCCCGGCCGGAGGTCCAGGGGGAGCGTGGCCGTGCTCCCCTCTCCTCCCAGGATTCCCGTCCACACCTCCGAGAAGGACCCATCGAGGACCGTGACCGCGTGCACCGTGCTCCCCGGACTCGGCATCCAGAAGAAGGAGGGTCGGAAAGAACCTTCGATCCGGAGGATCCGGGGCGGCCGGAGATGGTCGATCCGCAAGGGTTGCCCCGGGATTCGGAAAACCCGGGTGGCCGATATCTCCGGCAGACCCCGAGCCCGACTGTCCAGCACGAAACTCGTGGCGACAAAGTACCGGGACTCCGCCTCCGGGATCGGAGGCACCGGGACGGGCTGGACAGGTAGGATCCTACCGGCCGGAAGGGGACCGTTTGCGGTCTCCGCGAGTTCCAGGGGATCGCCCGCGGGGCCGGTGGACATCTGCACGAAGGTGTACACCACGCCGCCCGGACCGTATCCCTCCGCGAGGGCCAGGGTGGTGTCGCCGTAGTGGATCGGGAGAATCCCCGTGGAGGGGACGAGCCGCACCTGGCCCAGGTCCGTGGGCCGGGAACTCAGGGCATCCACTGCGGGGAGGAAGGCATACGCGGTGTAGAAAGCGGTCAACCCATCGGAGCTCACCCCGTCGTAGTTACCCGCGAAGAAGGGAAAGGTGCGTCCGAGCGTCTGCCCGCCCAGGAATCCCTGGATCTCGAAGGTGCCATCTGGGCCCGCCACCGTGGAGTAGCAGCGGGGGCAAGCGGTGGACTGGAACCGGTAAGCGCCCCACCAGACGAACCCCACGGTTCCCGGCTCCCCCGGGGTTCTGCCCGGTGGCACGGATCCGGGCTGTGCCGAACCCTCAGGGTCTAGCAAGGTGCCGGTCACCGCGGCAACCGGCCGGTTCCCGGTTCCACGCGGGGAGTTGCCCACCGGCCTGCGCAGCGGCAGGTAGAACCGCACCTGCAACCCCACCTCCGCTCCGGAGGCGTACAGCGACCGTGCGGCCGCCATCCCCGGGGGAGGGAGCACGTGGAGGGCAAAGGGACCCGCGGGGATACGGCCCGTGCTGAAAAAGCCGTTCTGATCCGTGGTGACCGTGAGGACCTCGCCCCCGGATTCGTAGCGCACCTCGATTCCGGGGAGGGGTTCTCCCGAGAAGTTCCCGTCCGTCCCCGCTCCCGCGAACACATAGCCGGAGAGGCCTCCCACAGGCACCGGGAGGGAGGCTCCGCCCCGCCCGCAGGCAGAAGCTCCGATCAGGATCGTCAGCACCCACAGAACGCGCGGATGAACCATGCGTGTGGCCGATGCTCGAAGAGTCTGTCAATAGAGTTTACCGGCTCCCGACATCCCCCGCCACCGGGACGGCGCCCAGACCTTCAACAGTTCGGATCTGATGCGGGCATCCCGACGCCAGCCCAACCCCGCTTGGCACCCGCCCCGACTTCCGGTAGGCTTGGCTCAGGATGCCCACCCTCGAAGAGCGCGTGGCCTACCTCGAGGGCAAGGTCGAGGAGCTGTCCGGAGGCTACACCCACCTCCGCCAGGACATCCACGCCCTCGACCAGAAGGTGGACCGCTTCCGCGAGGAACTCAGCAACCGCATCGATGCCCTCGACCAGAAGGTGGACCGCTTCCGCGAGGAACTCAGCAACCGCATCGATGCCCTCGACCAGAAGGTGGACCGCTTCCGCGAGGAACTCAGCAACCGCATCGATGCCCT
>JAVKHN010000023.1:0-28928 GCA_031459935.1 Candidatus Sysuimicrobium calidum | reverse complement strand
ATCTGGACCACGGGCCGAACGGCCCGCGGGGAGCACCTGGCCTTCCGCGCGCTTCGGACGGAGACGGCCATCTACGTGGGCGGAGTTCCGGTCTACCGGGATGCGCTGGTCCTGGTTCCCGGACGGGATCCACTGGAGGGCGCGGGCCTGCTGGAAGGGGCGCGGTACGTGGCGAGCGGATTCTGGCGATGGGGGGATGCGGATCCGGAATTCTGGGAGGACGCGGGGTCTGTCCTCGTAGCAGGACGGACCGGCTTCGGGGATCTTTACCTCAGGGCCCTCGCCTGGGATGGACTCGCCCTCCGGCAGAAGCTCTCGGCCCTGCTGGGCGCCTGGCGCGCGCGGTGGGGCCTTGCGGAGGTTCCGTGGTCCCGGTATGGGAGCGGGTGGGGGTAGGGGGCGAGACGGCCGGAGGGTCTCGGGGACCGCGGAACGGTACACTGGTTTGACACCTCCAGCGCTCCTCGTGTACCCTCTCGGGTGGCGTATGCGCAGGCGAGGTGAGGACGCGTGAGAACCTACCAGCAGAAACCCACGGAGGTCCAGCGCCGCTGGTGGCTCGTGGACGCCCAGGGCAAGGTCCTGGGTCGGGTGGCGAGCCAGGTGGCGGTCCTTCTGCGGGGCAAGCACAAACCCACCTTTACCCCGCACGTGGACGGCGGGGACTTCGTGGTCGTGGTGAACGCGGATAAGGTGCGGCTCACGGGGCGAAAGGCGGAGCGGAAGGTCTACTACTGGCATTCGGGCTACCCGGGAGGGCTCAGGTCCGCTACCGCGGGAGAGCTGCTGCGGACCAAGCCGGAGGAGCTGTTTCGGCTCGCGGTGCAGCGCATGCTTCCCAAGACCCGGCTCGGCCGTCAGATGCTCCGCAAGCTGAAGGTCTACCGCGGTCCGGTCCACCCGCACGTGGCCCAGCAGCCCCAGAAGCTGGAGGTGGAGAGATGAGTACGGTGGTGGCCCCGCAGGTCCAGGCCACGGGACGGCGCAAGGAAGCAAGCGCCCGGGTGTTCCTGCGGCCCGGCTCCGGCCGGATTCTCGTGAACGGCACCCCCTACGACGAATACTTCGTGGGCATGGCCCAGCGGGCGCGGGTGATAGAGCCCCTTTTGCTCACGAACACCCTGGACCGCTTCGATGTCTACGCTACGGTCTCGGGCGGCGGTCAGACGGGCCAGAGCGATGCGGTGCGACACGGCATCGCCCGGGCCCTGGCGGAGTTGGACCCCTCCCTGCGGCCCCTCCTGCGGCAGCACGGGCTGCTGACCAGGGATCCCCGGGTGAAGGAGCGGAAGAAGTACGGTCGCAAGCGGGCCCGGCGCGGATTCCAGTACTCCAAGCGCTAGCCCTTCGGTGCCCTCGGGACTTCAGGGGCGGCCAGGAGGCCGCCCCTGTTTTGTCTCCGCAGCTCGGGAGCTGCTCCTTCTGATCAGGTGCTAAAGTTAAGGAAGGGCAAATGTCCGCGGAGGGAAGAATCTGTGGCGAGGACGCATGTGTTGATCCTGGGGGCGGCGGGGAGGGACTTCCACAACTTCAACGTGTACTACCGGCACCGGCCCCACTACCGGGTGGTGGCCTTCACCGCGACACAGATACCGGCCATCGCGAACCGCCGCTATCCTCCGGAGCTGAGCGGCCCCCACTACCCCGAGGGAATTCCCATCGAGCCGGAGGAACGTCTGGAGGAGCTTGTCCGCACCCACCAGGTGGACGAGGTGGTCTTCGCATACAGCGATGTCAGC
Source organism: Candidatus Sysuimicrobium calidum (assembly GCA_031459935.1). GTDB lineage: Bacteria > Sysuimicrobiota > Sysuimicrobiia > Sysuimicrobiales > Sysuimicrobiaceae > Sysuimicrobium > Sysuimicrobium calidum. The sequence continues at coordinate 27,189 of JAVKHN010000023.1, read as the reverse complement.
CACGAGCACGTCATGCACCTGGCCAGCCGTGCTCTCGCTGCGGGCGCGGGGTTTCGGATCCTGGGTCCCCGCGAGACCATGCTGCGCAGCGATCGACCGGTTCTGAGCGTGTGCGCGGTGCGCACGGGGGCGGGTAAGAGCCCCACGAGCCGTTACCTCGCGGCCCTCCTGCGGGAGCTGGGCCAGCGGGTGGTGGTGGTCCGTCACCCCATGCCCTACGGGGATCTGCGGGAGCAGGTGGTGCAGCGGTTCGCAAGCCTGGAGGACCTGGAAAGGGCTTCCCTCACCCTGGAGGAGCGGGAGGAGTACGAGCCGCACCTCCGGCAGGGGCAGGTGGTGTTCTCCGGGGTGGACTACGAGCAGGTGTTGGCCGCGGCGGAGCAGGAGGCGGACGTGATCCAGTGGGAGGGCGGGAACAACGATCTCCCCTTCTTCGTGCCGGATCTGCACGTGGTGGTGTGCGATCCCTTGAGACCCGGCAACGAGCTGCGCTACCACCCCGGGGAAGCCAACCTGCGGATGGCGGACGTGGTGGTGATCAACAAGGTCTCCACCGCCCGCCGGGAACACGTGGAGGCGGTGCGCCGGAGCGTGGCCGCCATCAATCCGCGCGCCCGCATTGTGGAGGCGGACAGCGTGCTGGCCGTGGACCGGCCGGACCTCCTGCGGGGTCGGCGGGCTCTGGTGGTGGAGGACGGGCCCACCACCACCCACGGGGGCATGGGATACGGTGCGGGGTACATCGCGGCCCGCGCGTACGAGGCGGAGATCGTGGATCCCCAGCCCGCTGCGGTGGGCTCCCTTCGGGAGGTCTTCGCTGCCTACCCCCACCTCCAGCACGTGTTGCCCGCCCTCGGATACACCTCCCAGCAGCTGCTGGAGCTGGAGGAGACCATCAACCGGGCGGAGGCGGACGTGGTGGTGTTCGGAACGCCGGTGGACCTGGTGCGGATCCTGCGCCGCCTCAACAAGCCCGCGGTGCGGGTCACCTACGAGATCGAGGAGCGGACTCCCCAGCTCCGGGAAATCCTGGAGGAGTGGCTGGTGCGGGTGGGCAGGCTCTCCCGTACGGAGGCAGCGAGGTAGCCATGGGTTCGGGGCTCCGCGGTCGCCACCTTCTCTCCATGGAGGACCTGAGCCGGGAGGAGATCCTGGAGATCCTGGACCTGGCGAGCGAGCTCAAGCGGGAGCAGCACGTGCGGCGGCCCCACCGGATCCTCCCCGGCCGGACCCTCGCCCTCATCTTCGAGAAGCCCTCCCTCCGGACCCGGGTCACCTTCGAGGTGGCCATGCGGCAGCTGGGGGGCGATACCGTCTACCTCACCCAGCAGGACATCGGGCTGGGGGTGCGGGAGACGGTGGCGGACGTGGCCCGCAACCTCAGCCGGTGGATAGACGGGATCGCAGCCCGGGTCTTCGCCCACCGTACCGTGGAGGCCCTCGCGCAGGCTGCGGAGGTTCCCGTGATCAACGCCCTCAGCGACCGGGAGCACCCGTGTCAGGCCCTCGCGGACCTGCTGACCATCCGGGAGAAGCTCGGGACGTTTCAGGGAGCCGTGGTGGCGTGGGTAGGGGACGGGAACAACGTGTGTCACTCACTGCTTTTGGGGGCCGCCAAGGTGGGTCTCTCCCTGCACGTGGCCACGCCGGAGGGCTATGAGCCCGACCAGGCCATCCTGGAGGCTGCACGGCAGCATGCGGCGCGCACGGGGGCCCGCCTCCTCCTCACGCATCAGCCGGAGGAGGCGGTGCGGGGGGCCCAGGTGGTCTACACGGACGTGTGGACCAGCATGGGGCAGGAGGCGGAGCAGGAGAAGCGGCGTCGGGCCTTCGCGGGCTTCCAGGTGAACCAGGCCCTCCTCGCGCACAGTCCGGAGGCCCTGGTGATGCACTGCCTCCCGGCACACCGGGGGGAGGAGATCACGGGCGAGGTGCTCGACGGGCCCCGATCCGTGGTGCTGGACCAGGCGGAGAACCGGCTCCACGCACAGAAAGCCCTGCTGGCCCTGGTGCTCGGGGGATGAGCTGGCCGCTTTCCCTCCGCATCACCGACCTGGTGGACATCGCCATCGTTTCCTTCGTGGTCTACCAGGTGATGGTGCTCATCCGAGGGACCCGGGCGGTGCAGCTGGTGCAGGGGATTGCGGTCCTCGCGGCGGGCTATCTCCTGGCCTCCTGGTTGCAGCTCTACACCCTCCAGGCCATCCTCGGTTATCTTGGCGGGATCATCCCCGTGGCCCTGCTGGTGCTGTTCCAGCCCGAGCTGCGGCGCCTGCTGGAGCAGATCGGCCGCGGCCGCCTCCTCTGGAGCGCCGCGGCTCCCCTGGAACGGGATGTGGCGCTGCGGCTGGCCAACGATCTCGCCCGGGCGACCCGGATTCTGGGGCAGCGACGCATCGGAGCTCTGGTGGTCATCGAGCGGCGAACCGGCCTCAACGACTTCATCGAGACAGGCATCCGCCTGGACGCCCTGGTCTCCGTCCCCCTCCTGCTGAACCTCTTCTATCCCAGCACCCCCCTTCACGACGGCGCGGTGATCGTCCGGGGCAACCGGGTGGTGGCGGCAGGGTGTCTGTTGCCCCTCAGCGAGAGCCCACTTCTCAGCCGGGCCCTGGGAACCCGACATCGGGCCGCGGTGGGGATCACGGAGGGGACGGACGCGGTGGCCATCGTGGTCTCCGAGGAGACAGGGACCGTCTCCCTCGCCCAGGAGGGATCCCTGCGCCGGGGGCTGTCTGAGGAAGAGCTGAAGGCCACGTTGCTGAACTTGTTTGCGGTCACCACCCCCCGCCACCCGCTACCCTGGTGGCGGAGCCGGCCCGCGTGAGCCCCACAGAGGGCGGGGTGAGGCAGCGGGCCCCGTGAGACCACGACATGCGTCGGCGGGAGCGTACCTTGTACCGAATCCTCTCCGTAGGGATCGCGGTGGCCCTGTGGTACCTAGTGACCGCCTCCCAGAACCCGGAGACGGAGCGGGTGATCGGCACCGAGCTCGTGCCCCGCAACCTCCCTCCCGACCTGGTGGTGGTGCGTGCACCCCGGCGGGTGGATGTCCGGGTACGCGCCCCCCGGGCGACCCTGGTGGAGCTCGGTCCCCGTTCCGTGGTGGCTTGGGTGAACCTGGCGGACTCGGAGCCGGGGGAGTACCGCCTCCCGGTTCGGGTGGACGCTCCTCCCCGTGTGCGGGTGGTGGAGGTGGTGCCGGAGCAGGCCACGATCGTGGTGGATGCCCTCACACAGCGCCAGATCCCCGTGGAAGCGGCCCTCCACGGCAGGGCTCCTCAGGGCATGAGCGTGGAGCGGCCGGAAGTCCGGCCCGCACGGGTGACGGTGAGCGGACCCAGATCCGTGGTGCAACGGGCCCGGCGCGCGGTGGCCGCCGTGGACCTCGGCGGGGTGCAGAACACCCAGACCGTCACCGTCCGCGTGCGGATCCTCGGGGAGGGGGGAGAGGAAATCCAGGGGGTGGAGGTGCGCCCCCCCCAGGTTCAGGTGCATCTGGTGGTACAGGAGGCCCTGCTCACGCGCCTTGTGCCCGTGGTTCCCGAGGTCAGGGGAAGCCTGCCCGCGGGCACGAGGATCGCCCTGATAGAGGTACAGCCTCCCTTCCTGCGGGTACGGGGTTCGGAGGATGCGGTGGCGCGCCTGGTCACCCTCTCTACGGAGCCCATCGAGGTCCGGGATCTCCAGGGGGAAGCCCGGTACACGGCGCGTGTGCGGTTTCCCAGCCGCGTGCGACCGGAAGGCCCTTCCGAGGTCTCCGTGCGGGTCGTGGTGCTCCCCTCGCCCGTGCTTCGCGAGCTCCGGGACGTGCCCGTGGTGGTGGAGGGGCTGGGTGCGGGATTGGAGGCCACGTGGGAGCCCGCTCGCGTACAGGTCCGGGTCGTGGGATCCGAGGAGGCGGTGGTCAATCTTCCGGAGGGGGAGGTGCGGGCCGTGGTGGACGCGACCGGGCTGGGGCCGGGCAGCACGCGAAGATCCGTGCAGGTCCGGGTACCGCAGGGCATCTGGGTGGTGGCCTCCACGCCGTCGGAGGTCCTCCTGCGGGTCCGGCGCCGGCCGTAGAAGAGGCGGAGGAGGAGATGGCACGGCTGTTTGGGACCGATGGGATCCGGGGCGTGGCCAACGCCACGCTCTCCCCTGAGCTGGCCTTTCAGGTGGCCCGGGCTGCAGCTCAGGTCCTCGCGCCCAACGGTGGGGTGTTCCTTCTGGGTCGGGATACCCGACTGAGCGGTCCCATGCTGGAGGGCGCTGTGGTGGCCGGGTTGTGCTCCGCGGGGGTCTCCGTGGTGCGCGGCGGCATCCTCCCCACCGCCGCGGTGGCCTACCTCACCAGGGCCCTGGGGTGTGACGCGGGCGTGGTGCTCTCCGCCTCCCACAACCCCATCGAGGACAACGGCATCAAGTTCTTCGACCGAACCGGCTACAAGCTCCCCGATGAGATGGAAGAGGAGATCGAGCGTGCCCTTCCCGGGGCTGGACCCCGGCCCACGGGTACCCGCATCGGGAGGGTCCGGGATCTCGTGGACGCGGAGGAGCGCTACCTCAGACATCTCGTGGCGCATGCGCTTCCCGTCCGCGGTCTGCGGGTGGTGGTGGATTGCGCCTTCGGAGCCGCCTACCGCCTCGCTCCCCGGCTTTGGGAGCTGCTGGGTGCGGAGGTGGTGGCGCTCCACGAGGAGCCGGATGGAGCCCGGATCAATGTGGGCTGCGGCTCCACCCACCCGGAGGTCCTCCAGGCCGCGGTCCGATCCCATGGCGCGGATGTGGGATTCGCCCACGACGGGGATGCGGACCGGGTGATCGCCGTGGACGGGCGCGGGGAGGTGGTGGACGGGGACCTCATCCTCGTGGCCTGCGCCCGATACCTGCTGCGGTGGGGAAAGCTGGAGCCTCGCGTGGTGGTGGTCACCGTGATGACGAACCTGGGCGTGGAGCGTACCCTGGAGCGGGAGGGCATCCGGGTGGTGCGGGCCCCCGTGGGGGATCGCTACGTTCTCGAGCACATGCTCAAAACCGGAGCGGTGCTGGGAGGAGAGCAGAGCGGGCATGTCGTCTTCCGCCACCTCGCCACCACGGGGGACGGGCTGCTCACCGCGGTGCAGTTGGTGAATGCCATGGTGGACGCGGAGGAGCCCCTCCAGCAGCTCGTCTCGGACGTGGAGCGCCTTCCCCAGGTTCTGCGCAATGTCCGGGTGCAGAACCCGCGGGCGGCGCTGCTGGACACAGCTGTGCAGGCGGCCATCGCCCGGGCCACGGAAGACATCGGCCGCGCCGGCCGGCTCCTGGTACGTCCGAGCGGTACGGAGCCCGTGGTCCGGATCATGGTGGAGCACGAGGATGCCGAGACCGCGGAGGAGCTGGCCCAGGAGCTCGCGGACCTCATCCGGTCCCGGGCTGGAGGCAAGTAGGCTTTGGGCTGGCTCTGGCGCGTGGGTACTGTGGCATGGATGGCGCTGGTGGGGGCCGTGGGGCTCCTCCCGGAGGAGGTCAACCCCGGGCTTCCCATAAGCGGCGCTCCCTCTCACCTCGTGGCATTTCTGGTTCTGGTGCTTCTTCTGCGGCGGTGGCCCCTCTCGGCCTGCGCGGCGGCGGCGGCTGCGTGGGCGTATGGGATCGGGATCGAGGGGATGCAGGGTCTGGTGGGGTGGCGGGCTGTGGAGCTGGGGGATGTCGTCGCGAACGCCGCGGGCATCCTCCTGGGCCTGTGGGTGGACTCCTTCGCGGTCGGTGGGCGGGGATGAGGGGAGGGTCCTGGGATGTGATCGTGGTCGGGGCGGGGCCTGCGGGCGGCATGGCCGCCTGGACCGCCGCCCGGATGGGCCTGCGGGTCCTGATCCTGGAGGAGCACCCCGCGGTCGGAGATCCCGCCCACTGCGCGGGGAAGCTCTCCGTGCACGCGTTCCGGGAGTTCGGGATCCCTTCCACCCTGGCCCGCACCGCTCTGCGCGCGGCCACGGTGTATTCCCCCGAGGGGGAGCCGGTCCCGCTGCGACGCCAGATGCCGGACTCCTACGTGGTGGACCGGGACGTCTTCGACCGGTGGCTCGTCCGGCAGGCCCTGCACGCGGGCGCCGACCTCTTGCTGCGGACCCGGGCGTGCGCGGTGGCCCGGGACGGGAAGGAAACGGTGCTGGAGGCGGCGCGGGATCGAGCCTGCCTGCGCCTCCGGGCCCCGGTGGTGGTGGACGCGGAAGGGGCGCGGGCCCGGCTTGCGGCCCTGCTGGGGCTTAGCGCCCCCCGGAGAGTCCTGCGGGGGCTCCAGTACGAAGTAACGGGCATCGCGCTCGAGGGGACGGACACCGTAGAGGTGTACCTGGGCCGACGGTGGGCACCCGGGTTCTTCGCCTGGCTCATGCCGCTGGGAGAGCGGGAGGCCCGGGTCGGGGTGTGCGTGGATCCTCGGGTCGCGACCCGTCCGCCTGCGGCATACCTGGAGGATCTGCTTCGCAACCACCCGGCACTTGCGCCTCGGACCCGGGGGATCCAGGTGGTGCGCCGGTTGGGCGGCTGGATCCCGCTCCTTCTGGCCTCCCGACCCACGTATGCGCCGGGCTTCCTGGTGGTGGGGGATGCCGCGGGACACGTGAAGGCCACGTCCGGAGGGGGAATCTACTACTCCCTGGTGGCGGGACAGCTGGCCGCTCAGGCTGCGGCCCGCTACCTATCGGGAGCGCGCGACGCCCTGGGGATGTACGAGCGGGCCTGGCGCGCACGGTTCGGGCGGGAGGTGGCCTTCACCGCGTGGATGCGCCGCGCCCTGGACCGCATCCCGGACGAGGACGTCTCCCGCCTCCTCGCGGGGATCGTTCAAACCCCGGAGCTCCAGCGGGTGATCGAGGAGCACGGGGACACGCAGTACCAGTCCTTTCTGCTCCGACCGTTCCTCACCACAGCGCTGCGAGCAAGCCTGCACCACCGCGCTCTCGGCCGCGTGGTGGCCCGTACCCTGCTGGCCCTGCTCGCGGCCGTGTAGGGAGTCGGCGGATTCCTCCGTTCGGAGGATTTCTCCGAGTATACTGGAGGAGCAGAGGAGGACCGAGGGATCGGCCCGGCGAAGGAAGGTCGAAGAAAGGTCCGGAAAGGAGGGGAGAGGGGAACGGTTGGGAAAAGCGCCAGGACCCACGGGAGACCCTCCAGTGGGTTGACGAGGCGGGGGATCTCGACCGGAGCGGAAGCTCCGGATCGGCGGGTGACCCCAGGCCCGTACCGGCGGGCCTCCGGAAACCCATCCGGTGGTGCAAAAGGGAGCTGACAAAGCCGCGGGGGCAACCCCGGGACAAAGGGCTCCTGGCCGGTATTGTCCGCTTGCTTATCCGGGCGCGATGCTGCCCCCTTCGCGCCCGCATCCAGAGCGAACAACCGAAGCGGCCCGGGATGCACGGGAGGGTTTCCGTGCTCCTGGAGCGTGCAGATCTCCGAAGGGAGGGAGCGGGATGCGTGTGACCGTGAGCATCATCAAGGCGGACATCGGAAGCGTCGGCGGGCACACCCTGCCCAGTGCGGAGCTTTTGCAGACGGTGCGGGACCGGGTGTTCCCCGAGCGCGGCAAGCTCTTGCTGGACGCCTTCGTCTTCCACTGCGGGGACGACGTCTCCATCGTGATGACCCACACCCACGGGGCTGGCAACGAACGGGTACATGCCCTGGCGTGGGAGGCCTTTCGGGCGGCCACCGCGGTGGCGAAAGCCCAAGGCCTGTACGGAGCCGGGCAGGATCTCCTGGTGGATGCCTTCAGCGGCAACGTGCGGGGCATGGGGCCGCAGGTGGCGGAGATGACCTTCGAGGAGCGACCCAACGAGGCCCTCATGATCCTTGCGGCGGACAAGACCGAACCGGGAGCCTTCAACCTGCCCCTGTACCTAGCTTTCGCGGATCCCATGTACTCCCCGGGACTGCTGCTCAGCACGGAGCTCCACGACGGGTTCCGGTTCCGCATCATGGACGTGGAGTACACGGAGGGGGATCGTGTCATCGAGCTGGATGCGCCGGAGCGCCTGTACGACATCGCGGCCCTGCTTCGGGACACGCACCGGTACGTGATCGAGTCCATCTGGTCCCGGAAGTACCCCACGGAGCAGGCGGCGGCGGTCTCCACCACGCGCCTGCGGAACATCGCGGGCCGGTACGTGGGCAAGGACGATCCTGTGGCCATCGTGCGAGTGCAGAAGATCTTCCCGGCCACGGAGGAGTTCGGGCCGCCGTTTGCCCTGGGCGCCTTCGTGGCGGGAGATACCCGTGGCAGTCACAATCTGCCGCTCCTGCCCGTGCCCGCGAACACCCCTGCGAGCACCTTCTTCTGCATCCCCATGGTGTGCGCCCTGGGGTTCGCCCTCCACGAGGGCAGGCTCACGGGGCCCGTGGATCTCTTCAGCGACCCCGTGTGGGCGCCGGTGCGGGAACGCATCGTGGACAAGGCCCTGGAGATGCGCAAGCAGGGGTTCTTCGAGCCCGCCATGCTCCCCTACTCCGAGCTGGAGTACGGCGGCATCGTGGCACGCCTGGAGCGGCTCGAGAAGGAGTTCCACGTGGTCCGGCAGGAAGCTCCCGCGGCCACGAGCTGAGTTGCGGAAGGTGCGGGGCGGACGCCGAACCCGGTGTCCGCCCCCTTTCCTTTGGAGGTGGACCATGTGCGGCATCATGGGGTACATCGGCGAGCGCAACGCGGTGGAGGTGCTCCTGGACGGCCTGCAGCGCCTGGAGTACCGGGGATACGACTCCGCGGGGATCGCGGTGGCTCGGAACGGGACCATCGCGGTGCGGAAGACCGCGGGGAAGCTGGGGCGTCTGGTGGAGCTCCTGAAGCGGGATCCCATAGAGGGCAACATGGGCATCGGACACACCCGTTGGGCCACCCACGGGCAGCCCACGGACACCAACGCCCATCCCCATGCGGACGAGTCCGGGCGGTTCGTGGTGATCCACAACGGCATCATCGAGAACTTTCTCCCCCTGCGGGAGGAGCTTTGGGGTCGCGGGCACGTCTTCCGGTCAGACACGGACACGGAGATCCTTGCCCACCTCATCGAGGAGGAGTACGAGGGGGATCTTGCGGAGGCCGTCCGCCGGGCGGTGCAGCGGGCCCGGGGGGCGTATGCCCTCGTGGCCATGTGCGCGCAGGAACCGGACCGCCTGGTGGCCGTGCGGATGATCAGCCCGCTCGTGGTGGGCTTCGGCCGGGGCGAGATGCTCCTCGCCTCCGACATCCCGGCCCTTCTTCCCTATACCCGGGACGTGCTGGTGGTGGAGGACGGGGAGATGGTGGTGGTCACCAAAGACGGAGCGCATCTACTCCGTCTGGACGGCACCCCGGTGAAGCGGGGCCGGGTGCACGTGACCTGGAGCGCGGAACAGGCGGAGCGCGCAGGCTACCCGCATTTCATGTTGAAGGAGATCTTCGAGCAACCCCAGGTCCTCGCGGAGACCCTGATGGGCCGGATCACCCCGGAGGGAAGGGTCCACCTGGAGGACGTGCATTTCCCCGAGGGATTCGTGGAGAGGCTGGAGAAGGTCTGGATCACCGCATGCGGCACCGCCTTCCACGCGGGGCTGTACGGCCGGATGTTGCTGGAGCGCCTGCTCCGGATCCCGGTGGAGGCGGACTACGCCCATGAGCTTCGCTACCGGGATCCCCTCCTGGGCCCGAACACCCTCACCGTGACCCTGAGCCAGTCCGGGGAGACCGCGGACACCCTGGCGGCCGCGCGCCTGTGCCGGGCTCGGGGTTCCCGGATCCTGGCCATCACCAACGTGGTGGGCAGCACCCTGAGCCGGGAGGCCGACGACGTCCTCTACATCCGGGCGGGCCCGGAGATCGCGGTGGCCAGCACGAAAGCATACCTGGCCATGCTGGTGGCCCAGGTGCTCCTGGCCCTCTTCCTCCGGGAGCGCCGGATGGGTCTGGATCCACGCCTCCACCAGACCCTGCTGCAGGAGCTCGGGCACCTGCCCGCCAAGGTCCAGGAGGTCCTGGTGGACCAGGAAGAGATCATCCACCTGGCGCGTCGGATCTGCGAGGTGGAGCACCTGTACTTCATCGGCCGCGGTCTGGACTACGCGGTGGCCATGGAGGGCTCCCTCAAGCTCAAGGAGATCAGCTACCTCCACTCCGAGGCCATGCCCGCGGGCGAGCTGAAGCACGGGACCCTCGCCCTGGTCACCCACGGGACCCCCGTGGTGGTGGTGCTCACCCAGCGGGAGGTGTACGAGAAGACGATCAGCAGCCTCCAGGAGGTGAAGGCCCGGGGCGGGTACGTGGTCGCCGTGGCCTACGCAGACGACGGGGAGGTCAGCAGGCATGCGGATGCGGTCCTCCGCATTCCCCGCACCCACGACCTCCTGAGCCCTATCCTGGCCATCCTGCCCCTGCAGCTGCTGGCCTACCACGTGGCCCGGGAGCGTGGCCACGACATCGATCAACCCCGCAACCTCGCCAAGAGCGTCACCGTGGAGTAAAAAATCCCCGAGGAGCCTTCGGGTCCCATCGCGAACTCCAATCCGGGATGGTAGACCCGGAGCTCCTCACATGGCTCGTGTGCTCCGTTTGCCGAGTCCCGGTCTGCCCGGAGAGGGGTCGCCTGGTGTGCACCTGCTGCGGCCGGTGCTATCCGATCCGGGATGGCATCCCTGTGATGTTGGTGGAGGAGGCGGAGGGACCCGAGGACACATGAGGATCCTCGGCATCGGTGTGGACTTGGTGGAGGTCCCCCGCATCCAGCGGGCCCTGGCGCGGTGGGGAGAGCGGTTCGTGGCCCGCATCTTCACCGAGTCCGAACGGCTGCGGGCGGGCGGGGGGCCCAACCGGATTCTCCGGCTCGCCGCCCGGTTCGCGGCGAAGGAGGCGGTGATGAAGGCCCTGGGGACCGGCCGCAAGGGGGTGGGCTGGCAGGAGATCGAGATCACCAACGATTCCACCGGCCGGCCCCGGGTACGGCTTTGGGGGCGGGCAGCCCGGGTCGCACGGCGGAGGGGGATCCGGGAGGTCCACGTCTCCCTGACGCACGGGCAGGAGTACGCCGCGGCCTTTGCGGTCGCGGAAGGGGAGGGACCGGGGGAGGGGGTACGATGAAGCTCGTGACCTCGGAGCAGATGCGCGCGATCGAGCGCCGCGCCGCGGAGATCGGGATCCCCACCACGGTCCTCATGGAGCACGCGGGCCGTGCGGTGGCCCAGGTGGCTTATAAATTCCTCGGGGAGCGGGGCGGCGGCCGGGTGCTGGTGGTGTGCGGCAAGGGCAACAACGGCGGGGACGGGCTGTGCGCGGCCCGGCACCTGCAGAACGCGGGAGTGCCCGTACGCGGGATGCTGCTGGCCCGAGATCAGGACCTCTCCGGAGACGCGGCGGCGAACCTCCGGGCCGCCCGGGCGGCCGGGATCGAGGTGGACAACGTGGTGGGCCCGGTGGATGTGGCCCTTTGGGCCACCGTGAGCAGTTACCAGCTGGTGGTGGACGCCATCTTCGGTACGGGCTTCCGCGGGCCTGCAGTAGGGCTTGCGGCCCGGGTCATCGAGGCCCTCAACGAGTCCCGGGTTCCCATCCTGTCCGTGGACGTCCCCTCCGGTCTGGAAGCGGATACCGGCCGCGTGGAGGGACCCTGCGTGCGGGCCACCCTCACGGTCACCATGGGATTCCCGAAGGTGGGGATGATGGTACACCCCGGTGCGGACTTCTGCGGCCGGGTCGTGGTGGCGGATCTCGGCATTCCCCGGGCACTGGTGGAGGATCTCGGGATCCACGCGGAGCTGAGCACCGTGGCGCAGGTCCGCACCTTCCTCCCACCCCGGGCCCCCGACACCCACAAGGGGACCTACGGCCGGGTGCTGCTGGTAGGGGGAAGCAGCTGGTTCAGCGGCGCCCCGCGACTCATGGCCTTGGGAGCCCTGCGCACGGGTGCAGGTCTGGTGCGGCTTGCGGTTCCGGAATCCATCTATCCTGCAGTGGCGAGCTCCCTGCTGGAAGCGATGCCCCTCGGGCTCCCGGACGAGGGAGGGATCCTCTGTGCCGCTTCCCTGGAGACGATCCTGGAACTCGTCCGCGAGGCGGATGTGGTGGGGATCGGCCCGGGGATGACAACCCGGGGAGATGTGCCGCATCTGGTTCGGGAGGTGATCCGCGCCAGTCCCCGTCCCGTGGTCCTGGATGCGGACGGGATCAACGTGCTGGCGGGGCACCCAGCGGTCCTACAGGAGGCCCGTTCTCCCGTGGTCATCACCCCGCACCCGGGAGAGCTCGCCCGTCTGCTGGGGGTCTCCACCGCGGAGATCCAGCGGGGACGGATCCACGCGGCTCAATCCACCTCCCGGATCACCGGTGCCGTGACGGTGCTCAAGGGTGCCCGCACGGTGGTGGCGGACCCCAACGGCCGGCTGGTGGTGATCCCCACCGGAAACCCCGGGATGGCCACGGGCGGCATGGGCGATGTGCTGACGGGGATCATCGCGGCCCTCATCGGCCAGGGCCTTGGCCCGTTCGACGCCGCCTGGGTGGGTGCCTTCCTGCACGGAGCCGCAGGCGACCTTGTGGCGGCCTCCCTGGGCGACCGGGGGCTGCTGGCCCGGGAGGTGGCGGACGCCATCCCCCTGGTCATCCGCCGCATCCGGGAAGGGACGATGCCCGAACCCGTGACCTACCTCCATGCGGCCTGCCCGGGTTGAGGTGGATCTGGGTGCCATCCGTCACAACGTGGTGACGGTGGGAGGTGTCCTGAGCCGGTCCACGCAGCTCATGGCCGTGGTGAAGGCGGACGCCTACGGACACGGAATGCTCCCCGTCGCGAAGGCCGCGGTGGAAGCCGGAGCGGCGTGGCTGGGGGTGGCTTTCCCCTCAGAAGCCAGAACTCTGCGGGAGGCCGGGATCTCCGCCCCCGTGCTGGTACTGGGTCCCGCGGAGCCGGAGGAGATGCTGGAACTCGCGCCGCAGCAGGTCTCCTTTGCGGTCTTCTCCCCGGGGAGCCTGGCTGCCGCGCGACGGGCCGCGGCCCGCTCCGCCTTCGGCCTCGCGATCCACCTCGAGGTGGATACGGGGATGCGGCGGTTCGGATTCCCGCCCGAAGAGGTCCTGCCCGTGGCGGATGCCATCGCCTCCACGCCCGGCCTGCACCTGGAGGGAGTCTATACCCACTTCGCCACCGCGGACGAGGATCTGGCTTTCGCACGAGGCCAGCTGCGGCGGTTCCAGGAGGTGATAGCGGCGCTGGAGGCAAGAGGCCACCGCGTGCCCTTCCGGCACGCGGCCGCCAGCGCCGCCACCTTCGCCCTGCGGGATGCCCACTACGATCTGGTGCGGGTGGGAATCGCCCTCTACGGCCTCTCCCCCGGCGTGCAGACCCCGGCGCTGCGGCCCGCACTGCGCCTGGTCGCCCAGGTGGTGCAGGTGCGGCGGGTTCCGGAGGGCACCCGGGTCGGGTACGGGGGGATCTACCGTACCTCCCGCGAAACCACCATCGTCACGGTGCCCGTGGGGTATGCGGATGGGCTTCCCCGGGCGTTGTCCAGCCGCGGGAAGGCCTTTGTCCGGGAAACCCTGGTGCCGTACGCAGGGCGGGTGTGTATGGACGCCCTCATGCTGGATGTGGGTGATCTCCCCGTGGAGGAAGGGGAGGAGGTGGAGCTGCTGGGACCTCATGTGCCCGTGGAGGAGGTGGCGAGGGTGTGCGGCACGATCCCGCACGAGATCGTCTCTCGCCTTTCCCCGCGCCTCCCCAGGGCCTACCGCTAGCCATGCGCCTGTTCCCCTTCGGCCGGTGCGCGGTACTGGTGGAGCTGGGAGAGGAAGTCTCCCCCCGGATGCTGTCGCGGGTGCTGAGCGTGGACCGGGTCCTCCGCCAGCTCCCGGAGGTGAGGGAGACGATCCCCGCCTACGGCTCGGTCCTTGCCATCCTGGAAGGGCCGGCGGACGTGCGTGCCGTCGAAAAAGCCCTCGCAGGGCAGTCCGGGGAACCGGAACCCCTCGCGCACGGCAGGGTCCACGAGATCCCCGTCGCGTACGGAGGGGTCCATGGGCCGGACCTCGATCGGGTGGCCGCGTGGGCGGGTGTGTCTCCTGAGGAGGTGGTTGAACTCCACTCCGGCGCGGAGTACCTGGTGTACATGCTGGGGTTTGCTCCCGGATTCCCGTACATGGCGACCGTGCCCGACCGTATTGCAGCGCCCCGGCTTCCGCGACCCCGAACCGTGGTCCCCACGGGATCCGTAGGGGTCGCGGGCCGCCTCACGGGGATCTACCCCGCGCCCACGGCGGGAGGGTGGAACCTCCTCGGGCGCACGCCCCTGTTGATCTTCGATCCCACCCGGTCCCCCCCCGCGCTCCTAGAGGTGGGGGATCGGGTGCGGTTCTGCTCGATCCCTCCGGAGGAGTTCCATGAACCCCCTCCTTCCCCCCTGCCCCCGCAGGAGGGACGGCCTGCCATCGCGGTACTCCGGGGTGGGCTGTGCACCACGGTGCAGGACCTGGGACGCTACGGGTACCGGCGCTACGGGGTTCCGCCTTCGGGCGCCATGGATCCGGAGGCCCTGAGGCTCGCCAACGAGTGCGTGGGGAACCCGCCGGAGTCTGCGGGCCTGGAATTCACCTGGCCCGCGCCGGTCCTACTGGCGCTCGTGGACCTCGTGATGGCGGTGGCGGGAGCGGACTTCGCCCCGGAGCTGGCAGGGAGACCGGTCTCCCTGCACCGGCCCGTGCGGTGGCGGCGGGGCGAGGTGGTCCGATTTCGGGGCCGCAGGCACGGCATGTGGGCCTACCTCGCGGTTGGCGGCGGGCTTCAGGTCCCCGCTGTCCTCGCAAGCCGCAGCACCCATGTCCGAGCTCGCCTGGGAGGGCTGGAGGGCCGGCCCCTCCGGACCGGGGATGTGCTCTCCGTGAGCCACGGGATGGGGGTAGGGACGCTTCCTTCTCATGAGCCGGGAACGGGCCCCGTCCGGGTCCTTCCGGGCCCGCACCTCGGGGCCTTCGCGCCCGGTGCCTTCGAGCGGTTCGTGGCCTCCACCTACACGGTGAGTGCGCAGAGCGACCGCTCTGGCTATCGCCTCGAGGGTCCCCGCGTTCCCCACGCAGGCTCCGGCGAGATCCTCTCCCAGGGCATGATCCCGGGCGCCGTGCAGGTCCCTCCGGATGGGCAGCCCATCGTCTTGATGCGGGACGGTCCTACGACGGGTGGGTATCCCGTACTCGCGGTGATCCCGGAGGAGGAGCTGGGGCGGTTCGCGCAGTGCGGGCCCGGGCAAGTGGTGCGGTTTGCTGCGGGCTAGGACCATGGATTCCCTCCACGACCTCGTGGGCCAGCGGTTCGTGGTGGACTTCCCGGGTACAGAGCTGGGCCCGGAGGTAGAGCGCCTCGTACGGGAGGGACGGGTGGGTGGGGTGATCCTCTTTCCCAAAAACGTGACCTCCCCCGAGCAGGTGAGAACGCTCGTGGCGGACCTGCAGCGGCTTGCCCGGGAGGCCTCCCTCCCGCCCCTGTGGATCACCGTGGACCAGGAAGGCGGGTGGGTGAACGCTCTCCGGGACGTTCCCCTCTGTCCCTCCCCCATGGCGCTCGGCGCCTCTGGGGAGGAGGCCGATGCGTACAAGGCAGGGCGCATCACGGGATCTGTGCTCCGGTGGCTGGGGGTCAACGCCAACCATGCTCCCGTGCTGGACGTGAACACGAATCCGCGGAATCCTGTGATCGGCCCCCGATCCTTCGGGGAGGATCCCCGGGCCGTGGCGCGGCTGGGGTGCGCCTACCTGCGGGGTCTTCGATCCTGCGGGGTCCTCGGGATCGTGAAGCACTTCCCCGGGCACGGCGACACCGGGGTGGACTCTCACCTCGACCTCCCCGTGGTACGCAAGGAGAGGGCAGAGCTGGAACGGGTCGAGCTCGCGCCCTTCCGGGCCTCCCTGGAGGCTGGGGCAGAGGCCCTCATGACCGCCCACGTCCTTTACCCCGCCCTCGATCCGGACCTTCCCGCCACTTTCTCCAGCCGCATCCTGCGGGATCTGCTGCGAGGGGAGATGGGATTCGAGGGCGCCGTGTTCACGGACGCCCTGGGCATGGGGGCCGTGCGCAGGCGGTGGAACCGGGCGGAGGCAGTGGTGCACAGCCTTCGGGCGGGAGCCGATGTGGTCCTGAATCTGGGAAGCCCGGAGGAGCAGTGGGCCGGGATCGAGGCGGCGCGGGAAGCCGCCCGGGATGGTCGTCTTGCGCCCGCGGATCTAGACGGCAGCATGCGGCGCCTGTGCCGTCTCAAGGATCGGTACGCGGTGCCGCCTCCACCGGAACCTCCGTCCCTGGCTGAGTTGCGGCGCTCGGCGCTGCACCTCGCGCGGCGGGGTGTGACCCTCGTCCGCGCGGGCCGGGTCCCGCTCCCCCCGGGTCCAGCCGCCGTCCTCTCCCTGGGCCTGGGTGAGACAGCTCGGGAGGTCTTTGTCGGGGAGCTCCGTGCCCATCTGCCCAGGGTGGAGGTGGTCCCGTCCGCTGGAGAGATGGAGCCGGAGGTGTGGGAGACCCTGGTGGTCCTCACCCCGGGGTGGAGGGAGACGGCGTATACCGACACCGTGCGGAAGCTGTGGGCGCGCTACCGGGACCGGCTCGTGGTGGTGGGGGCGGGGGCTCCGTACGAGCTCGCGGCCTTTCCCGAAGTCCACAGTTATCTCGTGGCCTACGGACCGGATCCCGCAAGCCTGAGAGCTGCGGCCTGGGCGCTTGTGGGGCGCCTGAGCCCCACCGGACGGCTTCCGGTCACCGTTCCCGGAGCCGTCCCATGATCCTGGCGGCGGGTCGCGTCATCGGGGCTGCAGGGGAGTTCGCTCCCGGCCACGTGGTGGTCCAATCCGGGCTCATCGCGGCGGTGGGGGAGGGGATTCCACCGGATGCGGACCGGATCTTCCCCACGGGGACCCTCGTCCCCGGGTTCGTGGACCTCCAGCTCGTCGGCAGCTTCGGGGTGGATCTCCTCACCGCAGACGAAGCCCAAGTGGAGGAGCTGTCCCGCCGCCTCGCCGCCACGGGGACCACGGGGTTCCTCGCGACCCTGGTGAGCGCCCCGATGGATCGGCTGCACGGCGCCCTGCGGACGCTGCGCCGCGCGCGACCGATAGGGGCCGTGCTCCTGGGCGTCCACCTGGAAGGCCCGGTGCTCAATCCTGCCCGCTGCGGGGCCCACGACCCCCGTCACCTGCGAGCTCCGGACGATCCGGAGGTCTGGCGGTTGATCGCGGACGCCCTCCCGGACCTGCAGATGTGCACCCTGGCCCCGGAGCTCCCGGGTGTGGAGGCCCTGATCCGGTGGCTGGTTCAGGAAGGGGTCGTGGTGGCCATCGGCCACACGGACGCCACCTACGAGGAGGCCCGCCGGGCCCTGGCTCAGGCCCGCATGGCCACGCACCTCTTCAACGCCATGCGGGGCCTGCACCACCGGGAGCCGGGAGTCGTGGGCGCGGCCCTGGAGGATCCCCGGTGCCTGGTGGGCCTCATCCCGGACGGCGTGCACGTCCACCCCGCGGTGATCCGGCTGGTGTACCGGCTGGTGGGACCGGATCGTGTCGTCCTCACCACGGACGCCTGCGCGGCCGCGGGCATGCCCCCCGGTACGTACACCCTCGGCGGCCGGGAGGTCTCCGTGGGAGCGGACGGCGTTCCCCGTCTGCCGGACGGAAAGCTGGCCGGAAGCAGCCTGCGGATGGATCAGGGGATCGCCAACCTCGTGCGGTGGGGAATTCCCCTCGCGGATGCGGTGCGCAGCGCGGCCACCATCCCGGCACGGCTGCTGGGCCTTGCGGATCGGGGAGCCATCGCGCCGGGGATGCGGGCGGACCTGTGCGTGCTGGACGAGGATTTCCGGGCGGTCCTCACCCTGGTGGGGGGAGCGGTCGTCCACGAGGCGGTGGCGTGAGATGGCGACGTGGCGCGACCTCGCACAGACCCTGGAGGCGGTGCGCGGGGTCGCCTCCCGCCGGGAGAAGATCCGCCTCCTCAGCCGGTTCCTCGCGGCCCTCCCGGACGAGGACCTGCGCCGCGCTTGCACGTTCCTCTCGGGCAGGGTGTTCCCGGTAGGGGACCCCCGCACCGGGAACCTCGGCGGGTCCGCCATCGTCCGGGTCCTGCAGGAGCTTGCAGGCGCAGACGACCGGACGATCCAGGAGGCCTACCTGCGGTGGGGAGATCTGGGGGACGTGGCCCAGGAGCTGCTCGCCTCACGGAGATCCCTCTCCCTCTTCTCCTCTTCCCTCACGCTCGAGGACGTGGCGCGGGCTCTGGCCCAGGCTGCGGAGATGGCTGGAAAGGGCGCGCGGGAGGCGAGGCTCCGCATCCTGCGCCACCTCCTGGCGGCCGCCTCGCCGCTGGAGGCCAAGTACCTGGTGCGGATCCTCACGGGCGAGATCCGGATCGGGCTGCGGGAGGGACTGCTGGAGGAAGCCATAGCGGAGGCCTTCGGGGTTTGCCCGTCGGACGTGCGGCGCGCGATGCTGTTGCAGGCGGACCCCGGGGAGGTGGCGGTCCTTGCCCGGGCCGGTTCGCTCTCCGGTGCGCGGCTGGGGCTCTTCCGGCCCTTCCGGTTCATGCTGGCGGAACCGATCTTTGCCCCGGAGGAGGCGTTTGCGGAAGCGCCCGAGTGGCTTGCGGAGGACAAGTACGACGGCATCCGGGTGCAGGTGCACCGTGCCGGAGACCGCGTCGCCCTCTACTCCCGCACCCTGGACGACATCACCGGGAGTTTCCCGGAGCTCGTGCCGGATCTAAGGGCGCTGGCGGAGACCTACGTGGCGGACGGGGAGCTTGTGGCCTGGCGGGAGGAACGGGCCCTTCCCTTCCAGGCCCTCCAGCGCCGGCTGCGGAGGCAGGATCCGGCCGACCTCGTACACCGGGTTCCCGTGGTGCTCATGCTCTTTGACCTGCTGCGGCTGGGGGATGAGGATCTCCTCGATGCGCCGCTGCGGGAACGGCGGAAGGCCCTGAGCGCCCTCCGGTTCACGGATCGGGTGCGGCTCGCCCGGGCGGAGGAGGTGAGGGAGGTGGAGGCCATCGTGTGCAGATTCCGCGAGGCCCGGGAGCGGGGGAACGAGGGTCTGGTCTTGAAGCGCGTGGATGCCCCCTACCGGCCGGGCCGCCGGGGACGGCTGTGGCTGAAGCTGAAGGAGGAGATGGCCACCCTGGACGTGGTGGTGGTGGCGGTGGAGCGGGGGCACGGCAAGCGCGCGGGTGTGCTGAGCGACTACACCTTCGCGGTGCGGGACGGGGCTGCGCTCCGCGTGGTGGGCAAGGCGTACTCCGGCCTCACGGACCGGGAGATCGCGGAGCTCACCCGGTGGTTCGAGGCCCACACCCTCCGCGACTGCGGCCGCCTGAAGCTGGTGGAGCCCCGCATCGTCCTGGAGGTGGCCTTCGATGCGGTCACCCGGAGCGATCGCCACGACTCCGGATACGCCCTCCGGTTCCCCCGGATCAAGCGCCTCAGGCCCGATAAATCCCCGCAGGAAGCGAGTACCCTCGCGGAGGTGGAGGCGTTGTTCCGGGCCCAACAACGCCGCTTTTCGGGGGCTCCGAAGTAGAGTACCGTTAGGGCAGGGGAGAGACGTGCGGCGGCTGCTCTGGTCTTTTTGCCTGGTCGTCCTGATGGCCTGGGTGCCGCTTTGGGCGGCCACACCGCGGCCCCGGGTGTACCTGCTGCGGGTGGAGGGGATCATCTCTCCCGCCACCGCCATCTACATCCAGCGGGGCATCCGGGAGGCGGAGCGGGCGGGCGCGGAGGCCCTGGTGGTGGAGCTGGATACGCCCGGGGGCCTCATGACCTCCATGGATCAGATCACGAAGGCCATCCTGGCCTCCCCGGTTCCCGTCATCGTGTACGTCTCCCCTCCGGGGGCCCGGGCCGGCAGCGCCGGCGTGTTCATCCTCTATGCGGCCCACGTGGCCGCCATGGCGCCCACCACCAACGTGGGCGCCGCCACTCCCGTATTCGCGGGCGGGGGGGACCAGCAGGAGACCGAGAACCAGCGGGCCCTGCAGCGGAAGGTCACGGAGGATGCGGTGGCCCGCATCCGCACCCTTGCCCACCACCGGGGCCGGAATGCGGAGTGGGGGGAGCGGGCCGTGCGGGAAGCGGCCAGCATCCCCGCGGAGGAGGCGGTGCGGCTGCGGGTGGTGGATCTCCTGGCCCGGGACGTGCGGGATCTGCTGAACCGGGTAGACGGCCGGGTGGCGGAGGTACGGGGTGAGCGGGTGACCCTCACCACCCGGGGCGCGGAGACCGTGCACCTGGGGATGGATCTCCGGGAGCGGATGCTGGATCTCCTGGCGGATCCCAACATCGGCCTCATCCTGCTCACCATCGGGATCTACGGGATCATCTTCGAGCTCAACAATCCCGGGGCCATCTTCCCCGGGATCGTGGGCGCCATCGCCCTCGTGCTGGGATTGACCTCCCTCGCCATTCTCCAGGTGAACTACGCAGGGCTTGCCCTCATCGGACTGGCGGTGCTGCTGTTCCTGGCGGACTTGTTCATCCCCGGGCACGGCATCCTCTCCGTGGGCGGTGTCATCTCCTTCATCCTCGGAGCCATCCTCCTCACCAGCAACCAGGAGCCCTACCTGCGGCTCAGCGTCGAGCTCGCGGTGGCCATCGCGCTGCTGAGCGCCGCCTTCTTCCTCTTCGCGGTGGGTGCGGGTCTGCGGGCCCAGCGCCGCCGGCCCGCCACGGGAAGGGAGGCCCTGTTGGGAGCAGTGGGGGAGGCCCGGTCGGAGCTCGCGCCACAGGGCGTGGTGTTCGTGCAGGGGGAGCTGTGGACCGCGGAGTCCGTGGATGGCCGAATCCCGGAGGGCAGTCGGGTCCGCGTGGTGGAAGTGGAGGGGCTCCGACTCAAAGTCCGGAAGGAGGGAACCGCATGACGGCGCTCATCGCCCTCGCCATCTTCCTTCTCCTGGTCCTGCCCAGCATGGTGCGGATCGTGCGGGAGTACGAGCGGGGAGTGGTCTTCCGTCTCGGGCGGCTGGTGGGTGCAAAGGGCCCCGGCTTGATCCTCCTCATCCCCTTCATCGACCGGATGGTGAAGGTGGACCTGCGGGTGGTCACCATGGACGTGCCGCGGCAGGAGACGTTGACCCGGGACAACGTTCCCGTCACCGTGGACGCGGTGGTGTACTTTCGGGTGGTGAGCCCGGAGGACGCCATCGTGAGGGTGGAGGACTTCGTGCGGGCCACGGCCCTGTACGCTCAGACGACCCTGCGCAGCGTGGTGGGCCAGCACGAGCTGGACGATCTCCTCTCCCGGCGGGACCAGGTGAACGCGCAGCTGCAGCGCATCATCGACGAGGCCACCGAACCCTGGGGGATCAAGGTGACCGCGGTGGAGGTCCGGGATGTGGTGTTGCCGGAGGGCATGAAGCGGGCCATGGCCCGGCAGGCGGAGACGGAGCGGGAGCGACGGGCCAAGATCATCAACGCGGAGGGCGAGTTCCAGGCCGCGGAGCGCCTGGTGGAGGCGGCCCGGAAGATGGCGGAGCAGCCCATCGCGCTCCAGCTGCGCTACCTCCAGACCCTGGCGGAGATCGCCAGTGAGCAGAACAGCACCACCATCTTCCCGTTGCCCATCGACCTCGTGCGGCCGTTCCTGGGCCGCGACGCCCGGGGGAGCTAGCCATGCAGATGACAACGCACAGTGCGGAAGAGACCCGGAAACTGGGCCGCCGGCTGGCCGCAGCCCTGCGGCCGGGAGACGTGGTGGCCCTGGTGGGTGAGCTGGGCTCCGGCAAGACCACCCTGGTGCAGGGCGTGGCGCAGGCCCTGGAGGCCCGGGGTCGCGTGGCGAGCCCCTCCTTCCTCATCGTGCACGAGTACCGGGGTCGGCTTCCCATCTACCACGTGGACCTGTTCCGGCTGCGTCCGGAGGACTTGGCGTTCCTCGGGCTGGAGGAACTGTTCGACGAGGGTGGGGTGGTGCTTGTGGAGTGGGCGGAACGGGCGGAGCACCTCCTCCCGCCGGATGCCCTGTGGATCCAGCTGGAGATCGTGGACGAATCCACCCGGATCGTCCGGCTCAGGCCCCGGGGCGTGCGCAGCCGCCAAGTGGCGGAGGCTCTACTGGAGGCCGGCTCCCCCGCACAGGGCTGACCGTGCTGGTGCTCGGCATCGAGACCGCCACCTATGCTCTGAGCGTGGCCCTGGTGGACGGGGTCGGGCTGCGGGCGGAGCGCACGCTGCGGGTCGGGCAGCGGGCGCTGCAGTGGCTGGTGCCTGCCATCCAGGGGATGCTGCGCGACGCCGATCTCGCCCCGGAGGAGGTGGAGGGGGTGGCGGTCTCCACTGGGCCCGGCTCCTTTACGGGCCTGCGGGTGGGGATCGCCACCGCGGTGGGGTGGGCGCATGCCCGGGGCGTCCCCGCCTGCGGGGTCTCCACGCTGCAGGCTCTGGCCGTGACGTGCTCGGGAGCCCCCTTCGTGGTCCCCGTGCTGGATGCCAGGCGCGGGGAGGTCTCCGCGGCCCTGTTCGCCCGGGAGGGGGAGACGTACCGCCCCCTCACGGAGGAGCTCACGGCCGTACCGGAAGCCGTCATCCGCCGGCTGCGGGAGCTCCGCCTCGAGGATCTCACCTTCGTGGGGGACGGGCTGCACCGCTACGCATCCCTCTTCCGGGAAGCGTTCCCACGGGCCCACCTCGCCCCCCAGGCCCTGTGGAGCCCGCGGGCGGCCACGGTGGCGGCCGTGGGGCGGGAGCGGCTGCTGCAGGCGGGGGGTGAACCGCTGGGGGCTATCCAGCCCCGCTACGGCCGGGCCGCGTCGTTCCGGCCTCCCGCGTGGCTTGGGGCGCAGCGCGGAGCCGAGACATGAAGACCCTTCTCCCGGTGCGGATCGAGCGCATGCGGGAGCAGGACATCCCGCGGGTGCTTCAGATCGAGCGAGCCTCCTTCCCCACCCCGTGGCCTCCGGACGCGTACCGCCGGGAGATCCGGGAGAACCGCACCGCCTACTACATCGTGGCTCGCGTGGGGGAGGAGGTGGTGGGCTATGCGGGGATGTGGGTCATCCTGGAGGAAGCCCACATCACCACCATCGCCGTGGACCCGAAGTGGCGCGGCCAGAAGGTCGGGGAACGGCTGCTTGTGGCCCTCATCGGAGAGGCCCGCAACCGAGGAGCCAAGTGGGTTACCCTGGAGGTCCGGAAGTCCAACCGCATCGCCCAGAACCTGTACCGGAAGTACGGATTCCGGGAGGTCCACGTACGGAAGGGCTACTACACGGACAACGGGGAGGACGCCCTCATCATGTGGACCGGCAACATCCTGGAGGAGCCCTTCCGTTCCCGGTTTGAGGAGCTGCTGGCCCGGCTCGAGCAGCAGGAGCGCGGGTCGTGACCGAAGGGCCGGTTCTCGGCATCGAGACGAGCTGCGACGAGACCGCGGCCGCGGTGGTCCGGGGCCGCGCCGTCCTCTCGAGTGTGGTGGCCTCCCAGGCGGACCTCCATGCCCGCTACGGGGGCGTGGTACCCGAGCTCGCCTCCCGCCGGCACATCGAGCGGCTGGTCCCCGTGGTGGAGGAAGCGCTGGAGCGGGCCGGCCTCGGGATCCGGGACCTCGCGGGGGTGGCCGTCACCTGCGGCCCGGGGCTCGTGGGCGCCCTCGCGGTCGGGGTGGCCTATGCCAAAGCCCTGGCCTTCGCAGCACGGCTCCCCCTCGTGGGCGTCAACCACCTGGAGGGGCATCTCTATGCCGCCTTCCTCGCCCACGGACCGGCTCCCCTTCCCGCCCTCGCCCTCATCGTCTCCGGAGCCCACACGGATCTCGTGTGGATC
Source organism: Candidatus Sysuimicrobium calidum (assembly GCA_031459935.1). GTDB lineage: Bacteria > Sysuimicrobiota > Sysuimicrobiia > Sysuimicrobiales > Sysuimicrobiaceae > Sysuimicrobium > Sysuimicrobium calidum. The sequence goes on along the minus strand of JAVKHN010000023.1, from coordinate 3,426 downwards.
CCGGAGGAAGGCCGGTACGAACTCCTGGGGAGGACGCGGGACGATGCCGCGGGCGAGGCCTTCGACAAGGTGGCCCGGGCTCTGGGTCTGGGGTATCCCGGAGGGCCGGAGATCGATCGCATGAGCCGGGAGGGAAACGCGGAGGCCGTGCCCCTCCCCGTCCCGCTCGAGGCCGAGCCGGGTTATGAGTTCAGCTTCAGCGGGCTCAAGACCGCGGTGGTGCTGGCCTTGCGGAGAGTCCCGCCTCCGAACCCCGCGGACGTGGCTGCCTCCTTCCAGCGGGCCGCGGTGGAGCACCTCGTCTCGCGTACCCTGCGGGCTGCCCGGGACCGCCACCCCGCCTCCCTCATCCTCACGGGCGGGGTGGCCTCAAACCGCCTTCTGCGGAAGCGGTTTGAGGAGGAGGCGGATCGGCTCGGAATTCCGCTTCTCCTGCCTCCCCCTGAGCTGTGTACGGACAACGCGGCCATGATCGCCTACGCGGGCCTGCGGCGCCTCCAGCGGGGCCAGTTCTCCTCCTGGACCCTCGACGCCCACCCCGACCTCCCGTTGCTTTGACACCTAGGTGTCAGACACCCTTGAAACCGGGGGCCGAGGTGGGTAGTATGGGTACCGGACTTAGCACTCGAGAACTTCGAGTGCTAACACCTCGACGGATTCCCAAAAACCGGGAAAGGAGGGATGCGCCGTGAGGCTGAAGCCGCTGGGAGATCGGGTGGTGGTGAAGCCTCTGGAGGAGGAGGAGCGCACCAAGGGGGGCATCGTGCTGCCCGACGTGGCCAAGGAAAAGCCCCAGCACGGAGAGGTGGTAGCTGTGGGTCCTGGGGCCCTCACCGAGGACGGCAAGCGCCTGCCCATGGACGTGAAGGTGGGGGACCGGGTGCTCTTTGCGAAGTACGCGGGCACGGAGGTGAAGATCGAGGAGGAGGAGTACCTGATCCTCCGCCAGAGCGACATCCTGGCCATCGTCGAGCGGGAGCCGGCGACGGCCAAGGCGTAAGGAGGTGAGCTGGGATGCCGGCGAAGGTGCTCCTGTACAACGAGGAGGCGCGTCGGGCCCTGGAGCGGGGGGTGAACAAGCTGGCGGATGCCATCCGGATCACCCTGGGTCCCAAGGGCCGGAACGTGGTCCTGGAGAAGAAGTGGGGCTCCCCCACCATCACCCACGACGGGGTGACGGTGGCGAAGGAGATCGAGCTGGAGGATCCCTTCGAGAATGCGGGAGCTCAGCTGGTGCGGGAGGTGGCGAGTAAGACCAACGACGTGGCGGGTGACGGCACCACCACCGCCGTGATCCTGGCCCAGGCCATCATCCACGAGGGCATGAAGAACGTGGCCGCCGGCAGTAACCCCATGGCCCTCAAGCGGGGCATCGACCGGGCCGTGGAGGCCGCGGTGGAGTACATCCGCAAGATCAGCAAGCCCGTGGAGACCAAGGAGGCCATCGAACAGGTGGCCACCATCTCTGCCAACGATCCCGGCATCGGCAAGATCATCGCAGATGCCATGGACAAGGTCGGTAAGGACGGCGTCATCACCGTGGAGGAGAGCAAGGGGATCGAGACCACGGTGGAGATCGTGGAGGGCATGCAGTTCGATAAGGGCTACATCTCCCCGTACTTCATTACGGACCCCGAGAAGATGGAAGCGGTCCTGGAGGAGCCCTTCCTCCTGATCACGGATCGCAAGATCTCCTCCGTGCGGGATCTACTGCCCGTGCTGGAACGGGTGGTGCAGACCGGGAAGCCCCTGCTGGTGATCGCGGAGGACGTGGAGGGCGAAGCCCTGGCGACCCTGGTGGTCAATAAGCTGCGGGGCACCCTCAGCGTCTGCGCGGTGAAGGCTCCCGCCTTTGGCGAGCGGCGGAAGGCCATCCTGCAGGACATCGCCATCCTCACGGGCGGTACGGTCGTCAGCGAGGAGCTCGGGCTGAAGCTGGAGAACGCCAGCCTCTCCCAGCTGGGCCGGGCCAAGCAGGTGCGGGTCCGCAAGGAGGAGACCATCATCGTAGGGGGGATGGGCGATCCCAAGGAGATCGAGAAGCGCATCCAGCAGATCCGCAAGCAGATCGAGGAGACGGACTCCGACTACGACCGGGAGAAGCTGCAGGAGCGGCTCGGCAAGCTGGTGGGCGGGGTGGCGGTGATCCGCATCGGCGCCGCCAGTGAGACGGAGATGAAGTACCGGAAGACCCGTGTGGAGGATGCCCTCTCCGCCACCCGCTCCGCGGTGGAGGAGGGGATCGTGCCCGGTGGCGGGGTGGCCCTGCTCCGAGCTCAGAAAGCGATCGACGAGCTGAAGCTGGAAGGGGACGAGGGCGTGGGCGCCTCCATCGTGCGCAAGGCTTTGGAGGAACCCGTTCGGCAGCTCGCGGTGAACGCGGGGCAGGAGGGCTCCATCATCGTGGAGAAGGTGCGCCAGCAGCAGGATCCCAACGTCGGGTACAACGTGATCACCGGTCGGTTCGAGGACATGTTCCAGGCCGGCGTGGTGGATCCCGCGAAGGTGGTGCGCTCGGCCCTGCAGAACGCAGCCTCCATCGCGGGCCTGCTGCTGACCACCGAGGCCGTGGTGGTGGAGAAGAAGGAGGAAGAGGAGGAGAAGACGCCGGGCACCTAACACGTCCGGCGTCCGTGGGCCCGGGAGAGGGCGGGGTTTTTCCCGCCCTCTCTTTTGTCTTTCTCAAACCTTTGTTCACCCTTGACAGGTGCGTCCGGCTTTGAGATAGAAAACTCGGACGTTTTGGGGGGAGGTGGGGTTCATGGCGACCGCGGTGACCCGCCGCACGTTCCTGAAGGCGGGGGCTGCCGGGGCTGCGGCGACCCTCTTCGGTTTCGACCTCAAACCCGCCCGAGCTCAAGTCCGAACCCTGAAGATCGAGCGCACCACGGAGACCCGCAGCATCTGCCCCTACTGTTCCGTGAGCTGCGGGGTGATCATCCACACCCTCGGGGACCGGTCCCGCAACGTAACCGGCTCCACCGTGGTGCACGTGGAGGGCGACCCCGATAGCCCCATCAACCGGGGGGCCCTGTGCCCGAAGGGCGCGGCCTTGCGCCACAACATCAACAGCGAGAAGCGCCTCACCCGGGTGCTGTACCGGGCTCCGGGCAGCGACCGGTGGGAGGAGAAAAGCTGGGAGTGGGCCCTCGATACCATCGCCCGGCGCCTCAAGGACACCCGAGACCGCACCCTCCGGCTCCAGGACGCCCAGGGCAACCCGTGCAACTGCCTGACCTCCGTAGGTGTCCTGGGCTTCAGCGCCCACGACAACGAGGCCGGCTGGCTCGCCAACAAGGTCCTCCGTACCGCCTTCGGGATCATCCCCTTCGAGACCCAGGCACGGATATGACACGACCCCACGGTGGCCAGTTTGGCCCCGACCTTCGGACGCGGCGCGATGACCAACAGCTGGAACGACATCGC
>JAVKHN010000022.1:0-32620 GCA_031459935.1 Candidatus Sysuimicrobium calidum | reverse complement strand
CGGGCCCTCCCCCGGCAGCACGAAGCCGTACCGCCGCATCACCGGACGTCCCTCCGGCCCGTTCACGAAGGCGAGGAAGGCGCGGGCCTGCGGCTGGCGGGTGGATCTGGCCACCACGCCCGCGGCCTGGCGGATGGGGTCGTGCATTGAGGCGGGCACCAACCAGTGGCGCCCCTCCGTCAGTACCGGGGGGGCCAGCGCCAGCGACAGGGCCACCAGCCCGACGTCCGCGTTCCCCGACTGCACCAGCTGCAGGGTCAGGCTGATGTTCTCCCCGTAGACGAGTTTCGGGCGCACCCGGTGGTACAGCCCGGACCGCACCAGCGCCTGACGGGCAGCCTCCCCGTAGGGTGCGTGCTCGGGGTTGGCGATGGCCACGTACCGCACCCGGGGATCCAGGAGGACAGCCATCCCCCGGCCCACGTCGAGGTCGCTGGCCCGACGCGCCCACAGGACGATGCGTCCCACTGCGTACAGCTGCACCGTGTCCCGCAGGACGTGCCCCCGCTCCGCAAGCCGCTGGACGAACGCTTCGTTGGCGGAGAAGAACACGTCAAAGGGTGCCCCGTGCTCCACCTGCTGCGCGAGCTGGCCCGAGGATCCGAAGGAGAACGTCACGGGGGTGCCCGTGCGGCCACGCCACACACCCGCGAGCTCCTCAAAGGCGTACCGGAGGTCTGCGGCAGCAGCCACCAGCAGCCCCTGGGGGAGCCGGGCGGCCGCAGCCGCCTGCCAGGCCAGGGCCGCCGCGCAGAGGAAGGCCAGCACCCTGCTCACCGCGGCGAGCCCTCCAGCTTCCGTATGGCCCCCGCGCAAGCCGCATCATAGCCCCCGATGGCCACCAGCTCCTGGCGGAACCGACGGCCGGCCACCACGTCCATCAGGACCCGGACGGGCCCGGTGTCCAGGAGGTCCTGGGGGACCACGAGGTCGTAACGCTGCTCCACAAGCGGCAGGAAGTCCAGACCGTACAGCCGCGCCACCGGCAGCACCCCGGGGCCGGCGTCCGCGAGCCCGCTTGCAATCGCCTCCGCCACCGACAGGTGGCTTGGCAGCTCGCGCCGGTAGCCGTCCACCCGGTCGGTGGGCACGCCCGCGCCCGCAAGCCAGCGGTCGAAAACCAGGCGGCTACCTGAACCTTGCTCCCGGTTCACCACCCGTACACCCCGACGGAGCAGGTCCTCAGGGCTCCGGATCCGCACGCCCGACCGCAGCATGAGGCCCTCCACCCACTTGGCCACGGACACCACCACGGCCGCCGTCCGACCCAGGGCGGCACGGATGGTCTGGGTGCCTTCCGGGTCCTCAGGGGGATGCAGGTGGGTCCCCGCCACGTGCACGAGCCCGTCCCTTAGCGCCTCCAAAGCGCGGGCGCTGCCCGTGGGGACCCAGTGAACCCGTACCCGGCCGGCGGCCTCCGCCAGGGTCCCCGCGATCCGCAGGGCGGGATCGCAGCCGGCCAGGAACAGGGTGTGCTCCGGGGTCACCGATCCCGGGAGGAGGGCGACGGTGACCCTGTGGCCTGCACGACCGGCCACCGTCCCGTCTGCGGGTAGCGGAGCCACCGGGCCCCACAGGGGCCAGGCCACCAGCTGGGATCGCACCTGGCCCAGCCGGACCCGCAGGGCGGGGCCGTCTAGGGCCAAGCGTGCCTTCACGGTGGAGGAAGCTGGGGCAGCGAACAGGTCCTCCACCGCGCAGCCCAGGGCCTGCGCCAGCCGCAGGGCCACCCCGGTATTGGGGAGGTAGCGGCCGGCTTCGATGGCGGACAGGGCCTGGCGCGACAGCCCTGCCAGACGCGCCAGGCCCGCCTGCGACAGCCCACGGGACTCCCGCACCTGCCGCACCCGGTTCTCGAAGGCCACCTCTACCCTACGCCCCACGGCAGTTGAGTGTAGATCTAATACTTGACAATGTCAAGTATTCATTACATACGGGCGGTGGGGCCCCACCGCCTGCGGCAGGGGATCCGCGGTGGGAGGGTGAACACACCGGTGAGGATTCTCTGGAGGGAATCCCGGTGCTCAGGGTACGACGGATCCTGCTCCCCACGGATTTCTCGGAAGCCACAGAGTCCGCGGCGCAGTGGGCCGCGTGGCTTGCAGGGCAGCTTGGGGCCGAGCTGGTTCTCCTCCACGTTCTGGAGGAGGACGGGGACGTGTACCGATCCCGAGGAAGCTTCATCCGGTCGGAGCTGGAACGCTGGCGGGAACGCTTTGGGGGCCATCGAGCGGAGGTCCGTCCCGGCTTTCCTCAGGAGGTGATCCCGGAGGTCTGTCGGGAGCTCGGGGCGGATCTGGTATGCGTGGGGACCCACGGACGAAGCGGGATCCGTCGCGTCTTCTTCGGGAGCGTCGCGGAACAGGTGGTGCGCACGTGCCCCATCCCGGTGCTCACCGTGCGACCCGGCACCGCTCCGCGCCTGCATCGCATCCTGGTGGCCATGGACTTCTCGCCTCCGGCCCAGCAGGCCCTCATGTGGGCCCGCATGCTGAGCGCACCCGCAAACTCAGAGATCGTCCTCCTCCACGTGGTGGAGCTCCGCCCAGAGGTCTTCGCCGCCCTACCGGAGGAGATCCTGACGCCCGCGGTGGGCGAACGGGTCCGGGAATACCTTCTCGATCAGGCCTACCGGAGGCTGGAGGCCACGGCGCGCCCGGAAGAGCGGGTGGAGGTCCGGATGGGTGCGGCGGGGCACCGGATCCTGGAAGCGATCCCGGGGCTGCGGGTAGACCTGGTGTGTATGGGAACTCATGGACGAAGCGGACTCGCTCACCTGCTGCTCGGTAGCGTGGCGGAGCAAGTGGTGCGCCAAAGCCCAGTGCCCGTCCTCACCGTGCGGGAGACGCGGACGTCGTGAGGCGGGCTATCCCCACACCTCCCGGGCCACCTCCACCACCAGCCGCAGCTTGGCCCACTGATCCTCCTCCGTGATGAGGTTGCCTTCCATGACGGAGGCGAACCCGCACTGGGGGCTCAGGGCTAGCCGCTCCAGCGGCACGTAGCGGCTGGCCTCCTCGATCCGGCGCAGGAGCGTCTCCTGCGACTCCAGCTGGGGGCGCTTGGAGCTCACCAGCCCCAGCACCACGGTCTTGTCCGGAGGCACGAACCGAAGGGGCTCGAAGGTACCCGATCGCTCGTCATCGTACTCCAGGAGGAAACGGTCCACCTGCAGCTCGTTGAAGACCTTCTCCGCGATGGGATCATATCCACCTTCCGCGTACCACTGGCTGCGGTTGTTGCCCCGGCACAGGTGGAAGGCAAGGGTCACGCCCGGACGTCGGGCTCCTTCCAGGCATGCGTTGTCCGCCCGGATGGCCTCATCGAGGGCTGCCTCCGGCTCCATCCCCAGCTCCTGGCGCACGTACTCCCGCCACCGGGGATCGATGTAGTAGCTGTAGCGGGGGGCGTCGAGCTGGATGTACGTCACCCCCTCCGCGAGGAGGGCCTGGATCTCGTTCCGGATGATGGGCACGATGTCCCACAGCAGCTCCGAGTGATCCCGGTAGACCCGGTCCGTCACTCCCCGCTTGAAGGTGATGGCGGGGAACTGGTTGGCGCTGGGAAGGGTGATCTTGAAAGGGCCGGGGCTGTGCTGCTTTAGGAAGGCCACTTCGTGGGCCGTCATCCGGCGCACCTGCCGCAACTGGGCGGTGACCACTCCGGTCACGCTGACGGGCGGCGGGGTCGTTCCCTCCCCTTTCCACGCGCGGGGGAGTCCGTTGGAGAGGTTGATCCCCTCCACCGCCTCGAAGAAATCGCTCATGAAGTGTCGGCGGCGTAGCTCCCCATCCGTGTACACGTCCACCCCGATCTCCCGCTGCTTCTGGAGCAGCCGCAGAATGTGCCTGTCCTCCAGCTCCCGCAGCTCCTCCGGCGGGGCACCCCGGTAGCGGGCCTCCAGGAGCTCGGGGGGCCTCAGAAGGCTACCCACCTGTTCCGCTCGGATCTGGCCGACCATCCTTCCCCTCCCCAGCATCGGCGTGTCGCCTGCCATTGTAGCAACTCCCTCCCTTACGCCACCACCCGCTCCCGCCGGGTGATCACGATCTCTCCGGCCCGGGCGTCCACCACCGCCACATCCCCCTCCCGCAGTTCCCCCGCCAGCACCTTGCGAGACAGGGAATTCTCCACCAGGCGCTGGATGAGGCGGCGCAGCGGCCGGGCCCCGAAGTCCGGATTGTAGCCTTCCCGGGCCAGATAGGCCTTCGCCTGGGGCGTGATCTCGACGGCGATCTTGAGGTCCTGGAGGCGCTGCTGGAGGTAGCGGACCTGCAGCTCCACGATCTGCTCCAGGTGCGCCCGGCTCAGAGGCCGGAAGACGATCACCTCGTCGATGCGGTTCAAGAACTCCGGCCGGAAGGTGCGGCGCAGCTCCGCCTGCACATGGACCTTCGCCAGCTCGAAGGAGGGCGTATCCTCCGGATCCAGGTCCCGCAGGTATGAGGAGCCCACGTTGCTGGTGAGGATGAGAACCGTGTTCTTGAAGTCCACGGTGCGGCCCTGGCCGTCCGTGAGCCGGCCATCCTCCATCACCTGCAGGAGGATGTTCAGCACATCCGGGTGGGCCTTTTCCACCTCGTCAAACAGCACTACCCGGTACGGGCGTCGGCGCACCGCCTCCGTCAATTGCCCTCCTTCCTCGTAGCCCACATATCCCGGCGGGGCCCCGATGAGGCGGGAGACGGTGTGCTTCTCCTGGTACTCGGACATGTCGATGCGCACCATGGCCTCCTCGGAGTCGAAGAGCACCTCCGCGAGGGCCCGGGCGAGTTCGGTCTTGCCGACCCCCGTGGGGCCCAGGAACAGGAAGGAGCCGATGGGCCGGCGCGGGTCCTTGAGGCCGGCCCGGGCCCGGCGGATGGCGTCCGCCACCGCCTGCACCGCCTCCTCCTGGTCCACCACCCGTTGGTGCAGCCGCTCCTCCAGCTTCAGCAGCTTCTCCCTCTCCGTCTCCAGCAGGCGCGCCACCGGGATCCCCGTCCACCTGCTCACCACCTCCGCGATGTCCTCCGCATCCACCTCCTCCTTCAGAAGCCGCTGCGGACCCTGGGCCCGCAGTTCCTCCTCCGCGGCCCGCAGCTGCTTTTCCAGCTCCGGCAGCACCCCGTACCGGAGCCGCGCGGCCCGCTCCAGGTCCGCCACCCGCTCCGATCTCTCCAGCTCCACCTTTGTGTGCTCCATCTCCGACTTGATCTGTCGGATCCGCTGCACGATCTGCTTTTCACGCTCCCACCGCTCCCGAAGCCGGCGGCTCTGCTTGCGCAGGCGCTCGAGCTCCTGCTCCAGCTTCACCAGGCGCTCCTGGGCATCCGGATCCGTCTCCCGGCGCAGGGCCTCCCGCTCGATCTCCAGCTGCATGATCCGACGGTCGATCTCATCCAGCTCCGCGGGCTTGCTGTCGATCTCCATCCGGAGCTTCGCCGCGGCCTCGTCGATAAGGTCCACGGCCTTATCGGGGAGGAACCGCCCCGTGATGTACCGGGCCGAGAGCTGGGCGGCCGCGATCACCGCGGCGTCCGTGATCCGCACCCCGTGGTGAACTTCGTACTTCTCCTTCAGCCCTCGGAGGATGCTGATGGTCTCCTCCACGGAGGGCTCGTCCACGTACACGGGCTGGAACCGGCGCTCCAGGGCGGGGTCTTTCTCGATGTGCTTGCGGTACTCGTCCAGGGTGGTGGCCCCGAGGCAGTGGAGCTCCCCGCGGGCCAGCATGGGCTTGAGGAGGTTGCTGGCATCCATGGCAGCCCCCTCCGCGGCGCCCGCGCCCACCACGGTGTGGAGCTCGTCGATGAACAGGAGGATCTCGCCGTGGCTGTCCGCGATCTCCTTGAGGACCGCCTTCAGCCGCTCCTCGAACTCCCCCCGGTACTTGGTACCCGCCAGCAGGGCCCCCATGTCGAGCTGGAAGATGCGCTTGTTCTTGAGCTGCTCGGGTACGTCTCCACGCACGATGCGCTGGGCCAGCCCCTCCACGATGGCGGTCTTGCCAACTCCTGGCTCACCGATGAGTACGGGGTTGTTCTTCGTGCGGCGGCTGAGGACGTGGATCACCCGGCGGATCTCCTCGTCCCGGCCGATCACGGGGTCGAGCCTGCCGGCTCTGGCGAGCTCCGTGAGATCGCGCCCGTACCGCTCCAGCACCTGGTATTTGGTCTCAGGACGTGCATCCGTCACCCGCTGGTGCCCCCGGACCTCAGCCAGGGCCCGAAGCAGGGCCTCCTTGGTGATCCCGTTCTGCTGGAGGATGCGGCCAGCTCCGGTCTCCGGCGCTTCGCTCATGGCCAGGAGGAAGTGCTCGGTGCTGGTGTACTCGTCCTGCATCCGCTGGGCCTCGCGCTCCGCCCCCTCCCAAACCCGCCGCAGGCCGGGACCCACATACAGCTCCGCGGGCCCCTGCACCCGGGGCAGCATGCGGAGGGCCCGGTCCACCTGCTCCCGGACCCGACCGGGGTTCGCCCCCGCCCGCTGCAGAACCTGAGGGACCACCCCGTCCGCCTGCTCCAGGAGGGCCAGGAGGAGGTGCTCGGTCTCCACGTAGGGGTGCCCCCCCTCTCGGGCGAGTTCCTGGGCCCGGGCCAGGGCCTCCTGCGATTTCTCCGTGAGCCTGTCCCACCGCATGGGTTCCTCCTCCCTTTATCTCAGGCCCATGGCCGCCCGCGGGTTCTCCTGACGCAACCGGCTCAGCTCCTCGATGAGCCGCCGTTCCTCCGGCGAGAGCCGCTGGGGCAGCACCACCTTCACCCGCACCAGCAGATCTCCTCTTCCGGACCCCACGAGCCGGGGCATGCCCTGACCCCGCAACCGAAAGACCTGGCCGTTCTGGGTCTCCGGCGGGATCCGCATCTTCACCTTTCCGGACAGGGTGGGAACCTCGATCTCCGCACCCAGCAGGGCCTCCGTGAGGGAAATGGGGAGTTCACAAACGAGATCATCCCCTTCCCGGCTGAAGAGCGGGTGGGGACGGACCCGCACCTCCACGTAGAGGTCTGCACCGTCCACCACGCCTCGCACCCGCACCTTCTGCCCATCCCGGATGCCGGGCGGGATCTGGACCCGGATCCGGCGGGAGCGACCATCCAGGCTCAGGCTCAGCTCCCGCTCCGTGCCGTGGAAGGCCTCCAGAAGGGAGATCTCCACGGAGGTGGTGACGTCCTCCCGGGGGACGGTACGGGTGAACCCGAAGGGGAAGCGGCGGCGGCCCGCGCGGGCGAAGGGATCATGGATCCCTAGATCCCCGAAGAACCGGCGGAAGAACTCTGAGAACCCGAAGTCCTCAAACCGTTCGAACACCTCCCCGGGCTCTCCGAACAGGATGGTCCACTCCCCTGGACCTTCCGCCCTCGGTCCCGTGAACACCTGGTCCCAGGGGATTCCCCGCTCCCGCAGCTCCAGCATCTGGTCGTAGCGCTTGCGCTTCTCGGGATCGCTGAGGACCTGGTAGGCCTCGTTGATTTCCTTAAACTTCTCCGCGGCCTGGGGATCCTTGTTCACGTCGGGGTGGTACTGGCGGGCCAGACGGCGGAAAGCCTCGTTGATCTGCTTGGCGTCCGCGTTGCGGGGGATCCCCAAGATCCGGTAGTAGTCCTTGAACTCCATGACCTACTGGGCCACGCGGACCCGCGCGGGCCGTAACACCTCCTCGCCCACGAGATACCCCTGCTGCACCACCTCCACCACCGTGCCCGGCTCCACCCCGGCCTCCGCGGCAGACACCTGTTCCACCGCCTCGTGGCGGGAGGGGTCGAACCGGGCACCCGCGGCCTCCATGGGTCGCACGCCGAGCAGGCTCAGCTGCTCCAGGACGGAGCGGTGTGTCATGCGCAGGCCCTCGAGAATGCCCTCCACTCCCTGGCTGTCCTGGGCCTGCTCCCCGTACCGGATGGCCCGCTCCAGGTTGTCGAGGACCCCGAGCACGATCTGCAGCATGGCCCGGCGGGTGCGCGCTACGGCCTCCTCCTGCCGCCGGGCCGCGAGCTTCTTGTAGTTCTCCAGGTCCGCGGCCGCGTGCAGGAACTGCTGCCAGTTGCGCTCCGCCTCCTCCCGCAGGCGCGCCACCTCCTCCCGCAGGCGCGCCACCTCCTCCGGGCACACCTCAGCTGGCTCCGATGGCTGCACGGCCCCGGGCTCCGCGGGGCCGTCCCCGCCGGAAGCCGGAGCTTCTGGGGATTCCCCCAGCAGCTCGTTTTGCCCGTTCAGACGATCCTCACGCTCCGACATCTCCCCGGTCACCGCCCTAGTGGTCGCTGGGCTTGTACTCCGCGTCGATCACATCGTCCGGTCCCTTGCGCTCCCTGGAGCCTCTCTCACCCGAGGGAGCGCCGCTCGCGGCGGCGCGGTACAGCCGTTCGGAAATGCGGAAGATCATCTGCTGCAGCTCCTCCGTGAGCTGCCTGACCTTCGCCACATCCCGGGCCTGTACCGCCTCCCGGAGCTCCTTGGCCTTCTCCTCCAGAGGTTTGCGCTCGCTCTCGGGCGCAGTGCTCAGCTGGTCCCGGAGCAACCGCTCCGCCTGATAGGCCATGCTGTCCCCGCGATTGAGGATCTCCGCCTCCTCCCGCCTGCGGCGATCCTCCTCCGCGTGTTGCTCCGCTTCCCGGATCATGCGCTCGATCTCCTCCCGGGTGAGGGTGCTGGTGCCGGTGATCCTGATGGACTGCTCCCGGCCTGTAGCGAGATCCTTCGCGGAGACAGCGAGAATGCCGTTCGCATCGATGTCAAAGGTGACCTCGATCTTGGGAATCCCCCGGGGGGCAGGGGGAATCCCGTCCAGGATGAACCGGCCCAGGGTGCGGTTGTCCCGGGCCATGGGCCGCTCGCCCTGCAGCACGTGGATCTCCACCTGCGTTTGCCCATCCTCCGCGGTGGTGAAGATCTCGCTCTTCCGGGTGGGGATGGTGGTGTTGCGGGGGATGAGGACGGTCATGACCCCGCCCAGGGTCTCGATGCCCAGCGACAGCGGGGTCACGTCCAGCAGCACCACCTCCCGCACCTGGCCCGCCAGCACGCCCGCCTGGATGGCGGCGCCCACGGCCACCACCTCGTCCGGGTGGACCTCCTTGCTGGGCTCCTTCCCGGTGAGCCGGCGCACCAGCTCCTGGATCATGGGCATGCGGGTGCTGCCGCCCACCAGGATGACCTCATGGAGATCCCGTTCCGCGAGCTTGGCGTCGCCCATGGCCTGCCGGTAGGGCGGGATGCACCGCTCCACCAGATCCGCGGTGAGCTCCTCGAACTTGGCCCGGGTGAGGACCATGTCCAGGTGCTTGGGCCCGGTGGCGTCCGCGGTGATAAAGGGGAGGTTGATGGTGGTCTGGACCATGGAGCTGAGCTCGATCTTCGCCCGCTCCGCGGCTTCCCGGAGGCGCTGCAGAGCCTGCCGGTCCTGGCGGAGATCAATGCCGTGCTGCCTGCGGAACTCCTCCGCCAGCCAGTTCACGATCCGTTCGTCCCAGTCGTCGCCCCCCAGGTGCGTGTCGCCCGCGGTGGCCCGGACCTGGAAGACGCCTTCCCCGATCTCCAGGATGGACACGTCGAAGGTTCCTCCCCCCAGGTCCCACACCAGCACGGTCTCCGAGCCCTTCTTGTCGAGGCCGTAGGCCAGACAGGCCGCGGTGGGCTCGTTGATGATGCGCAGCACCCGGAGCCCCGCGATCTCCCCCGCGTTCTTGGTGGCGGTGCGCTGGGCGTCGTTGAAGTATGCGGGGACCGTGATGACCGCGGCCTCCACCTTCTCCCCCAGGTACGCCTCCGCATCCTCCTTGAGCTTCTGGAGGATCATGGCGGAGATCTCCTCGGGAGTGAAGGTGCGATCCACAGCCGGCACGTACACGCAGGCCATCCCGTGCTGCCCCTCCACCACCTTGTAGGGCACCATCTTCCGCTCCACTTCCACCTCGCTGTAACGGCGCCCCATGAACCGCTTGATGGAGTAGATGGTGTTCTCGGGGTTCAGGATGGCCTGGCGCTTGGCCATCTGGCCCACCAGGCGCTCCCCGGTCTTGGTGAAGGCCACCACGGACGGCGTGAGCCGGCTGCCCTCGCGGTTGGGGATCACCACCGGCTCCCCGCCGATGATGGCGGCGATCACGGAGTTTGTGGTACCGAGGTCAATGCCCACCACCTTGCCCATCATGTATCCCTCCTTGCGGGGTCTGGGCTATTGAACCTCCACCCGCACCTTCCGGGCCTGGGCGGCTTCGGCCTTCGGGACGCGGACCTCCAGTACCCCGTCCCGGTAGGTGGCCCGCGCTTGGTCGGGCTTCACCTCCACGGGAAGCGGCAGGGTCCGTTCGAACCGTCCGTAGCGCATCTCCCGGCGGTGGTAGCTACGACCGCGCTCTTCTCTCTCTTCCCGGCGCTCCGCGGCCAGGGTCATGCTGCGGTCGTCCACCTGTACGTCGATGCTCTTGGGATCCACCCCCGGCAGCGCCGCCCGGACCACCACGTCCGTGTCCGTCTCGTACAGTTCCACCGCGGGCCGCCACACCTCCGCCTCCAGACGTCGCTCCGGGATCTCCAGCTCCGTCCCGAAGCCCTCCACGAACTCGTCCAGCAGGCGCTCCAGGGTGCGCCGCATGGTTCGCAGCTCCCGAATCGGATCCCACCGCAGGATGCTCATGCTCACTCCCCCCTTTCCCGGATGATGCGCTTCCCGGCGGACTGCAGGATCACGTCCGCCACGAATTCGTACCGATCCTGGATCTCCAGGAAAAGCTTCACCCCGGCTAGGTTGAGCCCGACCTCCCGGGTGAGGTACTGGATGAGCCGCACCCGCTGGAGGTCGCGGTCGCTAAACAGGCGGATCCGGTTTCGCCGGGCAGGCCGGATCAGCCCCTTTTCCTCGTAAATCCGGAGGGTCCTCGGGTGGACGCCCAGCAGCTCCGCGGCGATGCCGATGGCGTAGACTGGGGTGGTGTCCGTCTTCACCCTCCGCTGTCCCAACCGAGAACACCTCCGGAACCGACTCCATGGTAGCTGGGTTTACGAGGACTTGTCAATCCTTTTAACAACGATATTGTCAAGTTCAGCCCACCACCAGCAGGATCACCCCGGTGGTCATCCCGCAGGCCACCAGCAGCCGCCGCCAGGCCTCCTGCTCTGCCAGCACCCGGGTTCCCAGCCAGGCCCCCACGAGGATGCTCACCTCCCGGGCAGGCGCGATGGCGCTCACGGGGCTGAAGCGCAGGGCGGTGAGCACGAGGAGGTAGGAGAGGGGGACCAGCACCGCGAGTCCGAGGACCTCCACGCGATGTACCCGCCAGTGCCTTATGACCTCCGGCCACCGGGTCCGGATGAGCGGGGTAAGCAGGAGACACCGCCCCAGATGGCTCCCCCAATCCAGGAGGATCGGGGGGATCCCAAGGGTGCTCACCGCGTGCTTGTCCCAAAGGGTATAGCCCGCGATGAACGCCCCCGTGAGGACCCCGTAGCCCAGGGCGGATCGGTCCACAGAGGTCCGGCGCCGCGGGAGCTCCCCTCCCAGGAGCCCCAGCAGGCTCCCCACGATGAGCAGGGCACCGGTCAGAGCCAGAGGCGTGGGGCGCTCCCCGAAGAGGGCGATGGCCGCCAGGGTCGCCAGGAACGGCCCGGTGCCCCGCGCCAGGGGGTACACCACGGAGAGGTCTCCCGTGCGATAAGCCCGCTGAAGGGCGAGGAAGTAACCCAGGTGCAGCACCGCGGACCCCAGCACGAACCCCGCCTCCGCCCCCCCAACTCGGGGCTTGTGAAGCATCGCGGAAGCGGCCGCCACGGGCAGGTACAGGAGGGCGGCGAGGGCCTCGAACAGCCAAGTGAGGGCCACCCCGCCCCCGGCGCGTTTCGCGAGGAGGTTCCAGGTGGCGTGCACGAAGGCGGCCAGCAGGAGGAGCAGCAGGGCCAACAGGCCCATCCGACCGCGCGGACCTAGACCGCCTCCCCGCGTCGATCGCTCCGGAAGCTTCCGGAGGTGCGGGCGAAGTGGTAGAGGTGCTGCTGCGCCAGACCCGCGAGGGACCCGAATCGATCCTGCGCCCAGGTCCGGATCTCGCGCGGAGTGCGGGCACGCCCGTTGAAGTACAGCTCCAGGACCGCCCGCCGCGTCCACACGTCCACGGGAAACGCCTCCCGGTGCCCAAGGCCGAACAGGAGCACGCACTCCGCCACCTTCTCCCCCACTCCCGGGAGCTCCACAAGCACCTCCCGCGCTTCCTCGAGGGAGGCCCGGCGCAGGGCCTCGAGGTCCACGAGGCGGTCGGCCACCAAGCGAGCGGTGGCCCGCAGGTACGGGGCGCGATAGCCGAGGGACGCGTCCTTGAGGATCCGGGCTGAGGCCTCCGCGATCCGTTCGGGAGACGGAAACGTGAACGCCTCCGCCCGGGCCGGGATCCGTTCCCCCAGCACCCGACACAGCCGCTCGATGCTGAGCCGGATCTTGGGGATGTTGTTGTTCTGGGAGATGAGGAAGCTACAGAGCACCTCCCAGGGATCCTGCACCAGCAGAGAGATGCCGCGGGTGAAGGGGAGGATCCGGCGGAGTACGGGGTCCGAGCACAGCCGCCGCTCCGCCGCGCGCACGGGTCCTCCGCCAAACAGGTACGCCCGCACCGCCTCCGGCCCGAGCGGCTCTCCCTCCGTGTGGACCCACAGGTAGCCCGGCATGGGCTCCAGCCAAAGCACCGTGCGGCCCACCACCCCGCGTGCCCATCGCCCCGCCCAAGACCATCGGAAGGCCTGACCGCAGCTCAGGGTACGCTCCAGATGCAGCCCCGGCGCCGGGAGCTCGAACGAGCTCACCACCCGAATCCCTCCACCACCCGCTGGGACCAGCTCTCCATCCGGGGGTAGTAGTCTCGCAGGCGCTCTATGGGAACAAACCCTCCCACCAGCGTCTGGGTCTCCCGCACCCGCACGTCCCCCGTGGTCCGCACTTCGTACACCAGCCCGAAGTGTACCCGGCTCACGGGTGTGCTCTCGTCGTTGAGCAGGGCCACGAGCCGCGCCTCCCAGGGGGCCGTGAACTCCAGCTCCTCCCCGAGCTCCCGCCGCAGCCCGGTCTCGATGGGATCTCCCGCGTCCTGCCGGTTAACGTGGCCACCTACCCCGATGGCGTACCGGTGGTACAGGCGCGCATCTCCCCCCCGATCCGTGCGCCGGAACAGGAACACCTCCTCCCCACGGCGCACCACCGCGTACGGGATGATCTGCTTATACGAAGGATCCTCCTCCACCTCCCCGCGGCGGCGAAAAGCTCCGTACCGCCGGATCCGTCCCAGGAACTCCAGGATCCCCCGCCGCCTCAGGCCCTCGAAGCAATCCCCCGCAAACAACCGCTCCCGGGGGACCACCAGCACCTCTTCCTCAGGTCCTGTCATCCCCTCTCTCCTCGGCACCGGTTTTTGCAGCCTCGATGGCCTCCGCCACCACGTCCGCAGGCCCCGCGAGCCCTCCCGAGATCACCAGGGTCATGCCCTCGTCCACCGTCAGGGAAACCGGAATCGTCTCCGACTCTGGAAGGATCATGAGGAACCCCGTGGTGGGATTCGGCGCACTCACCACGAACACCCTGAGGAGACGCTGCCCGGAGGGAAGGTGCAGCTCGCCCGTCACAAAGGCGGGGATGTACGCACCCCGCCGTGGCCACTCCACCAGCACCACCCGGCGGAGGGGGACGGGACGGTTGCCCACCAGGGCTTCCGCGATCTGCTTGGTGGCACCGTACACGGTCCGCACGAGCGGGGTGCGGATGGCCAAACGTTCCAGGACCCCGATGGCGCGTTGGCCCACGAAGGTGTCCGCGGCCACCCCTGCGGCCAGGATGAGCAGAAGCCCTACCACCAGCCCTGCCCCGGGGACGGCGCCGCCCACCAGGCCTCGCAGCAGGGGCTGGAGGCCACTGTCCAGGGTGAGGAAGAGCCATCGGAGGAGGGTATAGGTCACCCAGAAGGGGAGGATGGTCAGCAGCCCCGCGATCAGGATCCTTCGGAGCCTGGCCACTTCGGATCCGCCCTCCCGTGGTGGTGCAGCTCGTAGATGGCCTTCGCGAGCACGTGGGTCCCCACGGGTACGGTGAGGAGGAGGAAGCCCGCCACCAGGAGCTCCTGGAACCCACCGCCGAAGAACACGAAGGAACCCACAAGCGCCCCCGCGGACCCGAAGGTGGCGGCCTTGGTGGAGACCTGCTGGCGGCTGTGGGTGTCCGGGGCCCGCAGCAGCCCAATCCCCGCGATCAGGGTGAAGGCGGCCCCGCCCACCAGCAGGATGGAGACCAGGAGTTCACGCAAGAGGGCCTCCTCGCCGGATGAACTGCGCCGCGGCCACCGTCCCCACGAACCCCAAAGCCGACAGCAGCACGGGAACGTCCGCGTAATCCCGGGTTCGCCACAGCACCCCCAGGGTCAGCACCAGATTCATCACCACCAGCACCAGGGTATCCGAAGCCACGATGCGATCGGGGAAGGTAGGCCCCAGGATCAGCCGTGCCACACAGCAGCCCAGAGCTCCCACCAGGAGCGCGATGGCCAGGGTGGCCGCGGTGGCGATCACTCGAACACCTCCGCCACCCAGCGCTCCAGCCGGCTGCGGATCCGCCGCACCACGTCCTGTGGGTCCTCCAAATCGAAGACGTGCACCAAAAGCGCGCTGCGATCCGGGGCCACGTCCACCGTCATGGTGCCCGGAGTCATGGTGATGGCGTTGGCCAGAGCCGTGATGGCCGCGGGCCTCCGCACCCGGAGGGGGAACCGGACGAATCCGGGCCGGTTCCCCCTCCGGGGGTTGAGGAGGAGGGCAGCCATGGCGAGGTTGGCGGCCATCACCTCGTACGCGAACACGACCACAAAACAGAACGCCCCCACCAGCCGCCTCACTTTGACCCTCCCAGCACCGCCTCAACGTACCCTCCCCGCTCCAGGAGCTGACCGGCCGCAGACCAGGTGAGCTCCCACAGCCCCTGGCCGCCCAGACCCCAGAGGATCGTGAGGGCCACCATGGCCGCCGTGGGAAAGAGCAGCTCCCCTCCCGCCCGCCTGCGCCGGGGCGCAGGACCCCAGAAGGCCTGCGTGAAGATCTTCATCATGGAGGCGAGGGTCAACAGACTCACCAGGATACTCGTTCCCAGGGCGAGCGGGATCCAGAGGTCCGGTCTTTTCGCATACGCGTCCGCACCCGCCACCAGCAACGCCACCTTCCCCCAGAAACCCGAAAGCGGCGGGATTCCCGCCAGGGAGAGGGCGGGAAAGAGGAACAGGACGCCTAGGGCGGGCTGGCCGCGGCCGATGCCCGAGAGGGCGGAGAGGCGTCCGGTGCCCCAGGTTCGCTCCACCGTGCCGCTCACCAGCAGCAGGGCGGTCTTCACTCCGATGTGGTGCAGCACGTAGAAGATCCCCGCAGCCAGTCCAGTCCGCGTCCCCAAAGTCAGGCCCAGAATCATATACCCGATCTGGCTCACGATGTGAAAGGAGAGGATACGGCGGATCTCCTCCTGGGCGAGGGCTCCCAGAACCCCGAACACCATGGTGCAGCTCGCCACCACCAGCCAGAAGGGATCCGGCCCGCTCAGGGGTGCGATGGTGGTGAAGAGCCGGTAGAGGGCGTACACCCCCACCTTGGTGAGCATCCCGCCGAAGTACGCAGCCACGGACCCGGGAGGGATCGCATACGCATGCGGGAGCCAGAAGTAGAGGGGGAAGATGGCGGCCTTAAGGCCGAAGGCGGTGGCAAGCAGCACCACCCCGGACCGCACGAGGACGGGAGGTGCCGTGGGGAGGCGGCGGGCCAGGTCCGCCATGTTCACCGTCCCCGTGGCCGCATACAACAGCCCCACCGCCACGAGAAAGAGGGTGGAGGCCACAAGGTTCAGGGCCACGTAGGTGAAGGCTTCCCGGGCCTGCTCTCGGGAGGTCCCCAGGGTCAGCAGGAAGTACGAGGCGATGAGGAGGATCTCGAAGAACACGTACAGGTTGAAGAGGTCCCCCGTGAGAAAGGCGCCGTTCATCCCGCCCAGGAGCAGGTGCCACCCCGCGTGCCAGTACCGGTCATACCGGGGAGTCGTCTCCCTCAGGCCGAACCACAGGGTAACCGCGGCCACGTAACTGCTGATCCCGCACATGAGGGCGCCCAGGCCGTCCACCGCGAATGCGATGCCGTACGGTGCGGGCCACCCGCCTGCCCGCAGCACCACCACGCCGTCCCGCACCCTCCACACGAGTCCCGCCGCGGCCCCCAGGGTGCCCAAAGCTCCTCCAAGGCTCACAAGGCGCCGCAGACGCTCACTCCCCAGAGCCGCGCACGCCGCGCCGGTGGCGAGAGGCAGGATCACGGGCACGATGGCCAGGTTCACGAATCCTCCTCGTAGGCGTGCATGCGGTACCCCAGGGCCAGCAGGAACGCCACGACCCCGAACCCGATCACGATGGCGGTTAGGATGAGGGCCTGCGGGAGGGGATCCGTAAGGGGCGGAGGGTTCCCCAGGATGGGAGCGCTCCCGCCCCGCACCCCGCCTGCCAGGAGAATCGTGAGGTTGGCTCCGTGGCCGATGAGGGCGAGCCCGATGATCTGCCGCACGATGGAACGGCCCAGCAGCAGCCACGTGCCCGCGCCGAACAGGGATCCCACGAAGAGCGGCAACAGGATCGTCATCGGGGTCGCACCAGGAGCAGGGTGCGGGCTGCGCTCAGCGAAGCCGCCACCACCAATACGTACACCCCGAAGTCAAACAGCAGCGACGTGGTGCTCTTCACGGGCCCGAGGAGGATCGGGCTGTGCGTGAGGAAGGGGCGGCCCAGGGCAGCCGCCAGGGTCCCAGTGCCGTACGCGATCCCTAGGCCTGCAGCAAGCGGCCGCAGCCAGTCCTGCGGAAGCGCCTCGAACCCGAAGGCCATGGCCCAGGCGAAGAGTGCCATGGCGGTCATGAGCCCCGCCACGAACCCACCCCCCGGTCCGTAGTGACCCGTGAGGAGCAGCACGAGGGCGTATGCGGCCACCGCGGGGGAGACGACGCGGACCGCGGTCTCGAAGATCAGGGACCGCACGGGCACGACCAGGTGGTGCGCCACGCGCGTGCCCGGCCGGCTCGCGAGGGCAAGCACCCCCAGGGCCGCGATCCCCAGCACCGTGATCTCTCCCAGGGTGTCCAGGCCCCGGAAGTCCACCACGATGAGGTTCACGAGGTTGCGGCCGCCCGCTTCTGGGGCCTTGTGCACGAAGTACGAGAAGAGGTGACGAGCGGGCGGCCCCGGAAGGATCAGGGCCGCGAACGCCGCGGTGAGAGCACCCACTCCGAGGGCGATGAAAAGATCCAGGGCCCAGGCAGGGTGCCGGTCGGGCTCCTCGGGGTGGCGCAGATGCAGGACCACGGCCAGGAACAGCACCAGGGTCACCGTCTCCACCAGGATCTGGGTCAACGCCAGGTCCGGAGCCCGCAAGCCGATGTACAGCAGAGCCACGGTGTAGCCTACTGCCCCTACCGCCACCACCTGGGCCACCAAGCTCCGGGCCAGGACCGTGAAGGCCACCGCGCCCAGGCCGAGGAGAAGCACCACCCCCTCGTAGGGCGCCATCCGGACGGGAACCGCGAGGAAACGGCCCTCGGAGAGGATCACAGCTCCCGCACCCGTTACGGGGATCACGAGGCTCACCGCCAGGTAGTCCCGCAGCCGGCCCGTGACGGTGAGGCGGGTGAGGAGTCCGGCGAGGTTCAGCACCCCCGCATAGACCCGGTCGAAGATCACTTCTCCGCTGGGAAGCGCAAGGGAAGCGGAGGAGCGCCCCGCCCACCGGGCCAGTACCCCGCCCAGCAGCGCACTCCCGACCGGGACGGCGACCTTTCCGAGGGTGAGCTCCGAAGAGACGTTCACTGCTGGATGCAGGAGCGCAAGGGCCTGTTCGTAGAGTGCCGGATAAAGACCGAGCACGGGCCCGGCCGCGGCCAGCACCGCGGCCGGGAGAAGGAGTCCCGGGGCGTCGTGGCCGCCCCGCCTTTCTCCTGATCCCCAGAACACCCCGAGGAACCGGAGTCCGTAGGCTGCGGTGAGCGCCCCGCCTACCAGCATCGCCTCGTGTGCCCACCCGTGCAGGGCCTTCTCCACCGCTCCCTTCGCCACAAACCCTGCAAATCCGGGCAGTCCCAACAGGGAGAGAACCGCCAGGGTCGCGGCGCCCGCGGTGAGGGGCATCGTCCGGGCAAGACCCCGAAGCTCCGAGAGCCGTCGGGTTCCCGTCTCGTGCTCGACCGCGCCCGCCACCAGAAACAGCGTCCCCTTGTACGCCCCATGCGCGAGGAGGAAGGCCATGACGGCAAGCACGCCCTCAGGGCTGCCGGAGCCCACCAGCGCGGTAGCGAGCCCCAGGGAGGCCACGGTTCCGTAGGCCAGGAGGGCCTTGAGGTCCTCCTGGAAAAGGGCCAGGAGGCTTGCGAAGAGGTACGTAACGATTCCCACGGGCTCCAGCCACACCCGCCAGACCTCCGCACCGCCCAGGAGGGGGGCCAGGCGCAGGAGCAAGAAAACTCCGGCCTTCACCATGGTGGCGGAGTGGAGGTAGGCGCTCACGGGCGTGGGTGCCACCATGGCGCCCGGAAGCCAGAAGTGGAACGGAATCTGGGCGGACTTGGTGAAGGCTCCGAGGAACACCAGACCCAGGATCCACGGGTAGAGGGCGCTGGCGCGGATGCGATCCACGTGCCGCTCCAGTTCCGAGAGCTGCAGACTCCCCCCCGCGGCCCCCAGCAGCACGATCCCGCCCAGAAGCCCCAGCCCCCCCACCACCGTCACCAGTAGGGCCCGGAGGGCCGCCTGCCGGGCCTCCGCTTCCTCGTGGTGGAACCCGATGAGGAGGAAGCTGGTGAGGGAGGTGAGCTCCCAGAAGACGTACAGGACCACGAGGTCGTCCGCCAGGACCACGCCCAGCATGGCCCCCATGAAGAGCAGGAGAAACCCGAAGAAGGCGGGTGTGCGCCGATCGTGCGCCATGTACGTCATGGCGTACAGGGCGATGAGCACGCCCACACCCGCCACCAGCAGGCTGAACAGCAGCCCCAGGCCGTCGGCCCGCAGGGCGTACCGCACGCCGACCCCCGGGAACCACGCCAGGGAGACCTGGACCGCACGTCCCCCCGCCACCGGGGGCACAAGGGTACCCAGAGAGGCCAGGACAGACACGGAGACCAGCAGGCTCACCCACCCTGCTGCCCTCCGCGTCGCGGCGAAGGCCACCAATCCCCCCAGAACGGGAAGAAGCGGAATCCAAGCCAGCGCGTTCTCCATGTTGGGAATCCGGGAAACGATCCCGCCGAAACCGCTCCCAGGCTACCTGAAAGCCCTCCAGGCGTCAAACCGCGTGCCAAGATAGAGCTGTGAGCGGGCTCTTTGTGGACCTGGGATTGCTCCTGGGCGCAGCGGTGGCGGGAGGACTGATCGCCCACCTCCTCCATGCACCGCCCGTGGTGGGGTACATCCTCGCAGGCGTCCTCGTGGGACCCGCCACTCCGGGACCTACCGTCCGCGATCCCCAGACCTTCGAGCTGTTCGCGCAGATCGGACTCGTGCTGCTGCTGTTCTCCGCAGGGGTGGAGTTCTCCCTGGAGAACCTGTGGCGGGTCCGGCGGGTGGCCCTGTACGGCACCCCCCTCGGTATGGCCGCCATCGTGCTGATGGTCACGGGATTCGGGGAACTGGTGGGCTGGCCGCTTCCTCACCGCCTCGCGGTGGGCGCGGCCCTCAGTGTGGCGAGCTCCACGGTCCTCCTCAAGTTCCTGCAGGACCGCCACGAGCTGGGGTCTTTGCACGGCCGGATCCTGCTCGGCATCAGCCTCACCCAGGACCTCGTCATCGCGGCGCTCGTGCTCGCGATGCTTCCCGCCCTGGCCTCCGGTGGTCAGGCAAGGGTGGATCTCCTGCTCTGGGGATTCCTGCAGGCCGCGGTGGTCCTGCTGCCGCTCCTGTGGCTCGCCCGGCGCGTGGTGCCCCACCTCCTCGCGCGGATCGCCCGCACCCGCAGCGGAGAGCTCTTCCTGCTGGCGGTGGTGGCCCTGGCGGTGGGCACGGCGGCCTTAACCGCCCATATGGGGCTCTCCCTGGCCCTGGGGGCGTTTCTTGCGGGGCTGGTGGTGAGCGAATCGGAGTTCGCACACGAGACCCTGAGCCGGGTGCTGCCGCTCCGGGACGTGTTCGTGGCCGTGTTCTTCGTCTCGCTGGGGATGCTGCTGGATCCCACGGCTGTGGTGAAGCAGGCCGGGGTGATCCTCGGGCTGGTGCTCCTCGTGACCGGGGGGAACGCCCTGGTATGGGCCGCAGTGGTGCGGGCCGCGGGCTATCCCCGCGGGATCGCGGCGCTGTGCGGAGTGGGCCTCGCGCAGATGGGGGAGTTCTCGTACCTGGTGGCAGCTACGGCCCGCGCACACGGGCTTCTCCCCGGCCCCTCGTACGAGGCCGTCCTCGCCGCCTCCCTCCTCACCATCCTTCTCAACGCCGCAGCCTTCCGCCACCGACCCGCCTGGCTGGAGCGGCTTCTGGGAGTGCACGGCGTGGTCCCGAAGGTGATGGGTCGGGGGACAGACCGCCTGACAGAACACGTGGTGTTGTGTGGGTTCGGCCGGGTGGGTCGGGAGGTGGCTAAGGCTTTGGACGCCTTCGGGATCCCGTACGCGGCGGTGGATCTGGATCCCGAGACCCTCCAGGCCGCGAGGGCCCGCGGCGCCTGGGCGGTCTTCGGGGACGTGGGCAACCTTCTCGCGCTCCGGTGGGCTGGAGCGGAGCGGGCGCGGATGGCGGTGGTGGCCGTGCCCGATTTCAGAGCCGCCTACCGGTGCGTGCGGGTCCTGCGGGAGCTCAACCCGAACCTTCCCATCCTCGCCCGGGTGCACCAGTCCCGCCACCGGGCGCTCCTTTTTGAGGCGGGTGCCACGGAGGTGATCCAGCCGGAGGTGGAGGCAGCCCTCACCATGGTCCGGCACAGCCTGGACCGGCTCGGCGTGGACCGTGAGGCGGGGAGAGCCTACCTCAAGCAGGCCCGCGCCCACTGGCCGGAGGCGCTGCGGGCGGAGGGGTTCACGGAGGAGCTGCAGGTCCGGGAGGTGGTGGTGCAAAACCCGGACCTCCTCCACCGATCCCTGCGCCAAGTGCGGCTCACGGAGCGTACGGGTGCCCTGGTGATCGCCCTCACCCATCCGGACGGCAGGGAGATCCGCAATCCCGATCCGGAGGAGGTCCTCCAGGAGGGGGATCGGCTCTTGGCCATGGGGGAACCCGCACAGCTGGATGCCCTGGAACGGGTGTGCGGTGGAAATCCGCGGGGAGATCCGTGACGCACATGCACGGGTAGCGCACAAGCCTTGTTCCGTGTCAACCTGGAGGTGCCCGGAGGTAGGCGGGGAGGAGGGGAGAAGGATGCTGTGTCGGGAGCGGCTCCAGCGGATGCTGGAGGAGGCAGGGGTTTCCTATCAGGTGATGACGCACCCCGTGGCGTACACCGCGCAGGAGGTGGCGGCTCAGCTGCACGTGAGCGGCTACCAGGTGGCGAAGGTGGTGATGGCGAAGGTGGACGACCGGCTTGTGATGCTGGTCCTGCCTGCCCCGCACCGGGTAGATCTGGAGCGGCTCCGCAGGGAGCTCGGAGCCACCTCCACCCGGATCGCGCACGAGGAGGAGTTCGCGGACGTGTTCCCCGATTGCGAGGTGGGCGCCATGCCGCCGTTCGGGCACCTGTACGGGATCCCCGTGTACGTGGACCGATCCCTCACCCGGGACCCGGAGATCGTCTTCAACGCGGGCACCCACCGGGAGACCATCCGCATGCGCTACGAGGACTACGAGCGCCTGGTGCAGCCACAGGTACTGGACTTCGCGGTAGGTCCGTAGACACAGCGCACCGTCACCCGGCAGCCCTGACACGTTGACGGGCTGGGGCTGCCACCCTACACTGGTGGCGCAAAGCCCTTCGACGGGGGGCGTGGGGCCATGGACCCTGAGCGGAGTGTGACGGCGGAGCCCGGGCAGATCCTGGAGGGCACCGTCGCCCGGATTGCGACGTACGGGGCGTTCGTGACCCTGCCCGGCGGCCGCATGGGCCTTGTGCACATCTCCGAGATCGCGGATACCTTCGTCCGGGACATCCGGGAGTACCTACGGGAGGGCCAGCGCGTGCGGGTGAAGGTCCTCCGGGCCGATGCACAGGGCCGGCTGGACCTCTCCCTCCGGCAGGCCCTCTCTCCGGAGGAACGGGCGAGCTCTCAGCGCCACCGCACCACCTTCGAGGAGAAGCTACGGGCGTTTCTGCGCGAAAGCCAGGAGCGCCTGACGGACCTCAAGCGGAACACCGAGGCCAAGCGGGGCGGCCGGCGTCGTCGTTAGGCTTCTGCAAACCCCAGCAGGGCCAGGACGCGCTCGAAGGTCTGCCAGACCACCTCGTCGCGGGCGAGGTGGCGGGAGCTCTCGCGGATGTCTGTTCGTGTCTCGATCTCCGCCAAGGCGGCCTGCATCTCCGTGAGAGCATCCCGGATTTGCACCAGCTCCGGGCGAAAGGCCGCTTCCGGCACGAGCGCCGCCACCCGCTCCAGAGCCTCCCGCTCCGTGGAGCGGGCCAGCCGATCCATCTCCGCAGCCCCGAGCTGGGTGTACGCCACCAGGCCCCGTCGCTCCGCCACCGCCTCCCGGACGATGGTCCGTATCCGGGCCAGGATCTCCTGCTCGCTGCTCATCTCTCCCCCCTCCTCTGCAGGATCCCCTCCGGGATCGGATGGGCCTGCAACCGGTACAGCTTGGCATAGATGCCGCCCCGGGCCAGGAGCTGCGCGTGCGTTCCTTCTTCCACGATGCGGCCCTTGTGCAGCACCAGGATCCGGTCCACGTGCTGGACGGTGCTCAACCGGTGCGCGATGATGAGGGTGGTACGGCTCCGGAGGACACCCCGCAGAGCCTCCTGCACGAGTTCCTCCGTCTCCGCATCCACGCTGCTCGTGGCCTCGTCCAGGATCACCAGCACCTCCGGGTTGTAGACGAGGGCGCGGGCCAGGGCCACCAGCTGCCGCTGTCCCGCGCTGAGTCGCACCCCCCGCTCGCCCACCTCCGTCTGATAGCCGTTCGGAAGCTGTCGGATGAACCGGTCCGCGCCCACCAGACGCGCCGTGGCCTCCACCTGGGCGTCCGAGATGTCCGAATTGAACAATCGGATGTTGTCCGCGATGGTACCGCTGAAGAGGAAGGTATCCTGAAAGACCAGCCCCACGTGTCGCCGCAGCTCCCGCTGCCGCATCCACCGGAGATCCACCCCATCAAGCAGCACCTGCCCCCGCTGAGGATCGTAGAACCGCAGCAGGAGGTTACAGAGGGAGGTCTTGCCCGCTCCCGTGTAGCCCACCAGGGCCACGTGCTCTCCCGGCGCGATGCAAAAGGACACCCCGCGCAGCGCCCACCCCGCACCGTTCCCGCCCGCCGGGGCATCCCCGTATGCGAACCACACGTCCCGGAACTCGATCTCCCCCCGCACCCGCTCAAGCCGCACGGGGTTCGGAGGATCCTCCACCGTCACAGGCTCGTCCAGCAGCCGGAAGATGCGCTCGCTGCTGGCCATGGCCTGCTGGAGGAGATTGAACTTGTCCGCGAGCTCCCGCACGGGCTCGAAGAACCGCTCCGCGTACTGGATCATGGCCACCAGCACCCCCAGGGTGGTCACGCCCCGGATCACCTGCCCGCCCCCGTACCACAGCAGCAGGGCCACGGCCAGGACGCCCAGGAAGTGCATCGCGGGGTAGAACCGGGCTAGGGCCGCTAGGGATCGCAGGCTCGCATCCAGGTAGTCCCGGTTCAACGCATCGAAGCGCCCCAGGGCCCGGGCCTCCTGGGTGAACAGCTGAACCACAGGCATCCCGATGATGTGCTCGTTGAGGAAGGCATTGATCCGGGCGAGCTGCGTCCGCACCGCCCGGTACGCCTCCCGGGCCTGCCCGCGGAACCGATCCGTGACTCCGTACACGAGGGGAAGCACGCAGAAGGCCACCAGGGCGAGCCGCACATCCAGCCAGAGCATCGCGGCCATGATGCCCACCAGGGTCAGCACGTCCCCGAAGGCGGCCACGAGACCGGAGGTGAACAGCTCGTTGAGGGTCTCCACGTCGTTCGTCACCCGGGTTACAAGCCGACCCACGGGGTTCCGATCGTAGAAGCGCAGGGGCAGCCGCTGGAGATGGGAGAAGAGATCCGAGCGCAATTTCGCCATGGCCCGCTGGGCCACCGTCTGCATCAGGTAGTGCTGCAGCCACCGGGCGCCGAAGCCTGCGGCCAGGACGAGGAGGTAGAGGAGGGCGAGGGTGGAGAGAGCCCCCCGATCCACGGTGCCGCGCTGGAGGGAGGGGACGAGGGCCCGGTCGATGGCGATCCGGTACAGCTGCGGGCCCACCAGCTCCAGCAGAGAGGCGAGGACGAGGAGCACCAGCGCCGCGGTCATGGTGGCCCGGTAGGGACGCACGTAGGCCAGCAGCCGCCGCAGGAGATGGCGGTCGTAGGGCCGATCCAGAAGCTCCTCCTCAGCCAGCCGTCCGCTCACGGCTCCTCCGTCTCCAGGGCCTGCCGCAACCGCTGCTTCTCGCAGAGCTCCGCAAACAGTCCCCCGCGCCGCAGCAGCTCCTCGTGGGTGCCCTGCTCCACGATCCGGCCGCCGTCCAGGACCACGATCCGATCCGCGTCCCGAAGGGTGGAGATCCGGTGGGAGACCAGCAGGACCGTCCGCGATCGCAGTACCGGCCGCAGGG
This sequence comes from Candidatus Sysuimicrobium calidum, assembly GCA_031459935.1. Taxonomy (GTDB): domain Bacteria; phylum Sysuimicrobiota; class Sysuimicrobiia; order Sysuimicrobiales; family Sysuimicrobiaceae; genus Sysuimicrobium; species Sysuimicrobium calidum. The sequence continues at coordinate 7,899 of JAVKHN010000022.1, read as the reverse complement.
CGCGAAGGATCTCCTCCTCCGTCTGGGCGTCCACGCTGCTCAGGGCATCGTCCAGGATCAGGATCCGGGGGTTCCGGGCCAGGGCCCGGGCGAGGGCCGCCCGCTGCCTCTGACCGCCCGAAAGGGTGACCCCCTGTTCCCCCACCACCGTCTCGAATCCCTGCGGGAACGCGTTCACGTCCTGTACTAGATGGGCGATCTGTGCGGCCTCCACCACCCGTTTTCCGTCCCCGGAGTCCGCCCCGTACGCAATGTTCTCCCGCAGGGTATCGCTGAAGAGAAATGGATCCTGGGGCACGAGCCCCACGGCCTCCCGCACCGTCCGGAGCGGCAGCCGCCGGAGGTCCACCCCGTCGAGCAGGACCTGCCCGGAGGTGGGGAGTAGCAGGCGCGGAATCAGGTTCAGAAGCGTGGACTTGCCCGAACCTGTAGGCCCCACGAGGGCCACCGTGCTCCCCGCAGGGATCCTCAGACGGATCCCCCGCAGCACAGGCCTTCCATCGTACGAGACCCACACGTCCCGGAACTCGATCTCTCCCCGTACGGTCTCAAGTCGCACGGGGTCTTCCGGGTCCGCGATGGCGGGCCGGATCCGGAAGACCTCCTCCAGGCGCTCCATGGACGCCCGGCCCTGCTGCCACAGGCTCAGTACCCACCCCGTGGCAATCACGGGGAAGCTCAGGCGGGCCAGGTAGTAGGAGAACTGCACCAGCTGGCCCAGGCTGATGCGTCCCCGGATCACCTCTTCTCCCCCGATCCACAGCAGGAGGACCGCGGCTCCACCCAGGAGGAACCCCACTGCGGGCCACAGGAGGCCCTGGATGCGGCTGAGCCGCACGTTCGCGCGGCTGAGCGCCTCGCTCTCCTGCCGGAAACGTTCTCCCTCTGCCTCCTCCCGGGCGAAGGCCTTCACCACCCGGATCCCGCTGAGGTTTTCCTGGGCCCGGGCGGAGAGGCGTCCGAATTGCGCCTGGACTTCCTCGAACCGCCGGCGGATCTCCCGGCCCAGGATCCCGAACAGCCCGGGGATGAGGAGGAGGATGGGAAGGGTGGAGAGGGTGAGGGAGGTGCTGATGTGCAGCATGAAGGCCACGGAGAGGACCACCATCACCGCGGTGTGCACCGCCCGCATGAGGCCCATCCCCAAGAACCGCTGCACCGCCCGGAGGTCGTTCACCGCCCGAGCCATGAGGTCTCCCGTCTGCCACCGGTGGAAGAAGGCCGGGTCCATGCGCTCCAGGTGCTGGAAGAGCTCCCGGCGGATCTCGGTCTCGATGCGAAGCGCCGCCCCCAGGATCTGCATGCGCATGACGTAGCTGAGGGCCGCCTCCAGAAGGGCGACCGCCCCCAGGCCCACCGCGTACGCCACCAGGCGCCCTTCCCCTCTCTGGATCCCGTCCACCGCGGCCTTAAGGATCCAGGGGGCGAGCTGTGCCATGCCAATGGAGCCCAGGGCGGCCGCGTATCCGAGGAGGTAGCGGCGACGGTGGCGGTGGAGGGCGGTCCAGAACCGGGAACGGGACATCCCGAAGGGCGCCTCAGGCCCCCGCGGCCCGGGCCCGCTCCTCCTCCGCGAGAACCCGGCGCAGGACCTTCCCGATGAGGCTCTTCGGGAGCTGGTCCCGGAACTCCACCATTCGGGGGACCTTGTAGGGCGCGAGTTCCCGCCGGCAGTGGGCGATCAGCTCCTCGGCGCTCGCCTGCATCCCCGGTCTCAGGACCACGAAGGCCTTCACCACCTCTCCCCGTTCCAGGTCCGGCGCGGGGATTGCAGCGGCCTCCTGCACCGCGGGGTGGCGATACAGGACCTCCTCCACCTCCCGCGGGTACACCTTGAGCCCGCCCACGTTGATCATCTCCTTCTTGCGGTCCACGATGTAGAAGAAGCCGTCCGGATCCTGCCACACCATGTCGCCCGTAAACAACCACCCCTCCCGCAGCGCCGCCGCGGTCTCCTCCGGTTGGTTGAGGTACCCCTGCATCACCTGCGGCCCCCGCACCACCAGCTCCCCCACCTCCCCGGGGGGCACCTCCTCCCCGGTCTCCGGGTCCACGACCCGGGCATCCGTGTCCGGCAGCGGCACCCCAATGCTGCCGGGCCTGCGGTGGCCGAGGATGGGATTGCAGTGGGTGACGGGGGAGGCCTCCGTGAGCCCGTAGCCTTCCACGAGCTTGCCGCCCGTCGTCTCCTCCCACCGCCGCTGCACCTCCTGGGGCAGAGCCATGGCCCCGCTGATGCACACCCGGATGCTGTGCAGGTCGTACCTCAGGAGCTCGGGATTGCCGAGCAGGGCCATGTACATGGTGGGGACCCCGTGGAACATGGTGGGCTGGTACCTCCGGATCGCCTCCAGCACCATCCGGGGCTCCCACCGCGGGAGCAGGATCATCGTCACCCCGCCCCAGATCGCGTAGTTCATCACCGCGGTCATCCCGTAGCTGTGGAAGAAGGGGATCACCGCTAGGGCCCGCTCCTCCCCGGGACGGAAGTCGCTGTTCCACGCCGCGGTCTGGAGGCAGTTACAGACGAGGTTGCGGTGGGTGAGCACGGCGGCCTTGGGCGTTCCCGTGGTCCCGCCCGTGTACAGGTACACCGCGGGGTCCTCGGAAGCCACCCTCACGGGTTGAGGCACACCGTCCCGCAGCAGCTCCCCGAACGGCCGCACCCCTGCCGTCCGCCGGACCTCCACCCACTGCCCTTCCCGTCGGGCCTTGAGGGGATACAGCAGGCGCAGCAGCGGAGGCATGTACTCGTGGATCCCCGTGTACACGATCTCCCGCACGCGGGTATCGCGGGATGCGGCCGCCACCCTGGGGTACATCAGGGAGAGGGTGATGGCCACCTCCGCACCGCTGTCCCGCAGCTGGTGGGCGATCTCCCGCTCCGTGTAGAGAGGGTTGTGGGGAACCACCACCCCGCCCGCCTTGAGGATCCCGTAGTAGGCGATCACGAACTGGGGGCAGTTGGGAAGATGCAGGGAAACAGGGGTCCCCTTCCGAACCCCCAGCCGCTGCAGGCCCACAGCGAACCGGTCCGTGAGCGCATCCAGCACCCGAAAGGAGATGCGCCGGCCGAAGAACACCACAGCGGTGCGGTCTCCATACTTCCGCGCCGCCTCCCGTAGCAGCTCCCCGAGCGGGAGATCCGGATACGCCAGGGTGGCCGGGACTCCGGGGTCGTAGAACCGGATCCAGGGCCGCCCAAACCCCGCTTCCGCCTGCACCGCCATCCCCCTCACCCCCTCACAGCGGATATCCCTCCGACGCCACCACCGCCTGCGCCACCTCCCGCCCCAGCTGCATGAGGTTCGCGGGCGTGTACCGCAACAGCCGGCGCAGCCCCGCGAGTGCGGTGCGTAGCTCGTCCCCTTCCTGCGTGGCGGCGAGGACGCTGCGCGCGGTGGCCTCCACCCGGGGCAGGCTCAAGTGGAGGTAGGCGCGGGCCAGGGTAGCAAACAGCGGCCCGCGCGGGTGCTGCCGTAGGATGGCCTTCTGGGCCCGCAGCACCGCGCTCTCCGCGGCGAAGGCCTCCATGGCGAGGTCCGCCAGCCACCCCACGATCTCCTGCTGTTCCTCCAGCTCCGTCAGGTATCTCCGCACCGCCACCCCGATGCTCAGCAGGGCCACCCGCTTGATTCCCTCCACGAGGGCCACTTCCTCCGCGAGCGGTCCCTCCTCGGGTGCTTCGAATCCCTCCGGGGACAGAAGCCCCCCCACCACCCGCTCGATGGCGGGCAGGAGGTCCAGGCGCCCCCGCTGGGCGCGCTTGCTGAGCATGTCCACGATGAGGAGCCGGTTGATCTCGTTGGTCCCCTCCCAGATGCGGTTGATGCGGGCGTCCCGGTAGGCCCGGGCCGCGGGGTAGTCCTCGATGTACCCGTAGCCGCCATAGATCTGTACCAGCTCGTCCACCGCCCGGCCCAGCATCTCCGAGGCGAAGACCTTGTTGATGGAGGACTCGATGGCGTACTCCTCCAGGGCCCGTACCACCTCTGCTCCGTCCCGGATCCCGCCGATCGAACCCTCCACGAGTCCCCCGGTGCGGTACACCATGCTCTCCGTGGCGTAGATCTCCGCCGCCATGCGGGCCAGTTTCTGGCGGATGAGCCCGAACTCCGCGATGGGCCGTCCGAACTGAACTCGCTGCAGGGCGTACTTGGTAGCCAGCTGCAGGGCGTACTTCGCCGCGCCCGCACAGGAAGCTCCGATCTTGAACCGGCCCAGATTGAGGATGTTGAAGGCGACGCGGTGTCCCTTGCCGATCTCGCCCAGAAGGTTCTCCACGGGCACCCGGGCGTTCTCGAAGAACACGCTGCGGGTGCTGGAGCCCTTCATCCCCATCTTGTGCTCTTCCTCCCCCAGGCTCAAGCCCTCCGTGTCCCGATCCACGATGAAGGCGGTGAAGTGCTCTCCATCCACCTTCGCGTAGGTGATGAAGACGTCCGCCAGGGCCGCGTTGGTGATGAACTGCTTCTGCCCCACAAGGAGGTAGTGGCGGCCGTCGGGGCTGAGTACCGCCCGGGTCCGGATGGCCATGGCATCCGATCCCGCGGTGGGCTCCGTGAGCGCATAGGCCCCGATCTTCTCGCCCCGGGCCATGGCCGGGAGGTAGCGGCGCTTCTGCTCCTCGGTGCCGAAGAAGGCGATGGGCAGCATCCCGATGCCCACGTGCCCCCCGAAGGTCACGGGGAAGGAGCCCACGCAGATCTCCTCCGCGATCACCAGGGAGGCGAGATGATCGAGGCCGCTACCGCCGTAGGCCTCCGGGATCCCTACGCCCAGAAATCCCAGCTCCCCTAGCCGGCGCAGCAGCTCCCGGGTGACCTCCCAGTTCTGGCGTTCGATCTCCTCCACGCGGGGCAGCACCTCCCGCTGGAAGAACTCCGCTGCGGTCCGCCGGACCATACGGTGCTCCTCGCCCAGGTCCTCCGGGGTGAACACCGCCTCCGGGGAGGTGCGCGCGATGAGGAACCCACCTCCGGGGAGCGCCGCCTTGGTCTCCATCTCCCTCACCTCCTAGGGTCGCATGAACACGCCTGCGGCTCCCATGCCGCCGCCCACGCACATGGTGACGATCCCGTACCGGGCGCCGCGCCGGCGCATCTCGTGCAGCAGGGTGGCGGCAAGCCGGGCGCCCGTGGCGCCGAGCGGATGTCCCAGGGCGATGGCCCCGCCGTTGGGGTTGGTGCGGACGGGATCCAGCTCCAGCAGGCGCATCACCGCGAGCGTCTGGACCGCGAATGCCTCGTTGAGCTCGATGAGTTCCACCTCCGAGAGCTCAATCCCCGCGAGCCGGCACGCCCTCGGCACCGCCTCCACCGGACCGACCCCCATCAGCTCAGGGGCCACACCTGCCACCGCGAAGGACCGGAACACTCCGAGGGGCTGCAGCCCCAGACTCTGTGCCTTCCGGTCGCTCATCACCACGCACGCGGCGGCCCCGTCGCTCATCTGGGAGGAGTTGCCCGCGGTCACGGTCCCGTCCTTCGCGAAGGCCGGTGGAAGCTTCGCTAGGGCCTCCAGAGAGACATCAGGGCGCACGCCTTCGTCCACCTCGAAGGTCACCTCTTCGGCCCGTGGCCGGCCGTCTGCCTCCGTCCATCGCCGCACCCGCACGGGCACGATCTCCTCCCGGAACCGGCCCTCGCGGATCGCTCCCGCGGCCCGGCGGTGGCTTTCGAGGCTGTAGCGGTCCTGCTCCTCCCGGGAGATCCCGAACCTGCGGGTCAGAACTTCCGCGGTGTTGCCCATGGAGAGGTACACTTCCGGCCAGCTCTCCACAAGCCCCGGGTGCGGGGCGAATCGCCACCCCGTCATGGGGATGAGGCTCATGCTCTCCACCCCGCCCGCCACCACCACCTCGGCCCAGCCTGTGCGGATCCGCGCGGCAGCTTCCGCGATGGCCTGCAGTCCGGAAGCGCAGAACCGGTTCACGGTGACCCCGGGCACGGAGTCCGGAAGTCCCGCCCGCAACGCGGCAACCCGGGCCACGTTGAGTCCCTGCTCGCCCTCCGGGAACGCACACCCCAGGATGACGTCGTCCACCTCCCGCGGATCCAGCCCCGGGGTGTGCTCCAGGGCTGACCGGATCACCTGGGCCGCGAGTTCATCCGGCCGCGCGTCCGCTAGCGTGCCCCGGCGGGCTTTGCCCACCGCGGACCGCACCGCGGTCACGACCACCGCTTCCCGCATGGTCCTCCCTCCTAGTTGCGCAGGGGCCTCCCGGTGTTCAGCATGTGCCGGATCCGATCCTGCGTCTTCCGCTCCCCCAGCAGGCTCAAAAACGCCTCCCGCTCCAGATCTAGCAGGTACTCCTCCTCCACCCAGGTGCCCTCCGGTACGTCCCCGCCCGTGATCACGTACGCCAGCTTGCGTCCGATGTGCTCGTCGTAGTCCGTGATCTGCCCACAGACCCGCAGGTTGTACAATCCCGCGCACAGGGCGGCCCGCACCCGTTCCCCGCCCACCCGGATCTTCCGGCGCAGGCTCGGCCGGTACCCCGCTTCCACCAGGGTCAGGGCCACCCGCTTGGCGTCTCCCAGCAGCCGGTCGGGATTTGCGGTGATCCCGTGGTCCTCCCGCAGGTACCACAACCTCCGGGCCTCCTCCGCGGAGGTGGCCACCCTCGCAAGGGCGATGGTCTCGAAGGCGTACCGCACGAAGGGGAACGGGTCCACCTCCATCCCCTCCGGGAGACGCTCGGAGGCCCGCAGGGCCATCTCCTTCGTCCCGCCGCCCGCGGGGATGAGACCCACCCCTACCTCCACCAGTCCCAGGTACGTCTCCTGCGCCGCCTGCACAACCGGAGCGTGCAGCACCAGCTCGCACCCTCCTCCCAGCACGCGACCGTGCGGGGCCACCACCACGGGCCCAGGGGCATACTTGATGGCCAGGTTGAGCTGCTGAAAGGTACGCACCGCCAACTCCAGCTCGTCCCAGTTCCCCTCCTGGGCCTCCAGCAGCAGCAACGCCAAGTTGGCGCCCGCGGAGAAGTCCGGGCCCTGGTTGCCGATCACCAGGGCCTCAAACCGGTTCTCAAGTTCCCGCAGGCCCCGGTGCAGCATCGCCAGGGTGTCCTCTCCGATGACGTTGAGCTTGCTGTGGAACTCCACACAGCCCACGCCGTCTCCCAGGTCCACCAGACTCGCGCCCGCGTTGCGGGCCACCACGCCCCCCTGCGCCTTCCGCTCCGAGAGCACGATCACCCCCGGAGCCCAGAGGACCGGACGATAGGCCTTCTGCGCGGGATTGAAGACCTCCAGCACCCCGCCCTGCCGCCGATAGAAGGTACCCTGTCCATGTTCCAGCACGTCCCGCACGAGGGGAGGGACAGGAATCCCATGGCGTTCCAGGCGGCCGGCGAGGTCCCGCACGCCCAGCGCGTCCCACAGTTCGAACGGCCCCAGCTCCCACCCGAACCCCCACCGGAGGGCCCGATCCACGTCCACCACCTGGTCCGTGATCTCCGGCACCCGATGGGCCGTGTACGCCAGCACGCCCAAGAGCACCCGTTCCACAAATCGGGAGGCGCGATCGCCGGAGGCGAGCAGGGCCCGCAGGCGACGTGGGAGATCGTCCACGCCCCGCACCATCTCCACGCTACCGAGATGCGGCCGCCGCCGCGGCCGGTAGGTCAAGGTGGTGTAGTCGAGGACGAGGACCTCCCCCTCCTCCCGGCGATAGAACCCCTTTCCGGTCTTCTCCCCCAGCCATCCCCGCCGGATCATCTCCTCGAGGAACTCCGGGAGGCAGAACACCTCCCGGGCCTCATCCTCCACCAGCCGCTCGTAGGCGTGGCGGGCCACGTGAGCTAGGACGTCCAGGCCCACGAGGTCCGCGGTACGGAAGGTGGCACTGCGGGGCCGCCCCAGCACGGGCCCGGTGAGCTCGTCTACTTCC
>JAVKHN010000021.1:0-33033 GCA_031459935.1 Candidatus Sysuimicrobium calidum | reverse complement strand
TGGCTCGCCTTGCCCGGGACCTCACCGCAGAACTCGAGGGGCGCCCCGCCTTGTTCCTTGCCCCCCATCCCGACGACGAGGTCCTGGGCTGCGGAGGGGTCATCGCCCGCAAGGTGCAGAGCAAAACCCCCGTGTGGATCGCTTACCTCACGGATGGCCGCGCCGGGATCCCCGGTGACCCCGAGGCAGCGGCGGCCCTGCGGGAGCAGGAGGCCCGGACAGCGGCATCCGCCCTGGGCGTCCCCGAAGATCACCTCTTCTTCCTCAGGCTTCCCGACGGCAGACTCGCCGACCACGTGGAGGCTGCGAGATCCCGGATTCGGGATCTCGTGGAGGGGCTGGGGATCGAGGATCTCTTCGTCCCGTACGGACGGGAGTACCACCCGGATCACGTGGCCGCCTACCGCATCGCACGGGCCTGCCTCCGGCCTGGGATGCACCTCTACGAGTACCCCATCTGGTACGGTCCGTGGATCTGGCGGAGGCTACGGGGGCGGGCGCGGTGGGCGGCTCTGGCGCAATTTCGCGAGTTCCGGCGGGTGGTACGGATCCGGGTGGCGGAGTTCCTGGAAGCCAAACAGCGGGCGCTCGAAGTCTACCGGTCCCAGGTGGCGCAGTTCGATGCCCTCGGGACCTGGGGGGAAGCATTCCTCCGGGGATTTCTGAGTCCCTACGAGGTGTTCTTCGAGGGCCCATGAGGATCCTGCTTGTGACCCACGACCATCCCTTCCGCAGCCGCAGCGGCGTGGCTGCCTACTGCCAGGACCTCCTACGGGAACTCCGGAGCCGGGGCCTAGACGTGATCCACCTCTACAGCACCGAGCGCAGCTGGATCCCGAGGTTGAGGCTGCGACAGTGCTCCGAGGAAGGGATCCGGTTCGCGGCCCTCGTGAACTCCCCGGCCCCTCCGACCCTCTCCGTGGACCGGCCCCTCCAGGACTGCGCGAATCCCCGCCTGGAGCACCTGTTCGCGGCGTTCCTCCGCGAGGTCCGGCCGGACGTGGTGCATGTGCACGCGCTCCAGGGCCTTACGGGTTCCGTGCTCCCGGTGGCCAGCCGCCTCGGCTTCCCGGTGGTGGTCACCCTGCACGACTTCTGGCCGCTCTGTACCAGAGTCTCGCTGGTGCGGCCGGGTGGGACCACGTGTGAGGGGCCGGACGGGGGGGTGAACTGCGCCCGGTTCTGTGCCCGAAAGGATGGCTGGAGGCGCAGGATGTACCGGAGGGTTCTCACCGCGCTTCCTACAGGATCGGTACGCTCCGCCGTGGAACGCGCGGGCGCCCTGTATCTGCGGACGGCTTCCCGCCGTCTGTGGGAGATGTCGGTCCAGTCGGATTCCCTGACGCATCCCACGGACGCCTGGGCCTACGGGGAGCGCACGAGGCGGCTTGGGGAGGATCTGCTGTGCGCGAACCGGCTGCTCGCGGTCTCCGGGTTCGTGCGCGAAACCTACGCGCGGCACGGGGTCCCCGAAGAGCGGATCCGGGTCCTGCCCCTCGGGCTGCAGTTGCCCGAGCAGGTGCGCTGGCGTGTGCGCACCGCGTCCCACCCCTTGCGGTTCGGCTACCTCGGCCGGCTCTCTCCTCTCAAGGGAGCGCACCTCCTGGCGCAGGCGGCCCGGGAGGTTCCGCCCGACCAGGCACGGTTCCTGTTCTTCGGTCCGGGGAGCGCGGAAGCCCGCAGCCAGCTGCAGCAACTCGCGGGGGACCGTCCTCTGGAGTTCCGGGGCCCGTACGCCCGGGAAGACCTCCCCCGGGTGCTCGAGGAGGTGGACGTGGCGGTCGTGCCCACGCTGTTCCAGGAGACCGTGGGCCTTACCGCCCTCGAGCCGCAGGCGGCCGGGATCCCCGTGATCGCCTCCGCCGCCGGTGCCATTCCCGAGTGGGTGGAGCACGGGCACAACGGCCTGCTCTTCCCACCGGGGGATGTGGCCGCCCTGCGGCGGCAGCTCCTGCGTGTGGTGGAGGAGCCGGACCTCGTTGCCCGGATGTCCGCCAACACGAGGATCCCTTCGTCCATCCGGGAGCACGTGGACGAACTGCTGCGCGTCTACGAAGACTGTCTGGATGTGCGTCATGTTTAGCGTAGACGTCTCCGTGGTCATCGCGAGCCACAACACCCGCCAGCTCCTGCACCACTGCCTCGTGTCCGTGCTCGAGGATGCGAAAGGAAGTGGCCTGCGGGTGGAGGTGATCGTGGTGGACAACGCCTCCACGGACGGGAGTCCGGGGTGGGTGAGCGAGCACTTTCCAGAGATCCGGCTGCTGCGCAACGCGGAGAACCTGGGGTACTCCGCGGCCACTAACCAGGGTATCCGCGAGAGTCGCGGCCGGAACATCCTCCTGCTCAACTCCGACACCGTCCTGCGGCCCGGAGCCCTGCGGGAGATGTGCTTGAAGCTGGATGCCCGGGAGGACCTGGGAGCGGTGGCGCCCAAGCTCCTCAACCCCGACGGGTCGATCCAGCAGTCCTGCTGGCGGTTCCCCCTCAAGGCCCTGCTCATCAACGTCCTCGGTCTCAGCCGGCTCGGGCTCGTGGACGACTACCGCCGCTGGGACCACCGGACCGACCGGGAGGTGGAGTGGGTGTGCTCCGCGGCCATGATGGTGCCGCGGCGGGTCTTCGAACGGGTAGGGCTGTTCGACGAGGACTTCTTCTACGGCGCGGACACGGACTGGTGCCGCCGCGCCACGCGGGCGGGTCTGCGGTTTTTATCCCTCTCCGCCGCCGAGGTGGTGCATTTCGGAAGGGGGAGCCGCGGAGATGCGCTGGACCCGCGGTTTGCGGGCGGCCCGGAGGTCCAGGAGAGGTACGTGCGCAAGCACTACGGAAGGTGGGGAGTGGTGGGGTTCCGGCTGCTGCTGGTGCTTGCCGCGTTTCCGCGGGCCGCGGCCTGGGAACTCCTGCACCGCCTGCGCCCGGGCCCGCAGACCCGGGAGCGCCGGACCCTGTACCGGCGTCTGCTTTCCTTCGCGGTGCGATGGGAGGGGATGGCACGCGCATGATCCAGGCAGAAGATCCTCGCACAGATTCCCAGGCAGCGGCGCCTGCGGCCGCGGACTGCTCCGTGGTGTTCCTCAACTGGAACAAGCGGGAGCGACTGCGCAGGGGTCTGCTGGCCTTACGGGAGCCTGGCCGCCTGCGACTGGAGATCATCGTGGTGGACAACGGGTCCACGGACGGAAGCCCCGAGATGGTCCGGTCGGAGTTCCCTGAGGTGCGGCTGATCGAAACGGGCCAAAACCTGGGGATCGCGCGGGGGAAGAACGAGGGCCTGCGGCGGGCCGCAGGCGAGTTTGTGCTGGTAGCGGACGACGATGTGGTGGTACACCCGGAGCAGATCGAGGCCCTGGTGCGCATCGCCCGGGAAAACCCGCATGCCGCAGTGGTAGCGCCCATGAAGGTGGACGACCACGGGAGGCCCCTTTACACCTACCACGTGCCGGGCCCTTCGACCCTGGGCTTTTCGCACTTCCTCGTGGCGGAGTGGTCCCTGCAGGAGCTCGCCCGGTGGGTCAAGCGCACGCTGAGGTGGGGCGAGCGCGCGCCGCACGAAAACGAGACGCTCGTGGAGATCCCCTTCGTCGGCGGCGGGGTGACGCTGGTGCGCAGAAGCGCCATCCAGGAGGTGGGCTTGCTGGACGAGCACATCTTCTTCTACGGAGAGGACTTCGACTGGTGCTGGCGGTTCCGCCAGCAGGGCTGGAAGGTGCTGTACGCGCCCCAGATCCGCGTGGTGGCCGCCTACGGGGTGAACGCCAGGCGCACCAAGCGTGCCTCTCTCATCTCCCTGCAGAGCCGCCGGTACCTCTTCACGAAGCACGTGGGCCGCCGGTGGCTTCCCGTCTACGCGGCCGTGGCCCTGGCGGGTCTCCTCCCTAAGACCGCCTACTACGGTCTGCGGGACTTCCTCCGGCCTGTACCCGGTGACGTTCCCTTCAGGACCTGGCTCCGTCAGGCCCTGGCCTGTATCTTCGGGCGCCTGGGAGATCCTCTCGCATTGCTGCGGAGCTAACCCGTGAACGTCCTCCTGCTCACCAACGAGTATCCGCACGAGAAGACCGCGGGGACCGCCATGGCCACCGCGTTCCTCGCGGAGGAGCTGGCGTCCCGGGGCGTGCGGGTCACGGTGGTGGTGAACACGAGAACCCAGGCGCCCGCGCATGAGGTCACCTCAGGCCTGGAGGTGATCCGGCTGAAGCCATTGCCGGTCTTCACCACCCGCATGGCCCAGCGGGCGGCCATGCTCCTGCGCATCGCCCGCAGGATCCGGCCGGACGTGATCCAGGGCCAGTCCCTCTCCTGCGGGGCCCTTGCAGCTCTCGCTGGAAAACTCCTCGGGATTCCCTCCGTCACGTACGTCCAGGGCCTGGATCTCTACGAGGCGAGCCCCTGGGCCCGGCGCACCTACATCCGGTGGGCCCTGCGCGGCAGCACCGCGGTCGCGGCGGTCACGGAGGATCTGCGGCGCCGGGCTCACGGGCTCGTGAACCGACCGGTGGAGGTGATCCCGCACGGCCTGCGGCTGCGGGACAGCCACCGGCTCGGCCGGGAAGAGGCGCGTCGGTCCCTGGGTCTTCCGGAGCAGGATCCCGTGGTGCTTTACGTGGGCCGGCTGCTGCGGATCAAGGGGCCCCAGCACCTCCTGCGGGCTTTTCCGCAGGTCCTGGAGCGACTCCCCCGGGCGCTCCTCGTGCTGGTGGGCGAAGGGGAAGAGCGCGCGAACCTCGAGGTCCTGGTCCGGCGATTGGGCGTGGAAGGCCGGGTGAGGTTCGCCGGACCGCGGCCTCACGAGGACGTGATCCGGTTCATGCGGGCGAGTGACGTCTTCGTGCTCCCCAGCCTCGTGGAGTCCTTCGGGATCGTGCTCCTGGAGGCCATGAGCTGCGGGCTCCCCGTGGTGGCCACGAACGTCATGGGGATCCCGTACCTGGTGGAGGACGGGGAAAACGGGTTCCTGGTTCCGCCCGGAGACGAAGTCGCCTTGGCCACCTGCATCACCGCCCTTCTGCGTGATCCGTGGCTGTGCAGGTCGTTCGGGGAACGCAATATACGGAAGGCCTCAGATTATTTGGTCTCCCACATCGCGGACCGGTTCGTGGCCCTGTGGCATAGCCTGGTTCCTCCCGCCCGGAAGGAGGTTCCATGAAGCCAAGACCCGTCTTCCTCATCACGGTGGATACGGAGGGTGACAACCTCTGGGCCCGCCCCCGGGAGATCACCACCCGCAGCGCGGAATTCCTGCCCCGCTTCCAGGAGCTGTGCGAGCGGTACGGCCTGCGGCCCAGCTACCTGGTCACGTACGAGATGGCCCGCTCACCCGCCTTCCGGGAGTTCGGGCAGGATCTCGTGCGGCGCAACGCGGGTGAGATCGGAGCGCACCCGCATGCGTGGAATACTCCGCCGCTCTATCCCCTTACCCCCGACGACCTTTACCACCACCCGTACCTGACTGAGTATCCCGAGCCCGTGATGGCTGAGAAGATCCGGGTGCTCACAGAACTCCTGGAGGATACCTTCGGGGTGAAGATGCGAAGCCATCGGGGGGGCCGGTGGGCCTTTAACGGGACCTACGCGCGGATGCTGGTGCGACACGGCTACCTCGTGGACTGCTCCGTGACCCCGCACGTCTCCTGGCGACGCCACCTCGGCGCCCCGGACGGACCCGGAGGCCCCGATTACCGGAACTTTCCTGAGGACCCCTACTTCGTGGACCCCCTGGACATCTCCCGGCCCGGCAGATCGGCACTCCTCGAGGTCCCCGTGACCATCGTGCCCTCGGGACGCCCCTCCCTCGGCAACCTGCGGGAACGGGTGCGGTCCGTGCCGCTCCTGCGCCGCGCGGTTCACCGGTTCCTGCCCGCGGTGTACTGGCTGAGGCCGGATCGCCGCAATCTGCCCCACATGCTCCGGATCGTGCGTCAGGCGGTGGAAGCAGGCCGTGTGCACCTGGAGTTCATGGTGCACTCCTCCGAGCTCATGCCCGGAGGCAGTCCCCTCTTCCCGGGCGACGACGACATCGAGCGGCTGTACGGGGATCTGGAGAGTTTGTTCGAGCTCGCCGCCAGCACCTGCACACCCGCCACCCTCTCGGAGTTCTATCACACGTACCGTGCACGGGCGGATCAGCCTGCAGGGAGTGTGACCCCATGAGTGGAAAGGTGCTGGTGCTCGGAAGCGATCCCCGGGCGTTCCTCGCGGTGGTGCGGTCTCTGGGACGGAGGGGCCTGGAGGTGCACGGGGGGTGGTGCAACCCAGATTCCCCGGCCTGCCGCTCCCGCTACCTGCGGACCGTACATGACATCCCGCCCTTTTCCCCGGACGACCTCGCATGGAAGGAAGCGCTCCTGCGGTTGCTCGAACGCAAGCGGTTCGACCTGCTGATCCCCTGTGAGGATCCCACGCTCCTGCCCGTCCGGGCGTACCGGTCGGAGTTCGAAGCTGTCGTGCGGGTGGCGATCCCGGAAGAACGGGCACTCGCAGTGGCGTTCGACAAGATTCGCAGCTACGAGCTCGCGCAAGCGCTCGGGGTCCGGGTGCCGCGCGGCCGCGTGGTGGAGCGCGCGGAGGACCTAGAGGATCAGGACCTCCGGGCTCCCCTGGTCCTCAAGCCCCGCACCACCTTCGCGTATCCCGACCTCACGAACCGCCGCGGGGTGCGGACCTTCCCTGATCTCGCTTCCCTCCGAGCGTTCCTGGCACAGACAGGGGTAGCGGAAGCGGTCCTGGTGCAGGAGTTCTTCTCCGGGATCGGGGCGGGCGTGGAGGTGCTGGCCGATCGGGGGGAGGTGCTGGTGGCCTTCCAGCACGAGCGGGTGCACGAACCCCTGCGGGGCGGCGGAAGCTCCTACCGGCGGAGCGTGCCCCTCGACCCGGAGCTCCTGGAAGCCACCCGAAAGCTCATGCAGGCCATGGGGTACACGGGCGTGGCGATGGTGGAGTTCCGGCGCAACCCCCGCACGCGGGAGTGGGTCTTCCTCGAGATCAACGGCCGGTTCTGGGGATCCCTGCCTCTGGCGGTCGCGAGCGGCGCGGACTTCCCCTTCTACCTGTACCGGTTGCTCGTGCACGGGGAGCGCAGTTTCCCGCAGCACTACCGAGCGGGGGTGTACTGCCGCAACCTCACCCTGGACCTAGTGTGGCTGCGGGAATACCTACCCTCGATCCGATCCCTGCCGGAGTTCGCCCCCAGGCCCCGGCAGGTGGTCGCCGAGATTACCCACCTCCTGCGGCTCGTGGAGTGCAGCGACACCTTCACCGCGGACGATCCGGGACCTGGATGGGCGGAGCTCTCGCACATCGTCCGGTCCGGGTTCGCACGGGTCTACGCCCGCATGCGGCGGATGGTTCTGCGGCTCGGGCCCGTGCGCCGGATCCAGGTGGGGCGGCTGCGCTCAAGGCTCGCTCAGGCCCGCACCGTCCTCTTCGTCTGCCGGGGCAACGTCTGCCGCAGCCCCTTTGCGGAGGCGTACGCGGCCAGGACCTTCCCGGCCTCGGTGCGGGTACGGTCCGCGGGCACCCGGGCCAGGCCAGGAACCACCTCCCCTCCGGAGGCGACGGCTGCGGCCGCGGCCTTCGGGGTGGACCTCCGGAGCCACCGCGCGGTGCGTCTCTCTCCGGAGCACCTGGAAGAGGCGGACGTGGTCTTCGTCTTCGATCCCGCGGATCTCGAGCGGATCCGGCAAGAGCATTCCCGGTACGCTCATAAGGCGTTCTTTCTGGGAGTGGTGCTGGAGGACGGAGACGCCGTGATCGCAGACCCTTACGGCCACACGGATCGGGTTTTCGCTGTCTATGCCCGGATCGCTCGGGCCGTGGACCGGGCCGGACGGTGGATCTCAAGATCCGAGGGCGTGCCGGAAGCGGAGGGCGCGGGGTGAGGCGGGTTCCCTGGACCGTTGGGCTCGTGGCGCTGGCGGCGGTAGTTCGGCTCGTTCGGCTCGGGGCGTGGGACATCGGCCTGGACGAGGCCTACAGCGCCCTCGTCGCCGCCCGGCCTCTACTGGACCTTGTAGGGTTCGTCGCGCGGGACGACTTCCACCCGCCCCTGTACTATCTCTTCCTGCACGTCTGGCAGACCGTAGCAGGCTCTAGCGAGTTCTGGCTGCGGTTTCCGTCCGTGGTGTTCGGGAGCCTCGCGGTCTGGGTGATTTCCCGGCTCACAACGGAACTCGCGGATGTGCGAACAGGACTCGTGGCAGGTCTGCTCGCCGCCCTCTCGCCCCTCCACGTCTTCCACGCCCAGGACCTTCGGATGTACGCCCTGCTGCTGCTCCTGGGGAGCACCGCGCTCCTGTATTTCGCGCGGGGCCTGCGCACCGGAAGGGCGCTGGACTGGGGCCTCCACGCGGGGTTTCTGGCCCTGGCCCTGTACACCCACTACGGCGCCTTCCTGCTGGTGGCGGGTGAGGCGCTGGCCGTGGTGTGGCTGTGGGCCACCCGCAGGCCCCTGCCCGTACGCTTCTGGATGGCTTCTGCAGGCGTCGCACTTTTGAGCTTCTTGCCGTGGGCCCATGTCCTCTGGCAGCACCTGCGTCGCACAGCTCCGCCGCAGGCCGCAGATGGTATCCTGATTCCCATCCAGCAGGTGGCCTACACCCTCGTGGCCTTTACCAGCGACTTCCTCCCGCCGGGACGGCCGGTCCTGAAAGCCGTGATTCTCCTTGCGTTCTGCGCGGCCGCGCTCTCCGGCGCCCTGGCCCTCCGGGACCGGCCATCCTCCGGGGGGATCCTCCTGTGCACGAGCCTAGGAGCCCTCGCCCTTGTCGCCCTCGTGGGACTGCGGTTCCGGGCGATCTCCGTGGGCACCTACGTCCTCATCCCCCGGACCCTGCTCGTGGCCTCCGTGGGGTACTTGATCCTGCTGGCCGCAGCAGGCACCCGACTTAGGCCGCGTCCTCTGGGCTGGGGCCTGCTCGGTGCGCTTGTGATGCTGAATCTCGCGGCCCTGCCCCGTGTGTACTCCGGGCCCAGACCCCTCTGGGGTCCGTGGCGGGCGGTGGCGGCGTACGTGGCGGAGCGCATCCACTCGGGGGACGGGATCGTGGTGGTGAGCGGACACTGGGCGCGCCCTTTCGATTTCTACTTCCGGCCCCACGCCAAGCTGGTGCGCATCGTGCGGTACTACGGCCGGCAGGACCTGGAACGGGTCCGGGCGCTCGTACGGGAGAGCCCGCGGGTCTGGGTCGTGCTGCGGCAGCCCGAGGCGGTGGACCCCCGTGGCCGGGTCCGGACACACCTCCGATCCGCGATGCGCCCCGTGTCCTCGGCTTCCTTCGAGACCGGGATCGGGGTGGAGACGTATACGCGCATGTGGGGGGTGAGCTCACCGTGAGCCTCGTGGGCACCCTGGAAGCTGTTCCTCAAGCGGACCACGCTTTCCTCCCAGGAGACCATCCATGAGGCGGTCTAGCCGGTTCTCCCTCGCAGATCCCGCCTTCGCGCGCGAGGTATACGGCAGGGTACGGCGCCGCCTTCCGGTTCCTGCCCGGCTGCTGCTCGATCGCCTGGGAGATCGGTTGCTGGGACGCCCCTCGTTCCTGCTCCTCCTCCCCCTGCTGGCCGCCATGGTCCGCCGCCGGTTCGATCGACATCGTCTCTCCGTGGGCTGGCTGTTGGATGGCAACGAGGACGACGCCTCCGCACGGGTTCGGGGATTCCTCCCGCACGCATACCTGAGGCAGCAGGGGGTACACTCCGTGATCCTCAGCAAGCCTCCGCGCAAGGTCCTCTTCACCGTACGGCCGGAGGAGGCAGATCTCCTCGTGCGGGCCCGGTTCGACGTGGTGGTCTTCCAGCGGGTCCACGGCCCCCAGGCCGAGGCCCTGGCCCAGCAGCTCCGGGCTACTGGTACCCGCACCGTGTACGCCATCGGCGATCCCATCCCCAGCCGTATGCCCGAAGCGGTGGACTGCGTGGTGATCGCCTCGGAGGGCCTGCGGACCGTGGCCGGTCCTGATCCGGAGAAGGTCCGGGTGATCGAGTCCGTGGTGGAGACCCCGCCGGGACTCGTCAAGGACTACACCCGGCCACCTCGCCGATCGGAGATCCGCGTGGTCTGGATCGGCTACCCGGAGAACCTGCACCTGCTCGAACCGGTGCGGGAGGCCCTCCGGGATCCACGGCTTTGCAACTACCGGCTGGTCATCATCTCCCGGGGCCCTCAGGCGACCCACCAGTGGGACCGCAGGCGGGTGTGGAGGTGGCTTTTGGACTGCGACATCGCCGTGCTGCCCTCCCGGCCCACGGAGTGGTACCAGGCGAAGCCCAACACGCGGATGATCATGCTGAAGGCCCTCGGGCTCCCCATGGTGGCCTCTCCGGTCCCTTCCTACGTGGCCACGCTGACCCACGGCCGGGGTTGCTTCTTCGCCAGTACCGTGGAAGAGTGGGCGGACTACCTGGCCCTGCTCTCGGATTTCGACCTCCGGCGGGAGATGGGGCTCGCGGAGCGGGAGCGCATCCTGGCCGTGTACGGGCTCGAGGCCGTCGGTCGGCGCTGGCTGTCGCTGTTTGCGGAGCTGAGCGGAGGCACCCCCCGTTTCCAGCAGTCCCGTACGGAGGTGGCCCCATGAGGATGGCAGGTGCTTTGGGTCTCGACTTTCGGGAAACCCGACTGGTGACCCTTGTGCGCCGGATCGCCACCTCTCTGCTGCCGTACCCTCTGGCCCGCGGCCCGGTCCGAAGGTGGCTCGGCGCATCCCCCTCGGGCTCTGGCTCCGCGGCCCTCCGTGAGTTCCTGCTCCGTGTACGGGACCCACTCGGGAAGCAGGGAGGCCAAACCGCGCTGGGGAGGTGAGGGAGATGTACGCAGAACTGGTTGAGCGCGAACGCACAGGAAGGCCCATCCGCGTGGCGGTGGTGGGCGCGGGTGGCTCCATGGGACAGGGCATCGCGTGGCAGCTCGGCCACACACCCGGCTTCCGCCTCGTAGCCGCGGTGGACATCGACCTAGCGAGGGCCCGGCGGGCAGCTGAGCTCCATGGACGGCCCTGGACGGAGCCCCGAACCCTCTCCGAGCTCCGACGGGCCCTCATGAAGGGGCAGACCGTGGTCGCAGAGGACATCCGACCGGTGCTGGACGAGGGCCGAAACGCGGTGGACGTCCTGGTGGAGTCCACGAACACCGTGGCCTTCGCAGCCCGCGTGGTGGAGCAGGCGCTTCGCAACGGTATCGACGTCGTGCTCATGAACGCGGAGGTGGACTGCCTGCTGGGCTGGTGGCTGCACCATCTCGCAAACGCATCCGGTGCGGTGGTCACGAGCGATGCGGGAGATCAGCACGGCGTCCTCGTACGGATGATGGATGAGATCCGCGTCTGGGGGTTCGAGATCGTGATGGCCGGGAACATCAAGGGCTTTCTCGACCGGTACGCGACGCCCGAGTCCATCGCGGAGGAGGCCCGCAAGCGCAACCTGAGCCCAGTCATGTGCGCGGCGTACACGGACGGTACCAAGCTCAACATCGAGATGGCCCTGGTGGCCAACGCCACGGGTCTCGTCCCCGCGAAGCCGGGGATGCTGGGACCGCGGGCTCGCCACGTGAGCGATGTGTTCACCTTGTTCGATTTCTGGAGCCTGAGGAACCCTGGAGTGGTGGACTACATCCTGGGTGCCGAACCGGGCGGCGGGGTCTTCGTGGTGGGGTACTGTGACGACCCGACCCAGCAGGCCTACCTGCGGTACTACAAGATGGGCGATGGACCCTTCTACCTGTTCTACCGGCCCTATCACCTGTGCCATCTGGAAACGCCCGTGGCCATCGCCACCGCGACCCTGCACCGCAAGCCCATCCTGGCCCCCCTCCCGCGGCCCGTGGCGGACGCCATCGCCTTCGCCAAGACGGACCTGCTGCCCGGCACCCGGATCCATCGCGGCATCGGGAGCGAGCACGTCTATGGCCTCGTCCTGCGGCACAAGGAGGCGGAGGCAGCCGACGGCGTCCCCGTGTGCCTGCTGGATCAGGAGGAAGCTCCGGTGGTGTTGCGCCGACGGATTCCCCGGGACACCATGCTCACTTGGGAGGACGTGGCCTTCGAGGACACCGATCTGCTCAAGGCGCACCGGCGCCAGCGTGACCTCCTGCGGCTGCCGCAGATGGCCTAGGAGGGGAACATGAGTCCCACGGTCTCCCTGGTGATCCCCGCCCACAACGCCGAAGCTTACCTGCGGGAGGCCCTCGACTCCGTGTTCGCGCAGACCCGCCCGCCGGATGAGGTGATCGTGGTGGACGACGGATCCCTGGACCGCACCCCGGAGATCGCGGCTTCCTACGGGGACCGGGTGCGCCTCGTCCGGCAGCCCAACCGGGGGGAGGCGGCGGCCCGCAACACTGGGGTGCGGGTAGCGCAAGGGGAATTGATCGCCTTTCTGGACGCGGACGACGCCTGGCTTCCCGGTTACCTCACCTCCCAGCTCCGGGTCTATGAGACAAGCGGCGGGAATTGCCTTGTGTTCTGCGATGCGTGGGTCGGGAACCGACGGATGCAGGAGCGGGCCGGGCCCTTCGACGAATCGGACCCCGTGCTCTCCCTGGTGCGAGGGTATCCCATCCAGCTGAACGGGGTCCTGGTTCCGAGAGAAGCGCTGCTGCGGGTCGGTCTCTTTCCGGAGGGGCTGCGGTGGGGACCGGACGTGAGCCTCCTGCTGAAGCTCGCCCGGGCGGGTCTCCCGTTCCGGCGCAACCCCGAGGCCCTCGTGGTCTACCGGAACACGCCCGGGTCCCTGTCCAACACCCGCCGCCGGGAGTCCACCGAGCACCTGTTGCGGGCCCTGCGGGGCCTGGCCCGGGATCCGGAACTCCCCCCGCACGTACGGAGGGCGGCTAGGAAGCGGGCCGCCTCCCTCCACCGCCGGTTCCGGGCCCTGGCGCGGGAGATGCTCGCTGCAGGGGAAGTGGAGGAGGCCCGGCGGTGCACGGTGATGAGCCTGCGGCTGCGGCTCTGGGACCCGCTGTGTGCCGCGGAGGCCCTGGCCCTGGCGCTGGCCCCGCGGCTTGTGCTCCAGTTCGCCGCGCACCGTCGGCGCAGGGGAGGAACTCGGTAATCCGATCGGACGGATTCGTTCGTTTGGAGCAGGACAGACCCGCCGCGGGTGGACCATGATGAAGGGTTAGGAGGAAGCGTCGGATGGGCGGGATGAAGGGGCTGGTGCTGAGCGGCGGCCGCGGGACGCGGCTACGTCCCCTCACCTACACCAGCGCCAAGCAGCTGTTGCCCGTGGCCAACAAGCCCATCCTGCACTTCGTCCTGGAGCAGGTGGCGGGGGCGGGAATCGAGGAGGTGGGCATCATCCTCTCCCCGGAGACCGGGGAGGCGGTCCGGGCCGCGGTGGGGTCAGGCGAGCGGTGGGGGATCCGGGTCACGTATCTCGTGCAGGAGTTTCCCGGAGGGCTCGCGCACGCAGTGCAGACCGCACAGCCGTTTTTGGGGAATGCACCCTTCCTCCTGTTCCTGGGCGACAACCTCATCCAGGGTGGGGTGGCCCACCTCGTGAACCGATTCACGAGCGGAGATGCGGACGCCCTCATCCTCCTCAAGGAGGTCCCGGATCCCCGGCGGTTCGGGGTAGCGGTCCTCAACGGAGATGGGAGTGTGCAACGCCTGATCGAGAAACCCCGGGACCCGCCCAGCAACCTGGCCCTGGTCGGGGTGTACCTCTTCCGCCCCGTCATCCACGAGGCCATCGCGCGCATCCGCCCCTCCGCCCGGGGAGAGCTGGAGATCACGGATGCCATCCAGGCTCTGCTCGATGCCGGAGGCCGGGTGGAAACCGTGATCCTGGAGGGGTGGTGGCTCGATACGGGGAAGAAGGACGACCTCCTGGAGGCCAACCGGGCGGTGCTGGACGCCTACGCGCGGTTGCGGATCCTGGGGGAGGTGGACGGGGAATCCGTGCTCACCGGGCGGGTGGAGGTTGGCGCGGGGACGGTGATCCGACGCAGCGTGGTGCGGGGCCCGGTGGCGATCGGGGAGAACTGCCGCATCATCGACTCCTACATCGGTCCCTACACGGCCATCGGCCCGGGAAGCGTGCTGCAGGAGACGGGCATCGAGCACTCCGTGGTTCTGGAGGGCTGCTTGCTGGAAGGGGTCGAGCGGCTGCTTGACAGCGTGCTGGGCCGCCACGTGGTGATCCGCCGGACCCGGAACGGGCCGAGGGGGCTGCGGGTGTTCGTGAGCGACGACTCCGAGGTGGTGCTGTAGGGAGGGGAGCATGCGGGTGCTGGTGACGGGCGGGGCTGGGTTCATCGGGAGTCACTTCATCCGGACGCTGCTGCAGACCCTCCCGGATGTCGAGGTGATCAACCTCGACAAGCTCACCTATGCGGGGAACCTAGCGAACCTGGAGGACGTGGCCCAAGATCCCCGCTACCGGTTCGTGCGGGGGGATGTGGCGGACGCGCGGCTGGTGAACGGGCTCTTCCGGGCAGGCCTGGACGCAGTGGTGAACTTCGCCGCGGAGACCCACGTGGACCGCAGCATTCTCGATGGCCGGCCCTTCGTGCGCACCAACGTGGTGGGCACCCAGACGCTCCTGGAAGCGGCCCTCCGATACGGGATCAGGCGGTTCGTCCAGGTGAGCACGGACGAGGTGTACGGGCCGGCCCCACCCGGCGTGCGTTTCTCCGAGGACAGCCCGCAGAACCCCACCAGTCCCTACGCGGCCAGCAAGGCGGCCGCGGACCTCCTCTGCCTCGCCTACCGGAAGACGCACGGGCTTCCCGTGGTGGTCACCCGGTGCACCAACAACTACGGCCCGTACCAGTTTCCCGAGAAGTTCATCCCCCTCGTGATCACCAACGCCCTCCTGGACCGCCCCATCCCCGTCTACGGGGACGGCCGGCAGGAGCGGGACTGGCTGTACGTATTGGACCACTGCGAGGGGCTGGTTCGGGTGCTCCTGCATCCGGACCCTCGGCCCGTGCTGAACCTCGCCTCCGGCCGGACGGTCACCAACCTCCAGGTGGCCCGCACCATCCTGCGGCTGCTGCATAAGCCCGAAAGCCTGCTCCAGCACATCCAGGATCGGCCCGCCCACGACCGCCGCTATGCCCTGGACACCCACCGCGCCCGCGCCTATCTCGGTTGGAAGCCCCGGGTGGACCTGGAGGAGGGCCTGGAGCGCACCGTGGCCTGGTACCGGGAGAACCGCGCCTGGTGGGAGGCGGTGAAGTCCGGGGCCTACCGGGCATACTATGAGACGTGGTACGGAAAGGTCTTGCAGGCCACGGGAAGGATGTGAGGAGCGGATTGCTCTCCCTCATCGTGCCCACCTACAACGAGCGGGAGGCGGTACCGGCCCTGGTGGAGCGGGTACGCCGGGCCCTGGGGATGGTTCCGTATGAACTCGTGTTCGTGGATGACAGCACCGACGGCACCGACGCACTGATCGTCGCCCTGGCCCGGGAGGATCCCCGGATCCGGCTCCTGCACCGCACGGGGCAGCGCGGGCTTGCCACCGCGGTGGTGGAGGGGATCGGTGCGGCCCGGGGAGAGGTGGTGTGCGTGCTGGACGCGGACCTGCAGCACCCGCCTGAGCGGATCCCGGATCTGCTGAGGGCCCTGGAGGAGACAGGCGCGGACCTGGTGGTCGCCAGCCGCTACGTTCCCGGGGGCTCGTACCAGGGCCTGGGCGAGTTCCGGCGGCTCACAAGCCGCGTGGCCACCTGGCTCGCCCGGCTGTTGCTGCGTCGGGCAAGGCTTGTCTCGGATCCCATGTCGGGTTTCTTCGCCTTCCGCCGGTCCGTGGTGGAAGGGGTGGAGCTGCGGCCCGTGGGCTACAAGATTTTGCTCGAGATCCTCGCCCGCGGGCACTTCCGCAAGGTGGCGGAGGTCCCGTACGTGTTCGAAGCCCGGGCCGCGGGCCACAGCAAGCTCAGTCTGCAACAGAACCTGGACTACCTGCGGCACCTCCTGCGGCTCCTTCCGGCAAACCCCGAGGACCTGCGGTTCGTGCGGTTCGGGCTGGTGGGCTCCAGCGGCATCGCGGTGAACACCGCGGCCCTGTGGGGACTGGTGCGGCTCGGCGTGCACTACCGGCCCGCGGGGGCCCTCGCCATCGCCACGGCCATCACCTGGAACTTCCTGTGGAACGACGCGTTTACCTGGCGGGACCGGCGATCCCGGAATCTGCGCACCAAGCTGCGCCGCTACCTCCAGTACTGGGCCGTGACGGGTGTGGGAAGTGCCCTCCAGTACGCCCTGTACCTCGTGCTCACCGCCGCGGGGCTGCCTTACCTCGTGAGCAACCTCGTGGGGATCGCGGTGGCGGTGGGATGGAACTACCGGATGCACGGGAGCTGGACCTGGAAGCCCACGGAGCCCGCCATCACCCGGGTGGTGTACAGACCCACATGACCGAAATCCAGCTCGCCCCTCACCTCCCCGGCCAGGCCCTGGAGCGCCGGAAGTCCTTCGTGCGCTACCTCAAGGAGGGTCCTCCCCCGCGGTTGCGGGTGCTGCTCGGCCGGGAAGGCGAAGATCCTCGCCTCTCCATCATCGTCCCCACGGCTGGCGAGAACCGCAGCGGGCTACTGACACAGCTCCTCCGGCAGCTCGAGGAGCAGACCGAGCAGCGTTTCGAGGTGATCCTGGTGCAGGGCGACCGCAGGCAGGGCCGGGCCATCAACACCGGCGCCGCCCTGGCCCGGGGCGAGATCCTGGTGACCATGGACGACGACACCCGCATCGGCCATCCGGAGCTCCTCGAGAGGATCCTCGCCGCCTTCGCGCAGGACCCCACCATCGGGATCGCTGGGGTGGCCAACCTTCCCCCGCCTGATGTGCCGTGGGTGGTCCGCCGTGCCATGCGGGAGCTCCCGCGCCGATCCTCGCCCCTCGTGGACCGCATCACCGACAGCGACCTCGCGGAGCACCCGTGTCTTGGGATCCGCCGGGACCTCTTCTACCGGGTGGGCGGGGAACATGAGTGGATCCCGAGGGGCTTAGATCCCTATCTCCGGCGCGAGGTGCGCAGGGCAGGCTACCGGGTGGTGGTGATCCCGAACGCCTGGATCCACCACCTCCTTCCCCCCACCCTCGGAGGCATCCTCCGCCAGCACTTCCGCAATGGCGTGGGAGCGGCCTACGTGCGGAAGTTCTACCCGGAGTTCGTCATCGAACAGGCCACCAGGCACACCGAGCCCGTGGCGGGCCGCACCTCGCTTGCGCGCCGGACCTTCCGGTACGGCCTGAACCTGGCCGTCTCGTTTTTCACCCTCCGCTGGATCTACCTGGGGACCCTCCTCACCTACGCCGCAGGCTACGTGTGGGGGACGCTGACATTGCGGGAAGACTCCCTGTGATGCTGCCCCTCTCCTCCCTCGCTGATGTCCTCCGTCGGGCGGGCCAGAGCTACCTGGGCCGGGAGCTGGACCGGGCAAAGTTCACGCTGTGGACGGAGCAGTGGTACCCCGCCTGGCTGGTACGGGATAGACAGTGGGAGCGGCTCCGGGAATTGGTGACGCATGCGCGCGAGGCGAGCCCCTTCTACCGGGAGCGGCTTTCCCGCCTGCCCGCGTCGTTCACCTTCGAGGACTACGCGCGAATCGAGCTCCTCACCCGGGCCGAGGTCGAGCGGCATGCCCCCCGCATCCACACGGGTCGCGGAGGGCTCGTGCGAAGCTCCGGGGGGTCGGGGGGAAGCGGCGTCCGGATCCCCGTGGACCGATCCGCGTACGCGTGGTACCTGGCAGGCACCTGGCGGGGCCTGCGATGGTGGGGCGGGGACTTCACGGAGCGGGGCGTGATCCTGCTCGGTCCCGGCCACCGCGGTATTCCGGGTCTTCTCACCCGCGCGAAGGACTGGGTGATGAACTGGATGCGACTTTCCGTGGATCACCGGTTCGATGCGCGCGTTTCGTGGCTCCTCCGGCGCATCCGCGCCTACGAACCCGCCTTTCTCTACGCTTTCCCCTCCGCGGCCCATGCCCTGGCCCGGGCGATCCTAGAAGGAGGCGAAGAGTCCCTCTCCGGCCTCAAGGTGGTGGTGCTCACCGGCGAACCCCTCTACGCCTTCCAGCGCAGGGAGATCCAGGAAGCCTTCGGGTGTCCCGTGGCGCGGGAGTACGGAAGCGGGGAGGTGGGATGTCTGGCCTTCGAGTGCCCCGAGGGCACCCTGCACCTCGTTTCGGAGAGTGCGTATCTGGAGACGCTTCCCGATCCCCATCTGCCCGAGGGCGGACGGATCCTCGTCACCTCCCTCCACAACCGCCTCTTCCCCCTCCTCCGGTACGAGATCGGGGACACAGGTACCGTGGAGGAGGCCGCCTGTCCCTGCGGACGCGCCCTCCCTGCCCTGCGGGTGCTGGGCCGGGCTCAGGACCTGCTCGTGGCCGACGGAGAGGTCCGGTTCGCGCATAGGGTGCTCGACCGCCTCTTCGAGCTCCTGCCGCTTCCTCTCCGGGGCCGGGTTCGGATCCGGCAGCGGGAGCCGAGCCGGGTTGCCGTGGAGGCGGAGGGGGGTTCGGACGTGGATCTGCTCCGGGTGCGGGACCTGCTCAAAGACCTGCTGGGACCCGGATGGCGGGTGGAGGTGGACCGGGGAAGGATCGGGCGGCTGCCTTCGGGAAAGCTCGCGTACTTCGTGCGGGATGGCGCGGGGACTCCTTCTCACCAATGACTTCCCGCCCATGGTGGGCGGGGAGGCCCGGATGTATGCCCGCATCTGCCGGAGCATCCCCCCCGACCGCGTGCTGGTGCTGGCCCCTCACCTGCCGGACGATGTGCTCTTCGACCTCCACGAGCATTACCCCATCGTGCGGGTCCGGGTACCGACCTCCCCGCATCCCGCGGCCCGAGCCGTGCAGATCACCCGTATGCTCCTGGCGGCCCGCCGCCTGGTGCGCTCGAACGACATCCACGTCCTCCACATCGGGCACCTGTACCTGGGCCCGGTGGGCCTCGCCCTCCGGCGGTGGAACCGGATCCCGTACGTCCTGTACCTGCACGGCGGCGAGATGGCGCCGTACATGCGCAGCCGCGTGGTGCGGAAACTGGTACAGCGGGTGGTGGAAGAGGCGAGTCTCGTGGTGGCCAACAGCCGTTTCACCCTCGCTCACTACGAGGCCATGGGCATGCGGCCCCGGCGCGCGGAGGTCCTCCCACCCGTAGCCGACACCCGCCGGTTCCGGCCGGACCTCGATCCCAACCCCGCCCGGGAGCGATACGGGCTCGGGAACTGCGGGGTGGTGCTCACCGTGGGTCGGCTCGTGCAGCGCAAGGGGCACGACCTGGTCCTGCGGGCCCTGGCGGCTCTGGGGGAGGAAGCGGGCCCTGTCCGGTATGTGATCGCGGGCTCAGGACCCGAGGAACGCCGGCTGCGGGACCTCGCGGAGGCTCTGGGTGTCCGGGACCGGGTGGTCTTCGCGGGCTACGTCCCGGACGAGGAGCTGCCGGGGCTGTACGCCGCGTGCGACGTGTTCGTGATGCCCAGCCGTGCGCTCGAGGTGCGGGACGGGATCGAGGGGTTCGGGACGGTGTTCCTGGAGGCCGGAGCATGCGGCAAGCCGGTGGTAGGCGGGCGCAGCGGTGGGGCAACGGAGGCGGTGGAGGACGGAGTCACGGGGTTGCTCGTGGACCCGCACGACCCCGGTGCGCTGGCCGAGGCCCTGCGCAGGCTCCTCCGGGATCCCGAACTCCGCCGCAGGATGGGTGAGACGGGAAGGGCCCGGGCGAAGCGACTGGAGGCCGCGTGGGGAGAGACGGTGCGCCGCCTGTGGAATGAGGCCCTGGAGGCGAGGCTGTGAGCCGGAGGATCCGGGTGCTGCACGTGATCACGCGCCTGGTGGTGGGCGGGGCCCAGGAGAACACCCTCCTCACCGTACGCCACCTGGACCGCACCCGCTACGAGGTGACCCTCGCAAGCGGCCCGAGCATCGGCCCGGAGGGCAACCTGGAGGCCGAGATCCCCGAGGACGTGACGTTCGTGCGGATCCCGGAGCTCGTGCGTCTCCCACACCCCCTCAAGGACCCGGTGGCCCTCCAGAAGCTGTACCGCCTGATGCGGCGAGGAGGTTACCACCTCGTGCACACCCACACCACGAAGGCGGGAATCCTGGGCCGGATCGCGGCCGGGTGGGCGAGGGTGCCCGCAGTGGTACACACGCCCCACGGCCACGCCTTCCACGGCTACCTCGGGCCTCTGGGCTCCCTGGCACTCCGGAGGGTGGAAGCAGCCCTCGCCCGGCGGACGGACGCCATCATCTGCCTCACGGAAGCAGAGCGAACAGACCACCTGCGGTTGGGGGTGGGGCGGCCGGAGCGGTTCGAGGTGATCCACAGCGGGGTGGAGCTCGCGCGGTTCCGGAGTCCCGACGTGGATCCGGAGGTCAAGCGGCGGGAACTGGGGCTAGGGGACCGGGCCCGGATCGTGGGGTGCGTGGCGCGGCTCGTGCCCGTGAAGGGAGTGCAGGTGCTCCTGGAGGCGGTCCCCCGCATCCGGGAGCGCGTCCCGGATGCGGTGGTGGTGTTCGTGGGCGACGGGGAGCTTCGGCCGCAACTCGAGCGGCGGGCCCGGGAGCTTCGGGTGGACGGAGCCGTGAGGTTTTTGGGCCTGCGGCGAGATGTGGCGGAGCTCGTGCCGCTGTTCGAGGTGGCAGCGCTCCCCTCCCTCAACGAGGGGATGGGGAAGGCCGCGGTGGAGGCCATGGCTGCGGGAAAGCCCGTGGTCGCGAGCGCAACAAGCGGGCTTGTGGACGTGGTGCGGGATGGCCGGAACGGAGTTCTGGTTCCTCCCGGGGATCCCGAGGCCCTGGCCTGGGCGATCGCGGATCTCCTGACCCATCCGGAGCGGGCCCGCAGACTGGGTGAAACCGCCCGAGAGGATGCACAGGCTTACGGCGTGGAGGTCATGATGGCCCGCCTGGAGGCCCTGTACGAGCGGCTACTGCAGGCCAAGGGCCTCCGCTAAGGATCTGACTCCGCACTCCAACCGGGCTGCAGCTCGGCCCGCCGCTCCTCTCCCAGCGGGAGCCTGCGGCCCCGCCACCGTCTTGCCCGATCCTCCACCTCCACGAGCCCCCGAGGCCAGAACCGGACCAGGACGATGAGCAGCAGGCCCAGGAGAATGAGGTACAGGTACCGGAACCGGATGGAGAGGAACTCGCTGACCAGACCGAGGGTCAGGGCTCCCAGCGGTGGCCCCCACCACCGCGTCGCTCCCCCCAGCAGAGCCATGAGGACCGTCTGGAAGGAGATGAGCGGGCTGAAGGCGATGTGGGGATCGATGTAGGTCCACCGGGGCGCCAGGGCTCCCCCCACCGCCGCGGAGAGGACCCCGCTCACCGCGAACATGGTCACCTTCAGACCCGTGGTCCGGAAGCCCAGGGACTCCAGGCGCCCTTCGTCCGCTCCGATGGCGGCGAGCAGCCGGCCATACCGGCTGCCGTACAACCACATGCTCAGTCCCACCGCCGCGACGGCCACGGCCAGAACCGCGAGGTACACGCCTCCCACGTCCACGGGAAGGATGAGGACCCGTCCCACGGTCCGGGAAAACCGCATCTCGTAGCCCAGAACGAGGTACCGGACGAGCTCGCTGAGCCCGAAGGTGAGGATGGCGAAATAGGGTCCCTTGAGCCGGAGCGAGATCCCTCCCACCCCCAGGGCCACCAGCCCCCCCATCCCCGCCCCCAGGAGGATGGAGGGGATCCACCCCACCACGGGCGCCAGAAGGAAGGTGGCGTACGTCCCCACCCCGAAGAAGGCCGCGCTCCCCAGGGAGAAGTACCCGCTGAGCCCGCTAAACAGCGCCCAGGCGCTTGCGAGGGCCACATAGGCGAAGAGCGCCTGGAGCAGTCCCACCACGTAGGTGGAGGCCCACAGGGGAAGGGAGAACAACGCCCCGAGCCCCCCGAGCCCCAACAGCCAGGCCAGTTGAACCCGTCCGCGCGCCACCAACTCTATCCTCCCGCGGTCTGCCCCGGGGAAGGGGCCCTGGTCTGGAACAGCCCATACGGCCGGAAGAGGAGCACCGCCACCAGGAGGGCATAGATCAGGGCGGTGCGCATGTCCGCGCCGACCACGTA
This sequence comes from Candidatus Sysuimicrobium calidum, assembly GCA_031459935.1. Lineage (GTDB taxonomy): Bacteria > Sysuimicrobiota > Sysuimicrobiia > Sysuimicrobiales > Sysuimicrobiaceae > Sysuimicrobium > Sysuimicrobium calidum. The sequence continues at coordinate 11,006 of JAVKHN010000021.1, read as the reverse complement.
GGCTCCCAGGGCCTCCAGCACGCCCAGCAGGAGGCCCCCGAGCAGGCTCCCGGCCACGTTCCCCAATCCTCCCAGGATGATGACCACCAGGGCGGTGATGGTGTACGGCATGCCGATGCTCGGCGTCAGGGTGAACAGCATGCTCACGAGCGACCCCGTGAGCCCCGCCAGCGCGCACCCGAGGCCGAAGCTGAGACCGTGGAGGCGCACGAGCGGCAACCCCACCGCTTCCGCGCCCTCGGGGTCCTGCATCAGGGCCCTCAGGGCGGTCCCCAACGCGGTCCGGTGGAGAAAGCCCAGGAGCAGAACGGTCAGCAGTAGCGCCACCCCGAGGGCCACGAGCCGGTTGGTGGGGAACAGGGTGCCGAGAATGGAGACGCTGTGGTGGAGGTACTGGTATCCCCGGAGGGACGGGCCCCACACCACCAGCGCCAGGTTCTCCAGAATGAACAGGAGACCGAAGGAGAGGAGCAGGGAGTTGGCCTCCAGCTGCACGGGCCCCCCTCCCTGCTCCAGCACCCCTCGATACACCACCCCGTAGATGGCCCATCCCAGGAGGAAGAACAGGGGAACCTGCAGGACCAACCCCAGAAGCGGATTCACTCCCAGGGAAGTGTACAGGGTGTATGTCACGTACGCGCCCAGCATCACGAACTCGCCGTGGGCCACGTTCAGCACCCGCATGAGCCCGTACTGCAGGTTGAGCCCGACCGCGATGAGCGCGTACAACCCCCCCAGCAGGATCCCTCCCGCCCCGATCTCCAGGAACAGGCGCACGTCCATCCCGGTCACTTCCAGTCGGGCTTTGGGATGATGGGCCGCGCGGTGGCGTATTCCGGAGGCCAGATCACCTCGTATCCGCTTGGCTGCCACTGGCCCAGCCGGTTCGGCCTGCCCACGTAGTTCCCCGCCCGGTTGATGCCCCGCTCGAACTTCACGGGCCCCCAGGGGCCGTTGAACTCATGCCGCTCCAGGTAGTCCTTGATGCGCCGCTGGTCCAGCCCCACCTCCGCGACGGCCTGCTCCAGCATCTTCAGGCTCTGGTAGACTAGGGAGCTCCCCGCGTAGTCCGGATCCCGGCCGAACTTCTTCCGGAAGGCCTCGTAGTACTCGCGCGCCCCGGGGATCCGGAGCTTCGGGGTCCATGCGGCCTGGTGGCAGACGATGCCGTTGGTGTTCTCGCCGAACTGCTGGCGGAACTCGGGGAAGAAGGCGCCCACCCCCAGGATCATGATGCGCGGGTTGAAGCGCAGGGCGATGCACTGCTGCACGAGTAGGGGTCCGTCCGCGGGGTAGTTGAAGGCCACCAGGATCTCCGGACGACGGGCCTGAAGCGCGCGCACCACGTCCGAGAGGTCTGTGACCGTGATGGGGTAGCTGCGGTCCTCCACGATCTCGAATCGCTCCCGCTGCAGCAGGGGAAGGATGGCGGTACGGTGCTCCACGCCGTGCAGGTCTGCGATGTGCAGCAGGGCCACCCGGTTCCAGCCGTAGCGCTCCCGCACCTCCCGCAGGAACTGCACGATGCTGATGGTGACGGAATCCGGTTGGGGCAGTAGGGCGAAGAAGTTCTCCGCCCCCAGCTCCCGGATCCTCAGGGAACCCACCGTGACCCCGAGGAGGACGTACCCGAGCCGGCTCACCACGGGCGCCACCGCAAAGATGATGCCTGTGGAGTACGGGGGCAGCACCAGATCCACCCGATCCTCCCGGATGAGCCTCTCGTACAGGCGCACGGAGGTGCCGACGTCACTACGGTCGTCGTAGTTCACGAACTCCACAGGCCGCCGCCCCTCTCCCCGGACCAACAGCCCCCCGCGCGCGTTCACCTCGTCCCGCCACAGGTAGTAGTTGGGGGTCTGGGTGAGCCGCGCGCCGACGGCTAAGGGCCCGGTCTCCGAGATGGCGAACCCGATCCGCACCGGTCTCGCCTGCGCCCTCGCCCAGGAGTGGGGCAGCAGGGCCGTGGCCGTGGCCCCCGCCGCCACCCTCAGGAACTGCCTTCGATCCATGCGGTGTGCCATGCGCTTCCTCCCCCCCTTTATGTTTTTGTTCGAAGGGCACGCGATCCGCTCACATCCCCAGAAACGCCCTGCGCACGGCTTCATCCTCCATCAATGCCGCACTCGGTCCCTCCCGCACCACCCGCCCGTGCTCCAGCACGTACGCCCGGCCGGCCAGGCGGAGAGCCTCGCGGACGTTCTGTTCCGCCATGAGCAGGGTCACCCCCCGCTCCCGCAGGCGGGCGAGGAACTCATACAGGGCCAGCACCACCTTCGGGGCAAGCCCCTGGGAGGGCTCGTCCAGGATCAGGAGGGTGGGCCGCTGCATCAGGGCCCGCCCGATGGCAAGCATCTGCTGCTCCCCACCGGAGAGCGTGCCCGCGAGCTGCCGCCGCCGCTCCGCGAGAACCGGCAGGAGGTGGAAGACTTCCTCCATGGCCCGCTGCCGCTCCCGGCGGTCCAGACAGACCGCTCCCGCCAGCTCCAGGTTCTCCTGCACCGTGAGTCCTGGGAACACGTGCCTTCCTTCTGGGACGTACGCGATGCCGGCCCGCACCCGATGGTACGCGTCCAGGGGCACCAGGGGCCGATCCCGGACCATCACCCTTCCGGAGCTGATCCGAAGCCCGTTCGTCCGCACCCCGGCGAGGGCCCGGAAAAGGGTGGTCTTGCCCGCCCCGTTTGGGCCCAGGACCACCACCCATTCCCCGGGGTGCACCACCAGGTTGATGTCCCAAACCACGGACAGGGCCCCATAGCCCGCGTGCAGACGCTCCACGCAGAGAAGGGGACTCTCGGTCATGCGCGCGTCCCCTCTCCCAGGTAGACGTCCACCACCCTGGAATCCCGCATGACCTGCTCGGGAGGTCCCTCCGCGATCACCTCACCCTGATGCAAGACGACCACACGATCCGCCACCTTGGTGACCGCGTGCATGAGGTGTTCCACCCACACCACGGTGATCCCCCGTTCCTCCCGCAGCCGCCGGATCAGGCCCATGGTGTTCTGGACCTCCACGGGCGTCATCCCTGCCATGGGCTCGTCCAGCAGGAGCAGGGAAGGATCCGTGGCGAGCACGGTGGCGAGCTCCAGGAGCTTGCGGTGCGTGGGGTTGAGCTGCGCCGCGGGGACGTGCTCCAGGCCCACGAGCCCCACGAACGTCAGGAGATCCCGGGGATCCGGGCCCCCGGGGCGGGGCGTGGACCTGGCTCCGTTCCGGGCATCCACGGCCAGGAGGATGTGATCGAGGCAGGTGAGGGGTGGGAAGACGCGGGGCACCTGGAAGGTCCGCCCCAGGCCCAGCTGAGCCCGCATCCACGGAGGACCTGTCAGCGTCTGGCCCCGGAAGCGGACCCATCCCTGATCCGGAGGGAGCATTCCGGTCAGGAGGTTGAAGAGGGTGGTCTTCCCCGCGCCGTTCGGGCCCACGAGCCCTACGATTTCCCCCTCGCGGACCTCCAGGCTCACCCCCCGGATCGCCGCCACCCCCCCGAACCGCTTGTACAGCCCCTCCGCGGTCAGCATAGACCCCCACCGCTCGGCCCGGACCCGAGTTAAACGCAATCTATTAATCTCATAGCCACAAAGGCGGCTGTCAAGTCAGTACGGAGTGTCTTGACCTCTGCCATCCCCTCCACGCGAGCCACAGCGCCGCCGCCACCACCGCGGCCTGAGTCACGAGGCCCCACGGCGGCGGGATCTCGTGCTGTTGCAAGGAGAGGGGCGGCCGCTGGAAGAAGTCCTTCGCGTGCCCGTTCAACACCCGTTCCACGTCCGGGAACGCGCCTCCTGTGGCCCCCGCCAGGGTCCCGAGAGGGGAGGGACTCAGGCGGGCGATGAGGAGGCTCAGACCTGTGGCGACCGCCACGTCCACCACCCTGGCCGGGGACACGGGGCGCCACCCCGTGTAGTTGAAGTGGGGGAGGAGATCCAGGCACGCGTGGCTCGCCACGCCCACCGCGAAGGCCAGCAGCGGATTGCGCATTCGCATGCCCAGGGCAGCGCCGAACAGCAGGTGCGGGGTGGCGTCCATGGCCCGATCAGGATACCCCATCCGGCGGAACTGCGCATCCTCCATATGATCCGCTTCCTTCCTGCGTCCGAGGGATGAGCCTCCCGGGGAGGCTCCGGTACTCTGGCCTTTGAGACGTCACGTGGGGAGAGTGGGGATGCGTGCGCTCGTCACAGGAGGGTCCGGGTTCATCGGATCGCACCTCGTGGACCGCCTGCTCGACCGGGGCGACGAGGTGGTGGTCCTCGATAACCTCTCCACGGGCCGGATCGCGAACATCCGTCACCACCTCACGCATCCCCGCTTCCGGTTCGTGAATGACTCCATCCTGAACGGGCCCGTGGTGGACCGGCTGGTGGAGTCCTGCGACGTCGTCTTCCATCTCGCGGCCGCGGTGGGCGTCTGGTACATCGTGCAGAACCCCCTGCAGGCCATCCGGGTGAACGTGGAGGGGACGGAGACGGTGCTGCGGGCCGCGTTCCGGCACTGGAAGAAGGTGGTGCTCGCGAGCTCCAGCGAGGTGTACGGCAAGGCCACCAGAGCGCCCCTGCAGGAGGAGGACGACCGGGTCCTGGGGCCCACCACGGTGACCCGGTGGTCGTACAGCAGCTCCAAGGCCATCGACGAGCATTTTGCCTGGGCCTATGCAGCTCAGGGCCTTCCCGTGGTCATCCTGCGCTTTTTCAACGTGTACGGTCCCCGCATCCACGAGAACGGCTACGGCACCGTGGTGGCCCGCTTTATCCGGCAGGCTCTCTGCGGCGAGGACCTCACCGTGCACGGGGATGGGTCCCAGACCCGCTGCTTCTGCTACGTGGACGATCTCGTCACCGGCATCCTCCTGGCCTCGGAGGTCCCCGAGGCGGAGGGGCAGGTCTTCAACCTGGGGAACGACCGGGAGATCCGGATTCTGGAGCTCGCGGAGCTGGTCCGGGACCTGGCCGAGAGCTCCTCCCGCATCGTGTTCGTACCCTACGAGGATTACTACGGCCAGCGGTTCGAGGACACGCCCCGGCGGGTTCCGGACCTCACCCGGGCGCGCCTGGTGCTGGGCTACCGGCCCCGGGTGGACCTGGAGGAGGGGTTACGCCGGACCATCGGGTGGTGCCGCGAAAACGGCTTCTTGCGGTACGCACCCCCTGCGCCCGCAGGATCCTGGGGATGATCGTCGCCGTCCACCAGCCCCACTACCTCCCCTGGCTGCGGTACGTGGACAAGGCGGCCCGGGCTGATGTGTTCGTGCTCCTGGACGACGCCCAGTACACCAAGAACGGCTGGCAGAACCGCAACCGGATCAAGACCGCCCAGGGCTGGACGTACCTCACCGTGCCTGTGGAGGAGCCCTTCGGCAAACCCATCTCTGAAGTGCGGATCTGCAACCGGGAGAACTGGCGCAGAAAGCACTGGAACACGCTCAGGACCCACTACGGCCGGGCCCCCTCCTTCCGCCGGTACGCGGAGGCCTTCGAGGAGGTCTACGCCCGGGAGTGGGAGCATCTCTGCACGCTGAACCTGCACCTGCTGGAGCGCATCTTCGGGTTGCTGGGTTTGCGCACACGGCTCGTACGCAGCTCCGAGCTCGGGATCCCGGGTCGGGCCACGGAGCGCCTCGTGGCCATCTGCCGGACCCTGGGCGCTTCCGCCTACCTCACGGGGGACTACGCGGCCACTAACCACCTGGAGGTAAGGCAGTTCGAGGAGGCCGGTATCGAGGTCTGGCTGCAGAACTGGAACTGTCCCCCCTACCGCCAGCAGTTCCCCCAGGCGGGGTTCGTGCCTGACCTTTCCATCGTGGACCTGCTCTTCAACGAGGGAGACCGCGCCCTGGAGATCCTGCTCGGTCGGCCGCAAAAACCCCTTCCCCTCGAGGCGGCAGGGATTTCCCAAAGGTGATTCTCAGGGCGTCAGGACCTGCAGGTCCTCGGAGGGGGACCGCTGATCGAAGGTGTACACCCGGCCCACCTCTCCCGCAGCCGCCCAGATCAGGGCATCCGCGAAGGAGACCCGACCGGAAGGCCGGCACATCCTCAGGGCGCGCAGCACCCGATCCTTTCTGAGACCCACCACTTCCAGGTTCCGCCGCTGCACGAGCTCCACCAGAGCGTCCACCACCTGCTCCCGGGGTACCCCGTATACCGAGGTCAGGACGTGCACTGTCTCCACCAGGACCACGTCCGGCAGGCCGATCGTCTGCGGCCCCTCGAGCACCGCGAAATCGTGGCCACGTCCTCCCTGGCCCTGCTTCCGGCTTCCCAACGGCGCCGTCCGGGCACCGGCCCCGCCCAACCGATCCGCCAAAATCCTTCCGATGGAGGAGGGACGGCACCCCTGGCCCGCCTTATAAGGGAAACAGGCTGTAACGCTGAGGAGGCGGTATGGGGTTAAAGGGGCTCTGGAAGTTTCTCGGATCGGATCGGAAGCGGCTGGCCCTCCTGCTGGCCGGCTTACTCGTCCTCGCGGTCCCCCTCGTGGCGGCCGCGGTCTCCGTCCGGCTGTCGGCTGACGGGGGTACGACCTGGGTCCAGTGCGACGACGGGGCTGCCTGCGATGCGAACCCGGCAGCGGGCGTGGTCACGTTCATCGGATCGGTGGGCGCGTTCACCGTTAACGTCACCACCGCCATCACGGAGCCGGCGCTGGGAAGCAAGAGCTTCGCCTGGCTGGATCTCAACAACGTGAGCGTCTCGGGCGGGCCCGGGAACTTGATCATCCAGGCCAGCCACACCGGGTACACCGGGCCGCTGGTGGGCGGCATCTACCCCGCCTCCCTCCACGTGGGGGGCACCGCTCCAACTGGCGGTACTGCCTCGTTCGCAGGCTACCTCGACAACAGCAACACGCTCTTCGGAACCGGAGCGCTCCTGGCCTCCTTCGGGCCCTTCGGGGCCGGTGGGTACAGCGGGAACGCGGTGGGAGCTGCCTCGGCCACTGAACCCTTCGCCCTCACCCTGGTGGCGTGGATCACCCACGACCGGGCCAGCAACAGCAGCTTCGACTTCGAGGTCCGGCCGCGGGTGGCGGAGCCCGGGATGCTGTCGCTGTTCGGCATCGGGCTGGGCTCGGTCCTGGTGGGTGGACGTCGGCTGCGGCGGGGCGGGTAGCGCATAGTACGCCTCCTGGCCAAAAGCACAGGGGCCCGGTCGGACCGGGCTCCTGTGCTTTTCGTGCCTCTGAGGTACAATGTCCTTGAGATGCCGTTCACGGTGAAGGACTTCCAGGACCTGCTGAAGCTGCTCAGGGAGCGCCCGGAGTGGCGGGAGGAGCTGCGTCGGGTACTGCTCACCGACGCGCTGCTGGACCTGCCCAGGGTGGTACGGGAGCTCGCGGAGGAGGTGCGTCGCCTCGCCGAGGCCCAGGCCAGAACCGAGGAGAGGGTGGGTCGGCTCGAAGAACGGATGGAACGGGTGGAGGAGCGGGTGGGCAGGCTCGAGGAGGCCGTCACCCGTCTTGCCGAAGCCCAGGCCAGAACCGAGGAGAGGGTCGGACGCCTCGAAGAGGCCACCGCACGCCTCGCCGAAGCCCAGGCCAGAACCGAGCAGGCCGTCCAGCAACTCGCCCAGCAGGTGGGCCGGCTCTCGGATGCCGTGGGGTTCACCCTGGAGGAGCTGGCCCGGGAGCTGGGCCCTGCCTACCTTGCCCAGCGCTATGGCATCCGGGTGACACAGCTGGAGCGCCGCTTCTTCCTCGTGGACGGCGAGGAGGTGGAGGTGGACTTCTTCGGGGAAGGGACCCGGGATGGCGAGCGGGTCGTGGTGGTGGGAGAGGTGCGCAGCCGGATCTACGGAAGGGACGTGGAGGTGCTTGCGCGCCGCGTCCGCAGCCTCACGCCCCAGCTCCCGGGCACGCCTGTACCGGCCCTGTTCGGGTTCGTAGTGCACCCCTCCGCCCTGGAAGCCGCGGACCGCACCGGCGTACTCGTCATCGCCGCGGTGGGGAAGTAGGAACCCCCAGCTCCTCCAGCACCCGCCGGGCCTCCTTGGCCTCCGGGAAGTCCCGCTTGAGGCTCACGGCCGCCAGTAGCTCCCGCCTGGCCTCCACGCGGTTCCCAAGCCGGTAGTAGGTCATGCCCAGGTGGTAGCGGACGGTGGGGTTGTCCGCTAGCCCCTTTACCGCTTGCTGCAACAGCGGCAGGGCCTCCTGGAACTGGCCCCGCTGGTGGTACACCCACCCCAGGGTGTCTGCCACGTGGGGATCTTGCGGCAGGCGCTCCCGGGCCAATCTGGCGAGTTCCAGGGCCCGGTTGAGGCTTGCCCCCCTATCCGCCAGGGTGTAGGCCAGGTTGTTGGCCGCGAGTGCGTGGTGGGGATCCACCCGCAGGGCCCGCTCGTAGTAGCTCTGCGCCAGTTCCACGTTCCCCTGCTGCTCGTGCAGGTTCCCGATGAGCGTGTACAGGTCGGCGTTGCGGGGATCCAATCTCAGGGCCTCCTCGTACTTCCGGGCCGCGAGCTCGAGCTTCCCCTGGCGGGTGTACAGCCGGCCCAGCATGAGATAGGCCCTCGGAAGCCGGGGATTGGCCACGGTGCCCCGGATGTAGGCCTGCTCCGCCCGCACCACGTCCCCCATCTCCTCGTAAATCATCCCCAGCACCACGTAGGCGTTCGCGTGCTCGGGGTACTTCCGGATCTCCTGCTGCACCCGGGTTAAGGCGAGGTCGAAGCGCCTGCGCTGCACGTGCACCCGGGCGATCTCCGCGAGGGCGTCCGCGGCATCCGGCCGGATGCGGAGGGCTGCCTCGAACTCCCGCAGGGCCGCGTCCGGATTCCCCAGCAACCGGTAGGTGATCCCCGTGCGGATGCGGGCCGCCACGTTCCGCGGTTCCACCTCCGCGGCCCTGCGGTAGGCGCCGAGGGCAAGCGGAAGCCGCTGCCGGCGGGCGTAGAAGTCGCCCAGAGCGATGTAGACGGCGGCGCTCCGGGGGTAAAGGGCTACGAGAGCTTTCAGCTCCTGTTCGCCGCGTTCCGGCCTGCCCAGGGCCGCGTACACGCTTGCGAGGCTGACCCGGGCGGCCGCGAACCGGGGTGCCCGCTTCGTGGCCTCCTCCAGCTGCTCCCGGGCCCGGTCGGGTTTTCCCTGCACGAGGTAGGCCTGGGCCAACAGGAACCGCGCCTGCACGAGATCCGGGGCGAGGAGCACCGTGCTGCGCAGGGCCTCGACCCCTTTCTCAAGCTTCCCCTCCCCCAACCGGGCCCGGCCCAGGAGGTAGTGACCGAGGGGATCGTTGGCGTTCGCGAGGAGGATCCTGCGGGCCACCTCCACGGCCTCCTCCCACCGCTCCTGGGCCAGCAGCAGCTCCCCGAGCTTGAGTCCGGGCAGGTTGGCGTGCGGGGCGAGATCCCACGCCCGCCGGTAGTGGTCCATGGCCTCCGGAAGCTTGCGCTGGGCCGCGTAGAAGTCGCCGAGGGCCACCAGCGGCTCGGGCCGGCGCGGGAGGGACTGTGCGGCCTCCTGGAGGATCTGTTCCACCTCCTGTGCGCGGTCCGTGCGCGCGAGCAGCGCCGCAAGGGAAACTCTAGGCTCCGGGTCTTGAGGAGCGTGCCGCACCCCGTCCCGCAGGACGCGTTCTGCAAGATCCACCCGCTTTTGAGCCAGCAGCAGCGTAGCCTTCCACACGTAGGCCCGGCCCAGTTTGGGATCCAGGCGCAGGGCCACCTCCACCAGTTCCAGGGCCTCATCCGGGTCCCCCAAACTTCCCACGGCCTGGCTCAGCACGAGGTGCGCCTTTGCGTCCTTGGGCCTGCGGGAGAGCACCGTGCGGGCCTCCTCCGCCGCCCGGGCAGGCTCCCGAGCCGCCAGGTACAGCTCGGCGAGGGCAAGGCGCACGTCGAGAAACCCCGGATCAAGCTCAAGGCCCTTTTTGAGGGAGGCGTGGGCGCGGGGGAGGTCCCCGAGCCGGAGGTAGGAGACGCCCAGCCGGTAGTGCGCCCGAGCGTCCTCGGGCCGGACCTGCAGGACGTTGCGGTAGGCGATGACCGCCTCCCGGTACCGCTCCGCGGCGAAGAAGGTCTCGCCCTGCTTCCAGCTGCGGGCGAGCCGCACCTGGGGGCTGCGCCACGCCGCAAGACCTGCGCTGGCGAGCACCACCGTGCCGAGAGCCACAAGCCCTAGGATCCACAGCCGCCGGGGCCGGCCGGATCGAGCCCGGCCTAACCGCAACGCGTCCGCCGTCATTCTCCGCCTCCTCACTCGGGTAGATAGCGCAGGAGTTCGGGGAGAGCTGCGCGCAGGAAATTCTCCGCCCGACCCAGAGCCTCTAGAGGATCCGAACGCACCGGGGCCGAGACCCGCACCAGGGCTCCGTCGGACCGCTGCTTGAGGAGGACCCGCAGGGCCTGGTCCAGCTTCGCCCGGTACGGGTCCCGCAGGGTGGCTCCTCCCAGCTGGTACCAGTACAGGATCACCGCGGGCTCTCCCTCCTGCACCACCCACGCCCGGTTCACCTCCAGGGCCGACCGACCCACCCGGACCCGGTGCGGCCTGACCTCCCGTACCTGGCAGCTACCCCAGCACGCGGCCTGGATCTGCGCCCGGGAGGATTCCCGGGCGAAGTACGCGACGTAGAGCACCACGGATCTGCCTTCGGGATCCGCATAGCGGCGGCTGAGAAAGGCGTCCGGCCGCGTGCGGGCGAGGGCGTCGGGCTCCGGGACCTCGTCCGTGCCGGCCCAAGGTCCCAGTCGATGAGGGAACGCCTCAAACCCCTCTCGCAGGGGCACCACATGGCCCAGGGTGACCTGCAGCACCACGGCGGCCAGGAGGAGGCTCCCGAGCGCGGCAAGAACCTTCGGCCGGCTCACGCAGCCCTCACTCCCCTTCCCAGGGCCGAGGAGACCCCAACGAGCATGGCGGTGGCCGCCACGAACACCATCCAGCCGGACACGGTGTGGTAGGTGCCCTCGTAGATCCCCAGGCCGATGTTGGAGGTGACCCGCACCGCGTTGGCGAGGATCGCGATGGGCACCACGGAGCCAACGAGCACCACCCGCTCCCGCCAC
>JAVKHN010000020.1:0-34962 GCA_031459935.1 Candidatus Sysuimicrobium calidum | reverse complement strand
CAGCACGGCATCACGGTGAACGCCATCCTGCCAGGGTTCATCCTCACGCCGAGGATCCTGGAGGGCTGGCCGGAGGAACGGCAAAGCGCGGTGGCAGCCACCGTTCCCGCGCTGCGGGCCGGCACTCCGGAGGAGGTGGCGGCCCTGGTGGTGTTCCTGGCGAGCCGGGAGGCGGGGTACATCACAGGGGCGGCGATCCCGATTGACGGGGCGGTCTCCGTGGTGCCCGGAGGGGGTGGGGGGCGCCAGGAGACCGCGTTCGTCTAGGAGCATGCCCATGGGCCGGCTGGAAGGGATGGTGGCCCTCGTCACGGGCGCCGGGGGCGGAGCGCTGGGTGGGGGGGGAGCGGGCATCGCGCGGACCCTGGCGGAGGAAGGCGCACGGGTGGCCGTGAACGACCTCCAGGAGGAGTACGCGCAGGCCACGGTGGACCAGATCCGCGGAAGAGGCCAGGAGGCGTGGCCGGTGGTGGGGGATGTCTCGGATCCCGCCCAGGCCCGGCGGATGGTGGAGTCCGTGGTGGATCGGTATGGGAGGCTGGACATCCTGGTGAACAACGCGGCGCGCCTGGGCCGTTCCCCCGCGGTGGAGCGGATGCCGGACGAGGAGTGGTGGAGCTACCTCCGGGTGAACCTCTCGGGCCCCTTCTACATGAGCCGGGCCGCCCTTCCCCATATGGTCCGGCAGGGTTTCGGCCGCATCGTAAACCTCTCCTCCCTGGCAGCCCTGCGGGCCAGCCTGAACGGAGGAGCCTGTTACACCTCCTCCAAGCGGGGCCTGCTGGGCCTCACGCGGCAGCTGGCCGCGGAGTTCTACCCGTACGGGATCACGGTGAACGCGGTCCTCCCCGCCGGGATCCTCACGGGCCGCATGCGCGCCCAAATGCGGGAGGAGGAGGTGGAGGCCCGGGTGGCGTCCCGACGGATTGCCCTCCCCGAGGACATCGGAGCGCTCGTGGCCTTCCTCGCAAGCCGGGAGGCGGGCCTGATCACCGCCAGCGTGATCGTGATCCCCGGAGTCGCCGTCTGCCCCCTGGGGGACTACGCCCAGTACCGGGCCATGGCCCATGCCATCGGGAAGGACATCGGGGCGTAACGCGAGGGCTACAGCTGGAGGTGATGCGCATGCGGGTCGTGGCGTGGGTGCTCGCTGGAGTGGTGGGGATCGGCCTCGTCTGGGGGGTGGGGAGCGATGTGCCGCCCGTGGGGGCCGCCTCGGTCCCCAGGCGTGGGGGGATGCTGCGGGTGGTGGACGAGCCGCCCGGCTCACCCTTCGGCGTGCCGTGGGAGATCGTGGGGGTGTCCGTGTGCGCGGCCATCCCCGCCTTCGAAAGCCTTCTCTGGGTAGATCGGCAGGGGCAGGTGCACCCGCGGCTTGCGGAACGGTGGGAGGTGGCTCCGGACCGTCGCTCCGTCACCCTCACCGTGCGGCGCGGTGTCCGCTTCCACGACGGAACGCCCCTCAACGCACAGGCGGTGGTCTACAACCTCCAGCGCCAGATCGAGGCCCGCCGGGTCTCCTTCCGATCCGTGGAAGCGCTGGATGAACGACGGGTCCGCATTCACCTCCAGGAGTGGGACAACCGGATCTGGCTCAACCTCATGGGGACCTCGGCCCTCGTGGCGTCACCGTCCTTCATCGAGCGGCAGGGGGTGGACCGGGCCCGGTGGGAGCCGGTGGGGACAGGACCCTTCCGGTTCGTCCGCTACCAGCGAGATGCCGCGGTGACCTACCGGAGGTTTGCGAACTACTGGCAACTGGGCAAGCCCTACCTGGACGGGGTGGAGATCCGGTTCATCCGGGATCTCCAGACGCTGCGGGCCGCGTTCCTCGCAGGACAGGTGGACGTGGTAGGACTCGGCCCTTATCCAGTCGCCGCGGAGCTGATCCGGCAGGGCTATCCGGCGGAATCCTTCTTCGGCGGCGTGGTGGTCCTGGTCCCGGACAGCGCGAACCCGGACTCTCCGCTGGCGGACCGGCGGGTGCGGGAGGCGATCGGGTATGCCGTAGACCGGGACTCCCTGGCTCAGGCCACCCTCTTCGGCCTCTCCCAGGGGTGGACCCAGCTCGCCGTTCCGGAATCCAGGGCGTACCTCCAGGACTACCGGGGGCCCACGTACAATCCCCAACGGGCGCGGGAGCTGCTGGCGCAGGCGGGATACCCCAGCGGGTTCGAGACCACCCTGATCCCAGCCCCGTACCTGGACCGCAACATCGCGGTCGCGATCCAGCAGTACCTGAGTGCAGTGGGGATTCGCGCCCAGTTGGAGCTTCCCGAGATCGGCCGCTACACGGAATACCAGCGGCGGGGCTGGCGGGGGATGCTCATCCACGTGTTCGGATACTTCCCGAACTTCAACGCGCACGTGAGCTTTTACTACACCCAGTCCCCTGAGGGGTACACCAGCATGAGGCGTCCGGCTCAGCTGGAGACCCTGTTCCGGGACTCCGTACGGACCTTGCGGGAGGAGCGGCACAAGGTCCAGGCCCTCCACCGCCTGTTGCTCAGCGATCTCACGGTGATCCCTCTCATGCGCTATGGGAGACTCTACGTGATGCAGAAGTACGTACGCGATACCAAGCACCTCCGGTGGGCCACCTGGCCGTTCTGGGCGCCCGAGGACGCGTGGCTGGATCGGTGAGGCGCGACCCTTCGGACGAAACAGGCAGAATGAGGAGGTTCGAAACGTTGAAGCGTTTCTGGATTCGACGGGCAGCTGCCGCGGTGGCGCTTCCGCTCGTCCTTGCTCTGGCGGCAGGGACTGGAGCGGCGATCCCCTCTCCTTCCCGAGGAGGCTTCCTCCGGGTCGTGGATGAGGCGCCGGGGGGACCCTTCGGGATCCCCTGGGAGATCGTGGGCATCTCCATCTGCGCGGCCATCCCGGCCCTGGAGCCGCTGCTGTGGATGAACCGCGCGGGCCAGGCCACGCCGAAGCTTGCAGAGCGTTGGGAGATCAGCCCGGATCGACGGACCATCACCCTGCACCTGCGGCGAGGGGTGAAGTTCCACGACGGGACCGACCTCACGGCCCAGGCAGTGCAGTTCAACCTCCAGAGGCAGGTGGAGCGAGGCATCATCCCCTACTTCGAGGCGGTGGAGGCGGTGGGCCTGGACACGGTGCGGATCCGCCTGAAAGGGTGGGACAACCGGGTGCTGGTGACGCTGGCGGGGACCCCGGCGACCGTCATCTCGCCCGCGGCCCTGGAGCGGTTGGGGGTGGAGCGGGCCCGATGGCATCCGGTGGGGACGGGTCCCTTCCAGCTGGAGCGGTACGAGCGGGACGCGTACGTGCGGTACCGGCGGTTTGAACGGTACTGGGATCGGGGCAAGCCCTACCTGGACGGGGTGGAGATCCGGTTCATCCGGGATCCGCAGACCCTGAAGGCAGCCCTGCTGGCGGGACAGATCGACGTGGCGGGACTGCAGGACCTGCAGTTGATCGCGGAGCTACGGCAGGCGGGGTTTGAGCTGATGGCCGCGGACAACGCAATCCTGACCCTGATTCCGGATAGCGCGAACCCGGACTCGCCGTTCGCGGACCGACGGGTCCGGGAGGCGCTGAACTATGCGATCGATCGGGAGACCATCGCCCGCGGGTTGGGGTTTGGGCTGCTGCAGCCCACGAACCAGCTGGCGTTCCCGGAGCAGAATGCGTACCTCCAGGACTACCGGGGGCCCACGTACAACCCGGCGCGGGCCAGGGAGCTTCTGGCGCAGGCAGGCTATCCCAATGGGTTCAGCACCCGACTCATCCCGGCGCCGTTCATCCCCCGGGACCACGTGGTGGCCCTCCAGCGGTACCTCAGGGATGTGGGGATCCACGCAGATCTGGAGTTCCCGGAGGCGCCGCGGTACCGGGAGTACTCCACGCGGGGCTGGCGGGGGATCCTGGTGCACTTCCTCGGGTTCTTCGCAAACTACAACAGCTTCGTGGGATTCTACTTCGTGAACCCGCCGGAGGTGTGGGCGAGCATGGCGCGGCCCGCAACCCTGAATAGAGTGTTCGCGGAGTCCACCGCCACCCTGCGGCCGGAGAGGTACAAGGCACAGCAGCTGCATCGCATCCTGTTGCAGGAGCACCTGCACGTGACGGTATGGCGGTCGCCGCGGGCGTACGTGAAGCGGCCCCAGGTTCAGGGCACCAACCACATGAAATGGGTCACCTGGCCGTGGTGGACACCCGGAGAGGCCTGGATCCGACGGTGAGGAGGTGAGCGGGATGCGGGACTGGCGGTTGGAGGTTGTGGATCCCACGGGAGGGAGGCTGTGGGGGGAGGGAGCACAGGTGACCGCTTCCCTCCCTCAAGTCCGGCTTAACCCGGAGCGGCTGCGGGGACTGCGGTGCGGATTGCTGGACAACTCCAAGCCGGGCTCGGAGCGGCTGTTGCGGGAGCTGGGTCGGCAGCTGGCGGACCGGTACGGGGTTCGGATTGGGCCCTTTGTGGTCAAGGGATTCCCGTCCGTACCCGCCACGGAGGAGGAGCTGAGGCGGGTGACGGAGGACGTGGATCTGGTCCTCACCGGGGTGGGGGACTGAGGGTCCTGCAGCGCGTGCAGTGTGCACGACGCCATCAGCTTGGTGGAGCGGGGGATCCCGGCGGTGGCCGTGATCACGGAGCCCTTCGTGCCCACGGTGCGGGCCATCCAGGCCACCCGGAAAGCGCAGGAGCCGTGGTTCGTGGTGATGCCACATCCCCTGGCGAATCTGACTCCGGAGGAGGCCGCGGAACGTGCGAGGCGACTGCTGGATCCTGTAACCGAGCGCCTGCTGAGCGCGCTGGGGCAGGTCCGGGCAGTGCGTGGGGAGTGAGGGGCGCGGATGCGGACGGAATATGCGGAGCTGGTCGAGCACCTGATGGAGCACGGGTGCACGGATGGCCTCCCCGTCTTCCCGCCCCTGCGGTCCCTGGTGGACCGCATGATCGAGGCCTCGGGCCGCCGCGGCGACGAGATCCTGGGCGTGGTTCCCCCCCGGAACACCCCGGCCACCGTGGAGCTCATTGCGGCGAACGCGGTGATGGCAGGGTGCCGGCCGGAATACATGCCCGTGGTGTTGGCCGCGGTGGAGGCGATTTTGGACCCGGCCTTTAACCTCCAGGCGGTGGCCTGTACCACCGCAGGCCCGGGCCTCCTGGTGATCGTGAACGGGCCCGTCCGGCACCGGATCGGGATCAACTGCCGGGAGCGGCTGTTCGGGCCTGGAAACCGGGCCAACGCCACCATCGGACGGGTGTTGCGACTCGTGCTCATCAACCTGGGCGGCTCTTTGGAGACGGATCGGTCCACCTTCGGGCACCCTGGGCAGTACACGTACTGCATCGGGGAGGACGAAGAGGGAAGTCCCTGGGAGCCCTTCCACGTGGAGCGAGGATATGCGGCCGAGGACAGCGTGGTCTCCGTGATGGCCTGCCGGGGTCCCAGCACCGTGGGATACTTCGACCCGGATGGGAACGGAGAACGGCTCCTGCGGGCCATCGCGGATGCCATGTCCCCCGTCCCCGCCTTCGGCCCCGTGGGCTACACGGAGTACCTCCTCCTCATCGGTCCGGAGCACCGAGCCCTCCTCGCCCGGGAGGGGTGGACGAAAGAGAATATCCGCAGGTTCCTGCAGGTCCACGCCCGACGGAGGGCCGCGGACTTCCGGGCCATCGGGGACAACCGCAAGGGCGGGTACGTACTCGGGGAACCCCGGCGATGGGTGGAGGAGGAGGACCCGGACGACCGGTGGGTGCACCTCATCCGGGACCCCGCGGACGTGCACATCCTCAGCGCGGGAGGTGCGGCCGGTGCCTTTTCCGTACTGATCGGAGTCATGCCCCGGCGGCTCAGCGCCTGGCAGAGCCGCCGGGTGCAAAAAGCAGGGATCGCGGCTCCCGCGGGCGAATAATGCCGTGAAGACCACGAGGGAGAAGGGAGCATGACGGGAGAATGGACGTGGCTCGGGCGCCAGGTGCGCCGCATCGAAGACCCCAAGCTTCTGCAGGGAAAGGGAGCCTATCTCGATGACCTTAACCCCGGTGGGGTTCTCCACGTGGCCCTGGTCCGCAGCCCCCATGCGCATGCGCGGATCGTGGAGGTGGATGCTTCCGAGGCTCTGCGCCAGCCCGGAGTCGTACAGGTTCTCCTGGCCCAGGACCTCGGGATTCAGGACGTCCCGGTGATAGGGCCTCCAGGAACCCAGCCCGTACCGCACCCCGTGCTGGCCCGGGAGGTGGTTCGGTACGTGGGGCAGCCCGTGGCCGCGGTGCTCGCGGAGAGCCAGGCTGCCGCGGAGGACGGGGCCGCGGCGGTCCGGGTTGCCTACGAGTCTATGGAGGCGGTGGTGGATCCCCTGGAGGCCTTGGAGGGACGCCGGCTGGTACATCCGCATCTGGGGAACAACGTGGGCCTCAGGCTGAACATCCGGCAGGGGGAGGTGGAGGAGGCATTCCGGAATGCCGCGCGGGTGGTCCGCCAGCGGATGTGGAACCAGCGGCTGGCGGCGGCTCCCATGGAGCCGCGGGGCGTGCTGGCGGAGTGGGATGGGGTCCGGGAGCAGCTTACCGTGTGGGCCTCCACGCAGCTGCCCCACAGCCTGCGGGACACCCTGGCGCGGGCTCTGAAATTGGACGTGAACCAGGTTCGGGTGATCACGCCGGACGTGGGCGGCGGGTTCGGCCTCAAGCTCAACGCCTGCCCCGAGGACGTTCTGGTGGCACACCTCGCGCAGCGGTTGGGGCGGCCGGTGAAGTGGGTGGAGCGGCGCAGCGAGAGCATGGTGGCGAGCGCTCACGGGCGTAGCCAGCTGTGTGACCTGGAACTCGCTTGCGACGAGCGGGCGCGGGTGATTGGGCTGCGGGCCCACATTGTGGGGGATCTGGGGGCCTACGCGGTCACCACCACCCTGGTCATCGCCGGCATGACGGCCCGGATGCTCACTGGGCCCTATCGCATCCCCGCGGTGGACATCGAGGTGGTGGGGGTGTATACGAACAAAACACCCTCCGGGGCGTACCGGGGCGCAGGTCGTCCGGAGGCCACGTATTACCTGGAGCGGGGGATGGATCTCGTGGCCCGGGAGTTCGGCTTGGACCCCGTGGAGGTCCGGCGCCGCAACCTCCTCCCGAAGGGCGCCTTTCCCTACCGCACGCCTACGGGCCTGCGGTACGACAGCGGCGACTACCACCGGGCCCTGCGGGTCCTCCTGGAGAAAGCGGACTACAGGAAGCTGCGGGAGGAGCAGGAGCGGGCCCGCCGGGAAGGACGGTATCTGGGGATCGGCCTCTCCACATACGTGGAGATCTGTGCGTTCGGTTGGGAGTGGGCGAAGGTCCGCCTGAACGCGGACGGCACCGCGGTGGTGTTCACGGGAACCTCTCCCCACGGCCAGGGGGACGCTACGGGGTTCGCCCAGATCGCGGCCGAGCGGTTGGGGATCGATCCCTACAAGGTACGGGTGGTCCACGGAGATACCCTGGCCATCCCCGTGGGAGGAGGTACAGGGGGGAGTCGAACCCTGGTGGTGGGAGGATCCGCCATCCTGAAAGCCTCAGAGAAGGTGCGGCGCAAGCTCCTCCGCATCGCCGCGCATCTCCTGGAGGCTCCCGTGAGGGATCTGGAGCTGCGGGATGGACGGGTGCTTGTGCGGGGGGTTCCGGACCGGTCCCTCTCCGTGGCGGAGGTGGCGGCCGCGGCGTATCAGCCCATGCGCCTCCCGAAGGGAATGGAGCCAGGTCTGGAGGAATCAGCCACCTTCTCCATCCCCTCCAACACCTTCCCCTTCGGAGCCCACCTGTGCGTGGTGGAGGTGGATCGGGAGACGGGGGAGGTGTTCGTCCGCCGGTACGTGGCGGTGGACGACGTGGGCGTGATGATCAACCCGCTGCTCGTGGCGGGCCAGATCCAGGGTGGGATCGTCCAGGCGCTGGGGCAGGCCCTGCTGGAGGAAGTGGTGTACGACCCCTCGGGACAACCCCTCGTCTCAAGTCTGGCGGACTACTCCATTCCCCGGGCCGCGCACGTTCCACCCCTTGAGCTGTACCACACCGTTACCCCTTCGCCCACGAATCCCCTCGGCGCCAAGGGGGTGGGGGAGTCGGGGACCATCGGAGGGACCCCCGCCTTCGTGAACGCGGTGGTGGATGCCTTGGCCCCCCTTGGGGTGCGGCACCTGGACATGCCCCTCCGGCCCGAGAAGCTGTGGCGGATCCTCCAGCAGGCCTCCGTGGAGCGTCGGGTGCCCACCTCCGTGGGATCCCCGAAAGGAGTGTGAGGAAGGCACGAATCCAGATCAGGAGGGCCAAGCGATGAAGGCAGCGGTGCTCCAGGAAGCCAAAAAGCCCCTGGTGATCCAGGACATTGAGGTGGACACGCCCGGCCCGCGGGAGGTGGTGGTGCGCACCGTGGCCGCGGGGGTGTGTCACAGCGACCTGCACATCGCGGACGGGGACCTGCCTGCACCCCTCCCCATGGTTCTGGGGCACGAGGCAGCGGGGGTGGTGGAGAAAGTGGGAAGCTCGGTAACCCGGGTGAAACCGGGAGACCACGTGGTGGTATGCGTGACCGCCTTCTGCGGACAGTGCAAGGAGTGTCTGACGGGGCACCTGAACCTCTGCCGCAGCCCCTACACGCGGCGGGATCCTTCCGAGCCCCCGCGCCTGCGACGGAACGGGCAGGCGGTGAACCAGTTCGCGAACATCGGAGCCTTCGCGGAGCAGATGCTGATCCACGAAAACGCAGTGGTGAAGATTCCCGACGACGTGCCGTTCGAGGCAGCCGCGCTGTTGAGCTGTGGGGTTCTTACGGGGGTAGGAGCCGTGTTCAACACCGCCAAGGTGCAACCGGGGAGCACCGTGGCGGTGTTCGGGTTGGGGGGAGTTGGGATCTCGGTGGTGCAGGGAGCATACCTGGCAGGGGCGCGCCGGATCATCGCGGTGGACATCTTGCCACAGAAGCTGGAGATCGCGAAACGATTTGGAGCCACGGACGTGGTGAACGCCTCAGAGGTGGATCCGGTGGAGGCCATTCTGAAGTTGACTGGGGAAGGGGTGGACTACTCCTTTGCCGTGGTGGGCTCTCCCCGGGTGTACCGGCAGTGCGTGGACTGCCTGGCACCCCTGGGCACCGCCACCATCATCGGGGTACCCTCCATGACGGACACGCTGGAGCTGGAGCCAAGACAGATTCTGCGGGAGCGCCGCCTGCAGGGGTCCGTCATGGGGTCCAACCGGTTCCCCGTGGACATCCCGCGGTACCTGGAGCTGTACCGGCAGGGGCGGCTGAAGCTGGACGAGATGGTGAGCCGGAGGGCGGGACTGGAGTCCGTGAACGAGAGCTTCGAGTGGATGCGCAAAGGGGAGGTGATCCGCACCGTCCTCACCTTCTCGTGAGGGTGTAAAACCAAGCTGGGGGTGACGGATAGAGGGCGATGAGTACTTACATTTTGCGAAGGTTCTTGCAGTCCCTCCTGGTGGTCTGGCTGCTGAGCGTGGTAGTGTTCCTGCTCATGCGACTTCTTCCCGGGGACCCCGTGCTCATGCTGATCACCGCGGAGGAGTTCGAGGCGGCCTCGGAGGAGCGGCTTGCCCTCCTCCGAAAGGAGTTCGGGTTGGACCAGCCCCTCCCCGTTCAGTACGTGCGGTGGCTGTGGGGCCTGGTGACCCGGGGAGACCTGGGGATCTCCATCATCCAGCGGGTGGACGTGCGGTCAGAGATCGCCAAGAGGCTCCCCATCTCCCTCCACATCGGGATCACTGCGCTCGTGGTGGGGGGCGTGGTGGGGGTATTCCTGGGGATCATCAGTGCCCTGCGCCGAGGGACGTGGCTGGACACCTTCGTCACCTTCATCGCGAACATCGGCATTACCGCCCCCAGCTTCTGGCTGGCGATCCTGTTCATCTATATCTTCGGACTCAGACTCCGGTGGCTTCCCATTTTCGGGTATACATCACCGTTTGAGGATTTCTGGATGAGCCTCCGGCAGAGCGTGATGCCCGTGGTGGTGCTGGCTACTCTGCCCATGGCGGCCCTGGCACGGCAGGCCCGCAGCAGCATGCTGGAGGTCCTGCGCCAGGACTACATCCGTACCGCACGGGCCAAGGGCGTGATCGAGCGGCAGGTGATCTCCCGACACGCCCTCAAGAACGCCCTCATTCCGGTGGTCACCATCGCGGGTCTGCTGTTGAACTTCGTCATCGGCGGAACTGTGGTGATCGAGACTGTGTTCAACATCCCGGGATTGGGACGGCTGGCGGTGGACAGCGTGGTGGCAAAGGACTACCCGGTAGTCCAGGGATTTGCCCTGCTCACGGGCATCTCCACGAC
The DNA here is from genome assembly GCA_031459935.1 of Candidatus Sysuimicrobium calidum. GTDB lineage: Bacteria > Sysuimicrobiota > Sysuimicrobiia > Sysuimicrobiales > Sysuimicrobiaceae > Sysuimicrobium > Sysuimicrobium calidum. The sequence continues at coordinate 24,658 of JAVKHN010000020.1, read as the reverse complement.
CATGATCACGCTTATGGTGGATTTGATGTACGGATTCCTAGACCCGAGGATTCGATATGGCTAGGGTGGCGGAGTGGACGGCAGTCGTACGGCCGGCGCGGGGGGTGGTCAGTGCCAGGGTCCGGCGGGTCCTCTTCTCGCGCCCCCTGGTGGTGTTCGGACTCGTGGTGGTGGGGATGTTCCTCGCCTCAGCCCTCTTCGCTCCCCTGCTGGCTCCCTACGATCCGTACGCCCAGGACCTCCGCAACGTCCTCCAAAGGCCCACCGCGGAGCACTGGCTGGGGACGGATGCCCTGGGGCGGGACGTCCTGAGCCGGCTCATCTACGGGGCTAGGACCTCCCTGATCGTCGCGGTGGGGGCGGTCCTCATGGGAGGGGCCGCGGGGGTGATCCTCGGGCTCATCGCGGGGTTCGTGGGAGGCAGAATCGGGGTGTTCATCATGCGGTGCATGGACGCCCTCATGGCCATGCCTCCTCTCGTGTTCACCCTGGTCATCACCTCCCTCCTGGGCGCCGGGGTCCGGAATGTGATGGTAGCGCTCGCGGTGGCCTTCATCCCGGGGTACACCCGGCTGACCTTCGGCCAGACCCTCTCCGTGAAGGAGAACGAGTACGTGATCGCGGCTCGAGCCCTGGGGGCCAGCACGAGCCGCATCATGTTCCGCCACATCCTCCCCAACTGTCTTTCGCCCCTCATCGTGCAGGCGAGCCTGAGCTTGGGTGGTGCCATGCTCATCGAGGGGAGCCTGAGCTTCCTGGGAGTGGGGATCAAACCGCCCACGCCCGCCTGGGGCTCCATGGTGCTGGAGGGGTACCGGTTCCTCACCAGTTTCCCCATCCTCTCGCTTGCACCGGGCCTGGCGCTGATGATCGTGGTGTTCGCCTTCAACATGGTGGGTGACGGCGTTCGGGATGCCCTGGATCCGAGACTGCGGGGAGTTGTGTGAGGAGGGCGCGGATGCGGGCGGTGGTGATCCGGGAGCACGGCGGCCCGGAGGTGCTGCGGCTGGAGGAGGTCCCGGTTCCTGAAGTTCCTCCTGGCCACGTTCGGGTTCGGATTCGGGCTGCGGCGATGAACCATCTCGACCTTTGGGTGCGCCGTGGGCCTGCGGGACGGTGGCCGCTTCCCCTCATCCTCGGCTCTGATGGCGCGGGCGTGGTGGACGCGGTAGGGGAAGGAGTGACCGCGGTCCGGGTGGGAGACGAGGTGGCCCTGAGCCCCGGGATTTCCTGCGGACAGTGCCCCGCGTGCATTCGGGGAACGGACAATCTCTGTCCCCAATACGGGCTGCTGGGAGCCCGACGGAACGGGACCAACGCGGAGTTCGTGGTGGTCCCCGCAGTAAACGTGCTTCCCAAGCCCGCGAACCTCACCTTCGAGGAAGCGGCCGCGTTCCCCCTGGTGTTCCTCACCGCGTGGAACATGCTGGTGACTCACGCCCGCGTGCGTCCCGGAGAGGACGTGGTGATCTGGGGGGCGGGGAGCGGTGTGGGAAGTGCCGGCATTCAGATTGCCAAAGCCCACCACGCTCGGGTGATCGCCATCGCGGGGGACGACTGGAAACTGGAGCGGGCCCGTGCGCTGGGCGCGGATGAGGGCATCAACCACAAACGGGAGGACGTGGCAGAGCGTGTGCGGGAGCTCACCGGCGGCAGAGGGGCGGACGTGGTCTTCGACCACGTGGGCGCGGCCACGTGGGAGATCAGCCTCCGCAGCCTCCGGCGAGGAGGGCGGCTCGTGCTGTGCGGAGCCACCACGGGCTCTGAAGTGCACACGGACATCCGGTACATCTTCGGCAAGGCGGTGACCGTGTACGGGACGTACATGGGCGGGAAGTGGGAGCTGTGGGAGCTGCTGCCGCTCCTGGAGCGGGGCGTCCTCAGGCCCGTGGTGGACCGGGTGTTCCCCCTTTCCGAGGTACGGGAGGCGCACATGTTCCTGGAGTCCGGACAGCAATTCGGAAAGGTCGTCCTCGTGCCCTAAGGAGGTCCAAGGCAGCGGAAGGAGGTGGGTGGTGCAGGCCGCGGTGATGGTGGGGTTCCGGGAGCCGCTGGTGGTCCAGGAGCTTCCGGATCCCGAGCCGGGCCCCACGGACGCGGTGGTGCGGGTGTACGCGTGCGGGATCTGCCGCACGGACTGGCACATATGGCAGGGGGACTGGGGATGGCTGGGCAGGGCACCAAGTCTTCCCGTGGTGCCCGGGCACGAGCTGGCGGGCGTGGTGGAGGCGGTGGGGGATGGTGTTGTGTCCTTCCGCCCGGGAGATCGGGTAACGGTGCCCTTCCACATCGCCTGCGGCAGGTGCGAGTACTGCTCCGCCGGCCGTTCCAACCTGTGCCTGACGGGAGGCGGGCTCGGGGTGCGCCGCAACGGGGGGTACGCGGAGAAGGTCCTGATCCCGGAGGCGGATGTGAACCTGCTGCGCCTTCCGGAGAACATCGGATTCGTGAGTGCCGCCGCGTTGGGCTGCCGGTACATGACCGCTTACCACGGAATTGTGGATCGCGCGCAGCTGCGGCCCGGGGAGTGGGTGGCGATCTTCGGCGTGGGCGGGGTGGGACTCAGCGCGGTGCAGATCAGCAGCGCCCTGGGCGCGCGGCCCATCGCGGTGGACATCCGAGAGGACAAGCTGGAGAAGGCACGGGCGGAGGGCGCGGTGGCCACGGTGAATGCCGCGCGTGGGGACCCCGTGGAGGCCATCCGCGACCTCACGGGCGGTGGGGCGGACATCACCGTGGAGGCCCTGGGTGCCGTGGAGACCACGGTGCCCGCGGTCCTGGCCCTGCGGCGCGGGGGGCGCCACGTGCAGATCGGCCTCACCAGTCAGAAGGAACAGGGAAGGATCTCCATCCCCGTGGACTACCTGGTGCGGCACGAGATCTCCTTCCTCGGGAGCTTCGGCTGCCCCGTGGCGAGCCATCGGGGTCTGTTGAACCTGGTGGCCATGGGGAAGGTGGATCCCGGCCGGCTCGTGACCCGGACCGTATCCCTCCAGGAGTCCACGCAAGTCCTGCAGGCCATGAGCGAGTTCGCCACCCTGGGCTTTCACGTGATCGTACCGGGAGGAGGAGAGCCATGACGCTGGCGGAGAAGGTCCGGCCCGAACACACGGCGCTCGTGGTGATCGACATGCAGAACGACTTCTGCCATCCGGAAGGCGCCTGGGGGAAGCTCGGGATGCCGCTGGAGGCCACGCACCGAATGATCCCACGACTGGAGTCCCTCCTCCAGCACGCACGAGGTGTCGGAGTGCAGGTGGTGTTCGTGGGGACGCACTACCTGCCGGAGGTGCTCACCCCGGTGTGGACGGAGCGCCGCGAGCACCGGCGCCGGGTTCCCATGCTGCGACCCGGGACGTGGGGCGCGCAGTTCATCCTCCCGCCTCAGCCACAGGACATCGTGCTCTACAAGCACCGCTACAGCGCGTTCCTCGGGACTCCCCTGGACCTGGTGCTGCGGGGCCGGGGGATCCAGACGGTGGTGCTCGCGGGGACCGTGACCAACGTGTGCGTGGAGACCACGGCGCGGGATGCCTGCCAGCGGGAGTACTACGTGGTGGTGGTGGAGGACTGCTGCTCCGCCCTCTCCGAGGAGGATCACCAGGCGGCCCTCCGGAACGTGGACCGCTACTTCGGGGAGGTGGTGTCCTCGGACGTGCTCCGCCGGGCGTGGAGTGCCGTGGCCACCGTGGGCTCTTCCGTGGCCTACCCGGGAGGGTGAACCTTCCCCATCTGATCCGGCCCTTTGCTCCGTCCCTGGACGTCTCCATGGCCCGAGAGGAACCGGTGATCCGGATCCCGGGGTTCGAGGGGATGGTCTCGGAGGCCGTGCGCCGGGCCCAGGCCGGGGAGCTGGATCTCCGGGAGGTCCCGCTCGCGGAGGTCCTCCGCTCGACCCTGGAATCCCTACCGGACGTGGACCTGGAGGCCCGAACCACCTTCCTCCAGCAGGCGGCGATCCTGGTGGTCCTCAAGAGCCGGCAGGTCCTTCCCGTGCGGCCCCGGGCCGAGGAGGATGTGGAGGAATCTGTGGGGGAGCCGGAGTTCCCGGTGGAGGTGGACCTGGAGACGTACCGGGCGTTCCGGGACGTGGCATCCGCCCTGGCGGCCCTCGAGGCCGTGCAGAGCCGAGTATTCACCCGGCCTCCCGCGGAGGTGGACCCCTCGGAGCTTCCCCTGGTGGGGGTTTCCCTGGACGATCTCATCGCGGCGTTCCATCGCGTGCTCGAGCGGAGCCGGCAGGTGGCGGAGATCCCTGCCGAGGGCGTGACCGTGGGAGAGCGGATGGCCTTCATCCTGCGGACGCTGGAGGCCTCCCCCGCAGGCGTGGTGTTCGAGGCCCTGTTCCGGCCGGAGGATCCGAAGCTGGTGGTGATCGTCACCTTCCTGGCCCTGCTGGAGCTCGTGCGACAGCGCCGGGTCCGGATCGAGCAGCTCCGGCCGTTTACGCCGATTCGCCTTCGACTGGTGGAATCCCGCCCGGATCCACCGCCGGAGGAGGCCGGCTGATGGGAGGGGAGCGCCGTACCCTGCTCGGCGCTCTGGAATGCCTGCTCCTGGTCAGCGGCGGCCCCGTGTCCCCTGAGCGGCTGGCCGGGGTGATGGGGTGCTCCGTGGAGGAGATCCGTCTGCTCCTGGAGGAACTCCAGCGGACGTACGAGGGTCGAGGCCTCATGGTTCAGGAGGTGGGGGGCGGGTATCAACTGTGCACGCGACCGGAGTACGGGGAGTTCGTCCGGCGGTTTTTGGATCTGCAGCCGGAGCCCCTTTCCCGGGCCACCCTGGAAACCCTGGCCATCGTGGCCTACCGCCAGCCCGTAACCCGGGCGGAGATCGAGGCCATCCGCGGCGCCCGCAGCGATGCCCACCTGCGACGCCTCCTCGACCGGGGCCTGATCCGGGAGGTGGGGCGGAGGGCCGCTCCCGGACACCCCGTCGAGTACGGCACCACCGAGCTGTTTCTCCGGCGCTTCGGGCTGCGGGACCTCGCGGATCTCCCCCCTCTGGGGGAGATCCGGGTGCAGGATGCTCTCCGGAGGCGGGAACGGCCGTGAGGGCCCTGGTGCTCGGGCTGCTCCTGGTCTTCGGGCTCATGGCGTCCCCGGCCCGCGGGGCCCCACCGCAGGTGGAGGCCACGGCCTTCGTGCTCCTCGAGGAACGCACGGGCCAGATTCTCCTAGCTCGCAACCCGGACCTTCCGCGCCCGCCCGCCAGCACCACGAAGATCCTCACGGCCCTCCTGGTCCTGGAGAACCTCCCCCTGGATCACGTGGTGACGGTCTCGGACAGGGCTGCCGCGCAACGGGAGGGTTCCTCCATCGGGCTCGAGGTGGGGGAGCGAAGGACGGTTCGGGAGTTGCTCTACGCGCTCCTGGTGAAGTCCGCGAACGACGCTGCGGTGGCCCTGGCGGAAGCGGTGGACGGGAGTGTGGAGCGGTTCGTCCAGCGGATGAACGCCCGGGCTCGGGCCTTGGGTGCCCGGAACACGCGGTTTGTGAATCCACACGGTCTCCATCACCCCGCCCACTACACCACCGCCTCCGATCTGGCCCGCCTCGCCCGGGCCGCGCTCCAGAACCCCGTCTTCCGGGAGATCGTCCGCACCCGGATGTATGAGGTTCCGGGTCCTCAGGGTCCCCTGCGCTTTCTCAACGGCAACCGGCTCCTGGATCGCTACCCGGGGGCGGATGGGGTGAAAACGGGTTGGACGGCCCAGTCCGGACGTTGCCTCGTGGCCTCCGCCACCCGAGACGGCCGCCGTCTCCTCGCGGTACTCCTGAACGCCCCACAGGTGTTCCGGGACGCCGCGCGGCTGCTGGACTACGGCTTTGAGGAGTTCGAGCTCCGGGTTTTCGCGCACCGGGGAACGGTGGTAGGGACCTTCCGGCTCCCGGAAGGCCTGACCGTACCGGCCGTGGCCGCTCGCGACCTCGTGGTCTCCCTCCCCCGGGGAACTCGGGCGACCCTCCGGGTTTGGTCCCATCCAGACCTCCGCCCTCCCATCGAGGCAGGCAGGACCGTGGGGGGGGCGGAGGTGGTTGTGGCGGACCGCGCCGTCACCTGGGCACCGCTCGTGGCCGGGGAGGCGGTGCGCCCATCCTCCCGGCTCAGGGACCTCTGGCGCCGGCTGTTCCGAAGGTAGCCTTTGCCGTATACTGCCATGGGTCTGCGCGATGGGAGTACTGCGAACCCACGTCTCCGGATGGCTGTTGGTGGGAGCCCTCCTGGCCGGGCTCCTCGCGGGAACGGTATGGGGAGCAGGGCCCGTGAGGGTGGTGGATGCCTTGGGGCAGAACCTCGTGTTCCCCACCCCGCCCCACCGCATCGTCTCCCTGGCGCCCAGCGTGACGGAGATCCTCTATGCCATCGGCGCGCAGGCGCTCGTGGTGGGGGTATCTGGCGCGGACGACTATCCGTCGGAGGTGCGGCGCAAACCCAAGGTGGGAGGAGTCCAGCTGGATTACGAGCGGCTCGCGGCCCTGCGGCCGGATCTCGTGGTGGGCATCCTGAGCCTCCAGCGGGCGAACCTCGAGCGGTTACGGGCCCTCGGGTATCGGGTCCTGGCTCTGGATCCTCGCTCCGTAGTGGACACGCATGAGGCCATCCTCCTCCTGGGCCGGGTAACGGGAAGGGTAGAGAACGCCCGACGGGTGGTGGACGGGATGCAGGGACGAACGGAGCGGATCCGGGCCCGGGTGCTCCGTTCTGCGTCGCGTCCCCGGGTCTTCGTGGAGGTGTGGGATCAGCCGTTTCTCACCGCAGGGCGGGGAACCTTCGTGCATGACCTCCTCGAGCTCGCAGGGGGAGTGAACGTGTTCCGGGATCTGGCCGGCTGGCCGGAGGTCTCCGAGGAGGAGATTCTCCGACGGAACCCGGAGGTCATCTTGCTGCTGCACCCGGGGCGAAACCGGGTGCTGCAGCGTCCGGCCTGGCGCGTCCTCCCGGCGGTGCGGTCGGGTCGGATCCACGTGCTCAATCCGTCTTGGGTGACGCGGCCGGGCCCCCGGCTCGTCCTGGGCCTCGAGCAGATTGCGCGCTTCCTTCATCCCGAGGCCCGCAAGCGGGAGGTGCGGTAAACCGTGCGGCTCGTGGCGCGGGCGATCCAGGCGGGGTACGGTGGCGTTCCGGTCCTCCGAGGGGTGACGGTGGAGGTGGGTCCGGGCGAGGTGGTGGCCCTGTGCGGTCCCAACGGCGCGGGCAAGACCACCCTCCTGCGCTGCCTCGCCGGGCTGCTGCGACCCACCGCGGGCGCGGTGCTCCTGGGGGACCGGCCGGTCTCCGGCATCCCCCCGCGGGAGCGGGCTCGCTGGATCGCGTACCTGCCCCAGGATCCCCTGTGTCCTGCGGGGTTCACGTGCGAGGAGGTGGTACGCATGGGGCGCTACGCGCACGGCACTCCGGAGGCCGACGCGCGAGCGGTACGCGAGGCCATGATTCGCACGAACACCTCTCATCTTGCCCACCGCTCCTTCGGAGCCACGAGCGGGGGGGAGCGGCAACGGGTGCTGCTGGCCCGGGCCCTAGCCCAGGAGGCCCGGGTGTTCCTGCTGGACGAGCCCACCGCCCACCTGGATCTGGCGCACCAGCAGGAGACCCTGGAGCTCCTGCGGGATCTGCGAAACTCCGGCGCTGCGGTGGTGTGCACCCTGCACGACCTGAACCTGGCCAGTCTGGTGTGCGACCGGATGGTGCTGTTGCACGAAGGCCAGGTGTACGCCCAGGGCCTTCCGGAAGCGGTGATCACCGCGGACTCCCTTCGGGTCGTGTATGGGGTGGAATCTCTGGTACTTCCGCACCCACACTCGGCCCGGCCCGTGGTCCTGCTGCCGGGCCTAGGGGAGGCGTATGCGGCGACGTCCCGTAATCGCCATTGACGGCCCCATGGGTGCGGGGAAGGGGACGGTGGCGCGCCTGCTGGCGCAGAAGCTGGGATACCGTTATGTGGACACGGGCGCCATGTACCGGGCGGTGGCCTGGCGGGTCCTGCGAGAAGGGATTCCCCCGGAGGACGGGGAACGGGTGGGGGAGCTTGTGCGTTCCCTCCTCATCCGGATCCTGCCCTCTCCGGACGGCTTCCGGGTGTGGTGCGACGGGGAGGACGTGACGGAGGCCATCCGGTCCGTGGCGGTGAACGAGGTGGTGGGCCGGGTGGCCGCACACCCGGAGGTGCGGACATCCCTCACCGCCCAGCAGCGGGCGCTCGCGGAGGGGGGCGGGGTGGTGATGGAGGGGCGGGACATCGGTACCGTGGTGGTCCCGGACGCGGAGCTGAAGATCTACCTGGACGCCTCCCTGGAGGAGCGGGCCCGCCGGCGGTGGGCGGAGTTCCAGGCAGCCGGCCTGGAGGTGCCGTACGGGTGGGTGCTGGAGATCGTGCGGCGGGACGATACGCTTGCCCAGAACCGGTCCGTAGCCCCCCTGCGCCGGGCTCCCGACGCCCACGTGGTGGACACCACGGGCCGGACTCCGGAAGAGGTGGTGGAGGAGATCGTGGCCCTGGTCCGGGCCCTGGAGGGGGAAAGGTGAACCGCTGGGTGTACACGGTGAGCAAGGCCCTCCTTCGGGCGATGTTGGGGTCCCTGTTCCGGATGCGGGTTATCGGACGGGAACACGAGCCTCTGACCGGCCCCCTCCTCGTGGTCGCCAACCACTGGAGTGCCCTGGATCCACCGGTTCTGGGGTGCGCGCTCCGCCGAAGCGTGCACTTCATGGCGAAGGAGGAGTTGTTCCGCATCCCCGGGCTGCGCACGTGGATGCGGGCCGTGGGAACCTTCCCCGTGCGCCGGGGAGAACCGGACCGGGCTGCCATCCGCACGGCCCTGGAGCTCATCCGGCGGGGGGAAGCGGTGGTGATCTTCCCGGAGGGGACCCGAAACCCCCGGGGGTACCTGCTCCCCGCGGAGCCCGGCGCCGCGTTTCTGGCCCTGCGGGCCGGAGTTCCCCTCCTCCCTGTGGGGATCGTGGGGACCCTGCAGGCTATGCCCAAGGGCGCGTGGATTCCCCGACCCCGCAGGATCGAGGTCCGCATCGGACGCCCCTTCCGGCTGGACCATCTCCCCAGCAACCGGGAGGGTCTGGAGGCGGCCAGCGACCGGATCATGGGGGCCATCGCAGAGCTTTTGGGCGTGGACCCCCCTGTCCGTGCCCGGGAAGGGTCTGCTCCACGGGGTCCGTGACGGCTGCCCCGTGGTATGCTGGCGGAGGTGGGGAGCGGAGAATGCGGATCATCGTGGCGCGGCACATGGGATTCTGTGGGGGCGTGCGACGGGCGGTGGAGATCGCCCTCCGCACCGCGGAAAGGCACAACGCCACCTACACCTGGGGTCCCCTCATCCACAACCCGCAGGAGGTGGCCCGCCTGGAAGAGGCAGGCATACGGGTGGCCCGGAGGGTGGAGGAGCTGAATGGGGAGGCTTTCGTGGTCTCCGCGTACGGGGTGGAGGAGGCGGTGCTGGAGGCAGCCCGGCGGAGGGGGATGGAGATCGTGGACGCCACCTGTCCCGTGGTCACCCGGGCCCACCTCATCGCGGAGCAGCTCGCGGAGGAAGGGTACTTCGTGGTGGCCGTGGGCGATCACGGGCATCCCGAGATGGTCACCTTGAAGGAGAAGCTCGGGGATCGGGTGGCCGTGGTGCACACCCCGGAGGAGGCGGCGCGGCTGCAGCTGCGGGGCAGGGTGGCTGTGATCTCGCAGACCACCCAGTCCATGGAGAACTTCCGGCGCATCGTGGGGGATATCGTGCTCCGGGTGCGGGAGACCAAGGTGATCAATACCCTGTGTCCCGCCATCACGATCCGGCAGGAGGAGGCGGAACGTCTCGTGGAGGAGGTGGACATCCTCCTCGTGCTGGGTGGTCACCACAGCGCGAACACCACGCGCCTGGCGGAAATCGGACGGCGGCACGGTCGCCCCACCTACCACATCGAGACCGCGGAGGAGCTGGACCCCGCTTGGTTCTGGTCAGGCTGCACCGTGGGAGTGATGTCGGGCGCCAGCACGCCAGACTGGATCATCCGGCGGGTGCTCGACCGTCTCGAGGAAATCGACGTCGCCCTCGACACCTGAGGCAGCTTCTGCCATGTACCGGGCCCCCGTGGTGGCCATCGTGGGCCGGCCCAACGTGGGAAAGTCCGCCCTCTTCAACCGCCTGGCGGGAAGACGCATCGCTGTCGTGGAGGACATCCCCGGGGTCACCCGGGACCGTCTGTCCGCGCTGGTGGAGTGGCAGGGCCGGCGGTTCGAGGTGGTGGACACCGGAGGCTGGGTGAGCGCTCCGGAGGATCGCCTCGCGGAGCGGGTGCGCGCGGCCTCGGAAGCCTCGGCCCGGGAAGCGGACGTGGTGCTGTTCGTGGTGGATGGACGAACCGGGCTTACACCCGAGGACGCGGAGATGGCGCGATCCCTCCGCCGGGCGCAGCGTCCCGTGGTCCTCGTGGTGAACAAGGTGGACCATCCCGAGCGGGAAGACGCCCTCGCCGCGGAGTTCCACGCCCTGGGATTTCCGGAGGTGGTGTGCGTCTCCGCCCTCCACGGATACGGGATCGGGGAACTCCTGGATGCCATCGTGGCACGCCTTCCGGAGGGCGGGGGGGAGGTGGCTGGAGAAGCGGAGGAGGGGATCCGCGTGGCCTTTGTGGGACGTCCCAATGTCGGCAAATCCTCCCTGGTGAACGCCTTGGTGGGGATGGATCGGGTGCTGGTGGACGAGACCCCCGGAACCACCCGGGACGCGGTGGACGTGGTGCTGCGGACGGACGGCCGCACCTTCGTGCTTGTGGACACCGCGGGCCTGCGCCGCCGGGCCCGCATCCGGGACGCCCTCGAATTCTACAGCACCCTCCGCGCCCGTCGAGCCCTGGAGCAGGCACATGTGGCGGTGCTGGTGCTGGACGCCACGGAAGGTCCCGTGGACCAGGACCAACGGATCGCGCAGGAGGTGGTGGAGGCGGGACGGGCCCTGGTGGTGGCGGTGAACAAGTGGGATCTCGTGTCCGGGAAGAACGCCAGGGAGCTCCCGCGACGGGTCCACGAGGCCTTGCGGCATGTGCACTTCGCCCCGGTGGTGTTCACCTCCGCCAAGACGGGACGGAACGTGCGTCGGATCCTGGACCTGGTGGCCCGGGTGGACGCCAGCCACGCCCTCCGTATCCCCACGGGCCCCCTCAACCGGGTCATCGCGCGGGCAGTGCGGGAGGCCCATCCGCCCGCGGACGCCTCCGGCCGTCCCCTCAGGATCTACTACGCCACCCAGGTGGCGATCCGGCCCCCCACCTTTGTTCTCTTCGTCAACGACCCTGAGATCGGCAACGAGTCCTATCTTCGATATCTGGAAGGCCGCCTCCGGACCTCCTTCGATCTCCTGGGAACACCCCTTCGGATCTACCTGCGTCCCCGCAGGTAAGCGACGGCCCTCCGACGAATCCCCTCTACCGTCATGGGGATCTTGCTGGTGGTGCTCGGCTACTTCCTCGGAGCGGTGCCCACAGGACTCATCCTGGTGCGGTTGCTGACAGGGGTGGACCTCCGGGAATACGGGAGCGGGCAGCTCGGCCCCACCAACGTGTACCGGGTGGCCGGGCCCTACGTGGGCGCGGTGGTCTTCCTTGTGGATCTCCTCAAAGGAGCCCTGCCGGTGCTCGCCGCGCAACGGCTGGGACTGGCTCCCGCCTGGGCGGTGGCGGGGGGTCTGGCTTCCATGGCGGGCCACAACTGGTCGGTCTTCCTGCGGTTCGGGGGAGGTCGGGGAGTGGTCACGAGCTTCGGGGTGCTCCTGGCCCTCTCCCCCTGGGCAGCGGTGGTCGCCGGCGTCGTCTGGGGCATCGTGGTGGCGCTCACCCGGATGATCACCCCGGCTTCCGTGCTCGCGCTCCTGTCCATCCCCTTCACCATGCTGGTCCTGCGGGAGCCCTGGGAGTTCGTGGCGTTCGGGGTGCTCGCGGCAGCCCTGGGAGCCTACCGGCACCGCGGGAGCCTGCGGCGCCTGGTCGAGGACGACGGATTCGGGGCCGTGCATCGCTCCAAGGGGAGGTGACCTGTGGCCCGAGGTAGGGTTCCTGCAAACCGTCCCTGGGAAGCGGTGGTGGGCTACTCCCGAGCGGTACGGGTGGGTTCCCTCATCGAGGTGAGCGGGACCGCCCCCGTGGACGAGCACGGCAACGTCCTGGGCGGTGAGGACTACTACGCTCAGACCCGAGCGGCCCTGGAGATCATCGGGCGGGCGCTCCAGGAGCTACAGGCCTCCTTCGAGCACGTGGTGCGCACCCGCATCTACCTCCGGGACCCCTCCCGATGGGAGGAGGCCGGCAGAGCTCACCAGGAGGTGTTCGGCCACATCCGACCTGCCACCACCATCGTGGGGGTGGGCGGGTTCGTGGATCCTCGCATCCTGGTGGAGGTCGAGGCCACCGCGGTCGTGGAGGATCCTTAGGCCTGCCCTCTGGATGCAGCACCCCGGAAGGCCCGCGGTTGAGGGGACACCCCGCCTCCGGTAAGATGGCCTCGTGAAGGTCCGGATCCGCCACCAGCGTCGGGAAGTGGAGGTCCACGGAGCGCGACACGTCCGGGAGGTGCTGGATCAGCTGGACCTCAACCCGGAGACCGTGCTCGTGATCCGGAGAAACGAGCTCCTCACCCTGGATGCGCCCGTGAGCGAGGAGGATGAGCTGGAGATCCGGCCCGTGGTGTCCGGAGGGGATCATGCGGTGCGTGAGGTGTAAGGCCACGGCCTCGGTGGAGGTGCGGCGGCACAACGCCGCGTACTGCGGCCCGCACTTCCTGGAGTGGTTCGAGCACCAGGTGCAGCGGGCCGTTGACCGGGACCGGATGTTCACCCGGTCCGACCGGGTGCTCGTGGCCGTCTCCGGAGGCAAGGACAGCCTGGTCCTGTGGGACGTGCTGCTGCGCCTGGGCTACCGGGCCACGGGTCTACACCTGAATCTGGGAATCGGGGAGTACTCACGGCTCTCCCAGGAGAAGTGCGAGAGCTTCGCCCGGGAGCGCGGGGTGGAGCTCGTGGTGGTGGACCTCCCCGCCACCTGCGGGGTGGGGGTGGAGGAGCTGGCCCGGCTCACCGGACGGGTGGCCTGCTCCGCCTGTGGTCTCAGCAAGCGGTACCTGTTCAACAAGGTGGCCCTGGAGTACGGGTTCGACGTGGTGGCCACCGCCCACAACCTGGACGACGAGGCCGCGGTCCTGCTCAGCAACCTCATCTCCGGAAACGTGGAGGCCCTGGCGCGTCAGGCCCCGGTGCTGGAGCGCACGCACCCGGCCCTGGTGAAGAAGGTGAAGCCGCTGTACCGGATCGCGGAGCGGGAAACCGCGGCCTACGCGGTCCTGCGGGGGATCGATTACGTCCTCGACGAGTGCCCCCGGAGCGTAGGCGCCCGCACCCTGCTCCTCAAAGAGGCCCTCAACCTCCTGGAACGAGATGCGCCCGGCACCAAGCAGAGCCTGTACTGGAACTTCCTGGAGAAGCTGCGGCCTCTGCTCCAGGACCACCAGGCGCCCCTACCGGTGCGCAGCTGCCTGCACTGCGGGCAGCCCACCACCGCGGAGGTCTGCGCCTTCTGCCGTATGACGGAGCGCGCTGCGGCGAAACTCCGGGTTCGTACCCTGCCCTCCCCGCACCCCGTGGCCTCACTCCCCTGATGCGCACAGGTCCGCTGGAGGCCGGGGAGATCGTTCTTCTCATCGACCGGCACGGCCGCCGCTACCTCACCGTCCTTCAGGCGGGCCGGGTCCAGGACCTGCGCGGCAAGATCGCGCACGACGAGCTCATCGGGCAGGAGGAAGGGGTAGTGGTGCGTAACAGCCGGGGCGAGGACTTCATGGCCCTGCGTCCCACCCTCGCGGAATACGTGCTCCTCATGCCCCGGGTCACGACCCCCATCTACCCTAAGGATCTTGGCCAGATCCTCGTCGTTGCGGACATCTTCCCGGGAGCCCGGGTGGTGGAGGCGGGTACCGGAACGGGAGCCCTCACCATGGCCCTCCTGAGGGCCGTGGGGCCTGGAGGCCGTGTCTACACGTATGACGTGCGGGAGGAGTTCCAGGTCCATGCCCTCCGCCGCATTGAGGCCTACCTCGGACCCCAGGACCACTTGGTGGCCCGGGTGCACGACATCTACCAGGGGATACCGGATGCGCCCGTGGACCGGGTGGTGCTGGATCTCCCGGAGCCCTGGCGGGTGGTCCCGCACGCCGCTCAGGCCCTTCCTCCCGGGGGGATCTTCGCCTCGTACGTGCCCACGGTCCCGCAGGCCCACCAGACCGAGGAAGCCCTGCGGGCCAGTGGAGCCTTCGCCCTCATCGAGACCACGGAGACCCTGGTGCGGCCGTGGAACCTGAAGGGGCCAAGCGTGCGCCCCGCCCACCGTATGGTGGCGCACACGGGGTTCGTGACCGTGGCCCGCCGGGTGGGGGGAAGAACTGGAGCCCGGCGGCTGCCGTTCCCTCCGGACTGAGGGGGCGGAGGGATCTCAGACGGCGGTGTCCTTCCGCGCATACTCCACGTACCGCCCGCTGGTGTGGCGGCCCACGTAGTTCTCCGCCAGGAAACGGAGCAGGTGCGGGGACTCCAGGACATGGCGGAGATAGGCCACCCGCAGCCGCTCCTCGAAGGGATTCGAGGAGCGGTGGAGGAGGGTGGTCATCCAGTAGGAGAAGAACTCTCCCTGCCACACGTGCCGGAGACACCTGTCCGTGTACTGCGCCAGGCCGGTTTCGTCTCTCTCCCGGTAGTACTGGAGAAGTCCCTGACAGAGCACCATCACATCCGCCACGGCCAGGTTCATGCCCTTCGCCCCCGTAGGAGGGACCACGTGGGCCGCGTCGCCTACGAGGAACAGGCGGCCGTACTGCATGGGCTCCACCACCAGGCTGCGGTGCGGGGTGATGCTCTTCTCGAGCAGGCGTCCGGGCTTGAGCGGCCTGAGGCCGTCCAGCCGGCGCTCCAGCTCCGTCCAGATCCGGTCCTCGGGCCAGGCCGCGGGGTCCTCATCCGGCTGGACCTGGAGGTAGTTCCGGGCGAGCGTGGGGCTACGCATGCTGAAGAGGGCGAAGCCCCGAGGGTGGCTGACATAGATCAACTCTTCCGCGGCGGGCTCGGTCTCGGCCAGGATTCCGAGCCATCCGAAGGGGTACACCCTCTCGTGGATCTGCACCCCCCGGATGGACGCACGGGCCGTGCTGTGGGACCCGTCCGCACCCACCACGAACTCCGCGGCGAGCCGCCGGAGGCGCCCGTCCGGGAGTCGGTACACCACCTCGGGCCTCTCCTCCACGTCCTCCAGGCCCACCGCTTCGGCCTCGAAGAGGATCTCCCCCCCTGCCCGGAGGTGCGTGGCGATCATGTCCCGCACCTCGTACTGCTGGCCGTACACCCAGATCCGCCAGCCATCCGCGAGTTCCGGGAAGTCCACCCGGTGCAACTTTCCCTCGAAGGCGATGTAGATCCCGCGGTGTTCAAACCCCTCCCGGAGCAACCGCTCCCCCAAACCCGCCCCCACCAGAATTTCTTTCGTCCCCCACTCCAGCACTCCCGCCCGGATGCGGTGGGGGCTTGTCTCCAGGTACTCCCGGCTCTTCGCTTCGAGCACCACCGTCTCGATCCCCGCTCTGTGGAGGAGGTGGGCGAGCAGCAGTCCCGCGGGGCCTGCGCCGATGATGGCCACCTGAGTTCTGTCCATTCGGGTCACCTCCCGTCCACACCCTCGGCCCCATTGTACTGCAGGCACTTCCGGGAGTCGGGGCGGTTTGGCAGGAGAAGCGGGGAGGAACCCCCTCGGGAGGAGATCGAAGCATCCCGTGGACGAACGGGCAGTATGGCGACTTGCTCCCCTTGCGGGCTTTCTGGTACCAAGGAAGGCGGTGGGAGATGCAGGAAACCCTGCGGCAGGCACCACAGGAGAAGGAGGTGGCGCTGGCCAAGCCGCCTCCGAAGGTGGTGGTGTGGGATCTCGAGGTGACCTACCTGGTGGGGCGCCGCCGGGTCACCGCCCTTCAGAATTTCTCCCTGGAGGTCCAGGCCGGGGAGTTCTGCTGTATCGTGGGGCCCAGCGGGTGCGGGAAGTCCACCTTCCTGCGGGTCCTCGCCGGACTCGTGTCCCACACCGCAGGGCGGGTGGAGATCCGGCGGGAGGACGCGTCCCTCCCCCTCACGGCCATGGTCTTCCAGGAGCACGCCCTGCTGCCGTGGCGCACCGTCCTCGACAACGTGGCCTTCGGCCCCGAGAACCGGGGCATTCCAAAGGCGGAGCGGTACCGACACGCGCGGGAGATCCTGGCCAAGATGGGACTCAGCGGATTCGAGCACGCCTACCCCCACCAGCTCTCCGGGGGCATGAAGCAGCGGGTGGGGATCGCCCGGGCCCTAGCGAACGATCCCGAGGTCCTGCTCATGGACGAGCCGTTTGCGGCCCTGGATGCGCAGACCCGGAACCTCATGCAGGAGGAGCTGCTGCGGGTCTGGGCCCAGTTCGGCAAGACCGTGATCTACGTGACCCATGCCATTGACGAGGCGGTGCTGCTGGGCGACCGGGTGGTGGTGATGACGGCCCGTCCGGGCCGTATCAAGGCGGTGGTCCCGGTAAACCTGGAGCGGCCGAGAACCCTGGAGCAGAAGGGCTCGGCTCGCTTCGCGGAGCTTTACAATGAGATCTGGTACCTCCTCCGGGAGGAGGTGGATGCCGCGCTTCGGGAGGCTGTGTATGGTTGAACCGGGCGCGCGTCGGGGTCGGCGAGAGGGAGGCATCCTGCTCTCCCTGACCTCCGTGGTGGCGCTCCTCAGCCTGTGGGAGGTGGCGGCAGGGACGGGGTGGATCCACGAGGCATTCTTTCCGCGCCCCACCGTGATCGGAGCCCAGTTCACCGCCCTGGTCCGGGAGGGGATCCTCGGTCAGCACCTCTCCGTCACCCTCGGCCGGCTCCTCTGGAGCTTCCTGGTGTCAGCCCTCCCGGGCGTGGCTCTGGGCCTGGTGCTGGGGGTGTGGCGGACGGCCCGGGAGGTGGTGGATCCCCTCGTGGCCTTCGTCTATCCCATCCCCAGCGTGCTGTTCCTGCCGCTCGCGGCCATCGTGCTGGGAAGGGGAGAGGCCGCGCGGGTCGCGACGGCCGCGGTGACCTCCTTTCTGCTGGTGGTGATCAACACCACCGCGGGCGTGCGGCAGCTGGATCGGAGTCTGGTGGAAGCCGCCATGCACTACGGTGCCCGGGGCTGGCGCCTGTTCACAAAGGTCCTCCTTCCGGGATCCCTCCCGTGGATCTTCACAGGGCTCCGGCTCGCCTTGGGGCTCACCCTCATCGTGGTGATCGCGGTGGAGATGGTAGGGGCGGAGACAGGCCTGGGGGCCTGGTTGTGGCTCAGCTGGCAGACCCTGCGGGTGCGGGACATGTACGCGGGGTTGCTCGTGATCGCCCTCCTGGGGATGGCGGTGACCTACGGACTGGAGGCAGTCCGCCGAAGGTTGCTGCCATGGGTGCAGGAGGGGGAGAGCAAGCTGTGACCAGTCGGGTTTTCGGAAGGCGGGAAGTCCTCCTGCCCCAGGAGCTGCGGGCCGTAACCGGAGTGGTAGTGGCGGCGCTGGCGTGGGAAGCGCTCTCCCGCGGAGGCGTCCTGAACCCTGCCTACTTTCCCCCCACCTCCCAGATCCTGCAGGTCCTGTGGCGGGACTTCCGCGGCGGGGATCTCGCCCTTCACACCCTCGCCACGCTGGGAAGGCTGGGGAGCGCCTTCCTGCTGGCCTCGCTTCCAGGGCTGGGAATCGGAATCCTGATGGGCTTGTTCACCGCCGCTCGCCGGGCCCTGGATCCCTACGTGGCGTTTCTCTATCCCCTTCCCAAGGTGGCCCTGCTGCCCCTCCTCCTCATCCTCCTCGGGGTGGGGAACCCTGCCTTCGTGGTGACGGGCTCGCTCACCGCCTTCTTCCAGATCGTGGTGAACACCATGGACGCGGTGCGGCACGTGGATCCCCTCCTGGTGGAGGTGGGGCGGAACTACGGTGCCCGGGGCATCCGTCTGTTCTGGAAGGTGATCCTACCCGCGGCCCTTCCCGGGATCCTCACGGGGCTGCGGCTGGGCCTGGGACTGAGCTTGGTGACGGTGATCGCGGTGGAGTTCGCCATCGCGAAGTCCGGGCTCGGACACCTGGTGTGGAGGTCCTGGCAGATGCTCGCCACCCCGCAGATGTTCGCGGCCTTCCTCGTGGTGGGCGGGATCGGGATCCTGCTCACCCGGGGGCTCAAGCGGGTACAGGATCGGCTGCTGCGCTGGCAGCCGACGGTGGACGTGTGGGCCTGAAGACCAAAACCGAAAGGGGGGGAGAACCCATGGTCCGTCTGCGGTGGATTCTGGGACTCTTCGTGGTGCTGACACTGGCTTGGGGACTTGCGGCGGCTCCCGTTCAGCGGGCCCGGATCCGGATCGGCTACATCCCCACGGACTCCATGGCCGCGCTGTTCATCGCAGTGGAACGCTATCTCCCACGGGAGGGGTTTGAGGTGGAGCTGGTGCGGCTGCCGAGCGGGGCGGAGATCCTCTCCCAGGTGGCCCTCGGACAGCTCCAGGTGGGCGGCGGAGCCCTCGGCGCGGCTGCCTTCAATGCCATCTCCGAAGGCCTCCCCGTGAAGTTCGTGGCCTCCCTGCACAACGGATTTTTGGAGGACTACTTCACCGTGCGCAAAGCCGTGTGGGGGAGTGAGATCAACCGGATCGCGCAGCTGCGCGGCAAGCCCGTGGCCATCAACGCCCGGGGCGTGGTCACGGAGTACCTGATGGATCGCGCGCTGCGGCTGGACGGCATCACCATCGAGGACGTGGACCTGAAGACCATGCCGTTCCCGGACATGGTCCCGGCCCTGGAGACCGGCGCCATCTGGGCCGGGATCATTTCCGAGCCCTTCCCCACCATCGCGGAGGAACGGGGCGTGGGCATCCGGCCGCTCCGCAAGCCCCCGGGTGCCAAACCCATTCCCTTCACCTTCATCTTCTGGAACGCGACCTGGGCGGAGCGGAACCCCCAGCTCGCGCAGCGGTTCATGGTGGCCTATCTCCGGGCCGGCCGGGACCTCGCCCTCGACAACGGCTGGAGGCGCGAGGACAACATGCAGCTGATGGCCAAATACACCGGCGTCTCCCTGGAGGTCATCCGGAAGGCCCGGCCGCACCACCTGGACCCCAACCTGGCGGTGGACACGCGGCAGCTTGAGGACCAGCAGCGGTTCTACATGCGCCGGGGCCTGCTGCGGTACCGGGATCCCATTCCCATCGAGCGGGTGTTTGACCTCACCTACCTGCGGCAGGCCATCCGGGAGCTGGGGAGGAAGTAGCCCGTGAGCCGCTCCGTGGAGGAACTGCGGCTGCTGGATCGCTACACCCTGGAGGAGGGGGAAGTCTACCTCACGGGGATTCAGGCTCTGGTGCGCCTGCCCCTCGATCAAGTGCGGCGGGACCGGCGGGCGGGGCTGCGCACGGGGGTGTTCATCAGCGGGTATCCCGGCTCCCCGCTCGGGGTTTACGACGTGGCCCTGCAACGGGTAAGATCCCTCCTCGACGCCCACCATGTGGTACACCGACCGGCCCCCAACGAGGAGTCCGCGGCCACGGCCCTCATGGGGACCCAGATGCTGGATCACTACCCCCACTCCCGTTACGACGGGGTGGTGGGGATCTGGTACGGCAAGGGGCCCGGAGTGGACCGGAGCGGCGACGCCCTCAAGCACGGGAACTTCGCGGGTACGAGCCGTTACGGAGCCGTGGTGGTGCTGGCCGGGGAGGATCACGAGGGCAAGTCCAGCACCATGCCCTTCCAGGACGACTACGCCTTCCTGGCCCACGGCATCCCCGTGCTCTACCCCGCCTCCGTGGCGGAGTTCCTGGAACTGGGCCTGCACGCCATCGCCCTCTCCCGGTTCAGCGGGTGCTGGGTGGCCATGAAGCTCGTGGCGCCGCTGTGCGATGGTGGAGAGGTGGTCCCGGTTCATCCCGACCGGCCGGAGATCATCATCCCCGAACTGGAGGTGGACGGGCGCCCCTTCCGCAAGCGCACGGACTTCACCTTCTTCCCCGGCACCAACGTGGAGGTAGAACGCCACCTGTACCGGGAACGGCACGCGGCGGTGCAGGCCTATGCGGCCGCAAACGGGCTCAACCGCATCGTGATCAACCCTCCCCGCTCCCGGGTAGGCATCGTGGCCGCGGGGAAGAGCTATGCGGACGTACGCCAGGCCCTCGCGGACCTGGGGCTGGACGAGGAGACCCTGTACCGACTGGGCATCCGCCTCCTGAAGCTCGGTCTCATCTACCCCCTCGAGCCGGGGGTCCTCCGGGAGTTCGCTCGGGATCTGGAAGAGGTCCTCGTGGTGGAGGAGAAACGGGGGTTCGTGGAAGCCCAGGTGAAGGCGGCGCTCCTGGAGCTTGGCCGGCCGGTGCGGGTGGTGGGCAAGGCCGATGAGAACGGAGCAGAGCTGTTTCCGGTACAGGGCGCCATGGACGCGGATTTGGTGGCGGAGATCCTCGCAGATCGCCTGCAGCCGTACCTGGGGGATCATCCGGGCGTCCGGGCGCGGGTGCAGCGCATCCGGGCCATCCGCGAACGGCGCTATCCGCCCGCCCGGCTGCGAATGCCCAACTACTGCTCCGGTTGTCCCCACAACACCTCCACGGTGCTGCTGCCCGGCCAGGTGGCCTGGGGAAGCCCCGGATGCCATTCCTTTGCCTCCATCATCGAGCAGCCGCACCGCCACATCGTGGCCATGACCCAGTACGGTGGGGAAGGGTTGCCATGGGTGGGACTGCAGCCCTTCGTGGACCACCCCCACATGGTGCAGAACGTGGGAGATGGCTCGCTGTTTCACTCGAGTTATCCCAACATCCGCTTCAGCGCCAGCGTGGGTGCCAACATCACCTTCAAGATCCTCTACAACGGGTACATCGCCAACACGGGTGCCCAGCGGCCCGTGGGCCAGCTCGGGATCCCGGAGCTTACCCGGATGCTGGAGGTGGACGGGGTCCGGAGGATTGCTCTGGTCACCAAGGATCCGAGCCGCTACCGGAACGCCGCTCTCGCCCGCAACGTCACGGTTTACCCCGTGCATGAGCACGAGCGCGCCCTGCGGGATCTCCAGCGGGTTCAGGGGACCACCGTCTACATCTACGACGAGATGTGTGCGAACGAGCGCCGTCGGCAGCAGAAGCGGGGGAAACTCCCCCGCCCCGACCGGTACGTGGTGATCCACGAGCGGGTGTGCGAGGGATGCGGGGACTGCGGGCAGGTGAGCAACTGCATGTCCCTGCAACAGGTGGAGACGGAGTTCGGGCCGAAGACGCAGATCCACCTCTCCAGCTGTAACCAGGACTACTCCTGTCTTCGGGGGGACTGTCCTTCCTTCGTGACCCTGGAGTCCCGGAACGGATTTGCCCGCCCCCGTCCGCCGGTGCTGGGACCGGATGAGATCCCGGAGCCCGCCGGGAAGGTGCGCCTGGAGGGACCCTACCACATCTACATGCCCGGGGTGGGTGGAACCGGAGTGCTCACCACGAGCGCCATCCTGAGCTTCGCCGCCTGGCGGGAGGGGCTGCGCGTGCTCAGCTACGACCAGACGGGAGCCGCGCAGAAGTGGGGGGCTGTGCTTAGTAGCCTCATCCTGGCTCCTCCGGAGGAACGGATCTGGTCCAACAAGGTGGGGCTGGGAAAGGCGGACCTGTACCTGGTCCTGGACCTCATCGGCGGGGTGGCGCCAGGGAACCTGGACCGGTGCGATCCCCTGCGCACGGTGGCGGTGGTCAACACCACAGTGCTCCCCACCGGGGAGACGATCCGGGATCCCTTTGCCACCGTATCGCCCGAGGTGCTCGAGCGCACCATCGCCCAGTACACCCGGGCCTCGGAGAACGTGTACGTGGAAGGGCGGCGGGTGGCGGAGGCGTTGTTCGGCGATTACATGATGACGAACATCTTCATGTTGGGCGTGGCATACCAGGCGGGGCGGGTCCCCCTCCGGGCGGAGAGCATCGAGTGGGCCATCCAGCTCAACGGAGTGCAGGTGGAGGAGAACCTTCAGGCCTTCCGGTACGGCCGGCTCCTCGTGCACGCTCCCGAGCGCGTGCGGCAGCTGGTGGATCCTCCGCGCCTCACGGAGGAAGGGGAGCGGGTGCGGTGGGAACGGCGGCTGGGAGGGGCCGGATGGAGGGCCTACCGGGCGCTTCTGGAACGGTGTCGGGAGCTCGATGCGGAGTCCCGGCGGTTGCTGGCCATCCGGGTGGGGGAGCTCATAGAGTACCAGAACGCCCGGTACGCCCGGCAGTACGTGGCCTTCGTGCTCCGGGTGGCCGCCCGGGAGCGGGAGGTCATGGGGCGCACGGGCCCGCTCACCCACGCGGTGATCCGGTACCTGTACAAGCTCATGGCCTACAAGGATGAGTACGAGGTGGCGCGCCTGTACCTGCGGGAGGAGTTCTGGGAGCAGCTGCGCCGGACCTTCCCAGATGCCCGGAGGATCCGGTTGCACCTCCACCCGCCCATCCTCCGCGCCCTGGGCCTGAGGCGCAAGCTCCAGGTGGGGACATGGATCTTACTTGCATTCCGACTCCTGCGGGCTCTGCGGCACCTGCGGAGGACTCCCCTGGATCCCTTCGGGTATGCCCGGGTGCGGCGGGAGGAGCGGCGGCTCATCGGGTGGTACCGGGATCTCGTTCAACGCGCCATCCAGCATCTGCGGCCTGAGACGTACGCACAGGTGCTGGAACTCCTGCAGCTCCCGGATCGCATCCGTGGGTACGAGCACGTGAAGCTGCGGAACGCGGAGGCGGTGCGTGCCCAGGCCGCGGAGCTCCTACGGCGGCTGATGAGGCCGGAGGAGAAAGCCACCGTCTCCGCCCGGACGGAGGCGTAGGCCTGCCCTAGCGGCGGGCGGCCGAAGGATGGCCGCGGGCGAGGGGATTGATGGGTGCGGGAGCCACCGTGGCCCGGATCCGGACCTGCCGGTGGGGTTCCAGCCAGGGCCGGCTCTTCGCTCCGCCCTCGGGCTCCCCCCAGACCACGGTGACCCGCTTCCCGGGTTCGGCGAACTCGGAGGACACCACGGCCAGGGAGAGCAGGGCCCGTTCGTTCCAGCTGTACGCCACATACGTGGAGATCCCGATGAGGGTCTCGTGCTCGTCGAACACCGCGTCGTACTGCCAGACCGCGTACGTGGGGAGGGGGAGATCCAGGTACCGGGCGGGAAGTCCAGGGCGGAGGAAGCTGGTGAGGACCTCCGCCACGTCCTCCGCGTCCCACACGAGGGTGACCTTGCGACGGTGCGGCTGCAGCGCCATGCGGGCCAGGGCCTCCCGGCCCACGAACTCGTGGTCCAGGTGGATGAGATGCCCGTAGCCGAGTTCCCAGGGGGTGAGGTAATAGTCCTCGATGTTCGAGGAGTAGAAGCTTCCGCCCAGAGACCAGGTGGCCTCGCCGCTGGTCGCCGGGAGCCACTCGCGAAACGCGCGCAGTTCCTCCCCCGTGTAGATGGCGGGAAGCGAGCGAGGAATCCAGCCGAGATCCACCCCCGTGGTGAAGTACGCGAGGGTTCCCACCTGCCGCAGGTCAAAGGCCTTTCCGGCTTCCAGGATGGCCTCCCGGACGGCTGGACCTTCCTCCCAGGGGCCGAAGAGTTCGAAGCCCGGGCCACCGGCCATGGTGTGGCGCAGGGCCCAGACCGTGTGTCCCGCAATGCGGAGGGGAGCGATCTGGAACGGCCGGAGCTCGGGGAGCGGACCGCGGTTCAGACACTCCATCAGGGCGGGCGCCCGGGGACCTTCCAGCTGGTACCGGTAGACGGTGCGTCTGCCGGTGGGGTTCTGTATGTAGCTCTCATCCCGCTCCACCGAGACCTTCCAGCCTCCGGTCTGCGCGTGGAACTCCACCCAGTTATGGGGAGCCGCTCCCCCTACGAGGACCACCTCTTCCGGGTGGAGGCAGTACAGCACCCCGTCCCCGATGACGTGTCCGCGGGGGCTGCAGGCCACGAGGTGGCGAGCTTTGCCCGGACCGAACTTGGCGAAGCGGTTCACGCCCAGATAGGAGAACAGACGGATGGCGTCCGGGCCCCGCACGTACGTCATGGTCATGTGGTAGGACTGATCGTACAGGGCCACGGTCTCGCGCCAGGCCTGCTGCTCCTCCCTCCAGTTGGTGAACTCCGGGGGAAGGAGGTGTGGGGGGTGGCGTCGCGCCAGCCACTGGCCCTTGGGATTTCGGTAGAGGTGATCGACGATGTTCGGAACGGAGTCCAGGAGGTGCTGAAGAGTACGTGGTTCTGTCCGCTCCCCCATGTCACGGCCTCCCCGGGAGGGTTGCGGTCCTTAGCATAACACGCGGCACAGGGAACTGCTAGATTTTGGTTGACGAAAATGTTTACACCGTGCTAGGGTTACAGGCGGGTGAGGATGGGGCACGGATCCACTCCGGTTTCCTGGCTGTGGGCGCCTCCGCGATCGAGGTCCCTGTACCTTCCGAAGACCAGCAGTGGACACCTTCGGGGACAATCCAAACGATGGAGGGGAGGATGCGACTGGGTCGCTTCATCATAGACACCCATGTGCACGCGCAGCGGTTCGCCGCGGGTCCTCAGTTGCAGGGGAGTACGGAGTATAAGGATCTTGCTTCCGTCATGCGGGGGATG
>JAVKHN010000002.1:0-127530 GCA_031459935.1 Candidatus Sysuimicrobium calidum | reverse complement strand
GTACCCGTGCAGGCGACGAGGCCCCGCAGGGCGGGCAGGGGGGAGGGCTGCAGCTCCCGCAGGAGGGGTTCGTCCAGCAGGCCCGTCAGCCGCTCCTCCGGCACGTGCGGCAAAATGGCGTTCTGCCCCGTAGTGAACCGCACCTCCCCTTTTCCGTAGGCCTCGCTCAGGCGCGCGAGCTCCTCAAGCTGCTCGGCCCGGATACGTCCCACGGGCACCAGCAAGCCCACCGCGCAACGACCGTCCTGCTTCTGCGGTGTGACGCCCAGGTGGTCGGCGTGTGTGGGCTGGCGGGCGTCCCTTCCGGCCCGCGAGAGCGGGCGGCCCAGGTACTCCTCCACCACGGCCCGGAGCCGCTCCACACCCCAAGTGTTCAGCAAGAAGCTCAGGCGCGCCTTGCTGCGGGCCTCCCGCAACCCGTGGTCCCGGAAGACCGCTACGATGGCCGCGCACAGCTCCGGGGCCTCCTCAGGTGTGACGAACACGTCCAGCGGTGAAGCGATCCGGTATCCACCGGACCCCATCTTCCCGCCCACGAGCACGTTGAATCCGAGCCGCACGAAGCCGCTCATCTCCCGGGTGGCAGGAACGAGCGCCAGGTCCTGGGTCTCCGCATGGGTGCAGTTCTCCACGCAGCCCGTGATGGTCACGTTGAACTTGCGGGGAAGGTTCGTATACGCGCGGTTAGCTAGCACCTGCTCCGTAAAGGCCCGTACCACGGGGGAGGCGTCGAAGAGCTCCGTGCGCACCAGCCCCGCGAGCGGGCAGCCGGTCACGTTGCGGACGTTGTCCATACCCGTCTGCAGGGTGGTGAGCCCCACCCGCCGCAGACGCTCCAGGATCTCGGGCACATCCTCGATGCGGATCCACCGCAGCTGGATCTGCTGGCGGGTGGTGATGTCCGCGATCCCTCTCCCCACCTCCCGGCCGATGGTGGCCAGTTCCCGTACCTGCGCTGCTGTGGCGATCCCGTTGGGGATACGGATGCGGAGCATGAAGTAGCCTGGCTCCCCCTCGCTCTGGCGTCGCAGAAAGATCCCCCACCACTTCAGTCGCTCCACGTCGTCCTTGGGGATCGCCTCCCAGCCGAGGCTGGCAAACCGCGGGATATCGGCTCCCACCGCGAGGCCATCCCGCTCGGCCTTGATGCGCTCCATGGTGTTCGTTGCCTGCGTGCGCACTCCCATGTGGTCTCCCTCCTCGTGCGAAAAATAGAAGGCCCCAAGCGGAAAGGTCTCCGCTTGGGGCCTCAGGGCCGGCTTTTCAGGCTACGTGGCCTGCGCCCGCGACGGGGCGGACAAGCCTTTATCTGTGCTTATAGAGGCAAAGCCGCGGGGTTGTCAATCCCCCTGCTCGCTCTTTCATACCGCCGTCCACCCGCCATCCACCACGAGGATCGCTCCGTTCACGTAGCTGGCCTCATCGCTCGCCAGGAACAGGGCGGCCCGGGCCACCTCCTCCGGCTGGCCCGGACGCGGCAGGTAGGACATCAATCCCATGACCCGCTGCATGGCTTCTGCGTGCGGCTCACCACCCAACGGGATCCCCGTCTGGATGGCGCCCGGGCAGATGACGTTGCACCGGATGTTTCGGGCTCCGTAGTGCTGAGCGATGTGGCGGGTGAGGCCGATGAGGGCGTGCTTGGAGACGGTGTAGGCCGCCCCCGCCCGACCTCCCAGGAGCCCCGCTACGGACGAGATGTTCACGATCACCCCGCCGCCCTGTTCCAGCATGTGCCCGAGGGCCCGCCGGCAGAGGAAGAAGGGTCCTTCGAGATTGACGCCCATCACCCGCCGCCACAGGTCTGTGGGCGTCTCCGCCGCCGGCAGGAACCGATCCATGATCCCCGCGTTGTTGACCAGAATGTCCAGGCGGCCGTATTCCCGGATGGCGCTCTCGATCATGCGATCCGCGTCTGCCTCCGAGGAGACGTCTCCCACCACCCCCACCGCCTTTCCCCCCGGTACCCGGAGGGCTTCTACCGTCGTCTCCACCCGTTCGGCTACGATGTCCGAGACCACCACCGCAGCTCCTTCCTGAGCGAACAGCGTAGCGATGGCCCTTCCGATTCCCGCTCCCGCTCCTGTGATGAGCACCACTTTTCCCGCGAGCCTCATGGGACACCCTCCGCGTACCGGTCTCCACACCCAGTGTACAGAAGCGCCTGATGCAGGGGAGCTTCTTGCCCGGAGCCGCCTGCCCGTTCCACCATGGAGGCACAGGTCGGGCGCACCGGGAGGCGGGATCCATGTCGGACTTCGATTACCAGACGGACGTCCTGATCGTGGGGAGCGGAGCGGCTGGACTGGTGGGAGCGCTCGTGGTGAAAGAGCACGGCTTTGAGCCTCTCATCGTGGAGAAGACCGCGTTTGTGGGTGGAACCAGTGCATGGTCCGGAGGGGGCCTGTGGATCCCCAACAACCCCGTCAGCCGCGCGGCGGGGGTTCAGGATTCTCTCGAAGCCGCCCTTACCTACCTCGATCACGTGGTGGGCGATGTCGGTCCGGCTTCGTCGCCGGAGCGTCGCAGGGCCTTCCTCCAGTACGGTCCACGGATGGTGGAATTCCTGCAGCGCCTGGGGTTCCGGTGGCGGGCGGCGCGGGGATACCCCGATTACTACCCTGACCGGCCCGGCGCCTCCATCACGGGCCGGTGCATCGAGGGAGCGGTCTTCGACGGCCGGCAGCTCGGCCCGTGGCTGGCCCGACTGCACCGGTATCCTCATCTCCCGGCGATCCCCATCCACACCAACGAGGCCGCGGCCTTCGCTCTGATGCGCCGGACGCCCCGCGGGACGCTTGCGGCCCTGCGGGTTCTGGGTCGGTGGGCCGCCCATCGCCTCCGGGGCCGTCTTCCGCTCACCATGGGCCTGTCGCTCATAGGACAGCTCCTCTGGCTCGTGCTGCAGCGCGGCGTTCCCATCTGGCTGGAGAGTCCTCTTCTGGAGCTCGTGGTGGAGGACGGACGCGTGACAGGCGCCGTGGTGCGGCACCACAACCGGTCCGTGCGGATCCGGGCCCGAGGAGGGGTTCTCCTAGCGGCCGGTGGGTTCGCGCACAACCTGGAGATGCGGGAGCGGTACCACCCGCATCCCATCTCCACCGCGTGGACGTCTGCCGCGCCTGCGGATACCGGGGATGCCATCCGGGCGGCCGAGGCCATCGGCGCCGCGGTGGCCCTCATGGACGACGCCTGGTGGGGCCCCACCGCCCTCACCCCGCAGGGCCGGCCGCTCTTTCTGCTGTGGGAGCGCTCGCTTCCCTTCTCGATCATCGTGGACGCAAGCGGCCATCGGTTCATGAACGAGTCCGCCTCCTACGTGGACTGCGGCCACCGGCAGTACGAGCGTCACCGGGAGGTCCCCGCCATTCCCGCCTGGCTCATCATCGATGCGAAGCATCGCCGCTATTACCCGTTCGGCTTTTTGCCTCCCGGCTTCACCCCCGCTTCCGCCACCGGCCCAGGGTTCCTCGTGCGGGCCGCCAGCCTGCGGGAGCTGGCGAACCGGTGCGGCATCGATCCCGAGAGCCTCGTGCGCACCGTGGAACGGTTCAATCGCATGGCGCGGGCTGGACGAGATGAGGACTTCCATCGAGGAGAGAACGCCTACGACAACTACTACGGGGATCCCCGGGTGCGCCCCAATCCCAACCTGGGACCTCTCGATCGGCCCCCGTTCTACGCCACCGCGGTGTATCCCGGTGACCTGGGAACCAAGGGAGGGCTGCTGACGGACGCTTGGGGCCGTGTGCTGCGGGAGGACGGAAGTCCCATTCCGGGACTCTACGCGGCGGGGAACACCAGCGCCTCGGTGATGGGACGCACCTACCCGGGCCCGGGTTCTACCCTGGGCCCGGCCTGCGTCTTCGCCTACATCGCCATGCTCCACGCCACCCGGGATCTCCAACAGGCACACAGCCCGTCCAAGCGCAACCATCCCGGGGAGGGATCGTCCGGCTGAAAAACCGCTTCCTGTGTGGATTTCATCTGGTGGGCGGAGCAGGACTCGAACCTGCGACCCCGTCCTTGTAAGGGACGTGCTCTCCCGCTGAGCTATCCGCCCTGGTGCCGGGGGTGGGAGTCGAACCCACACGGCCGCGAGGGCCAGCGGATTTTGAGTCCGCCGCGTCTGCCGGTTCCGCCACCCCGGCTCTGCCCTCCAGTATACCCGAGGGCAAACTCGGCCCGAAGGTGGCGAAGTACTCCACCAGGAACTTCTCCCGGAGGGGAGGCCGCGAGAAGGCGCGCAGGACAAGCTCCAGGCCCCGCTCCGGGAGGTGCAGGGCCAGGAGGGTCGCGAAGGCCAGGAAGCTCACCCGGCGCCGCTGAGAAGCCACATAGGCTCGGTACCGGTCGCGGGCCCACTCCACGGTGCACCGGCCCTCCAGGATCCGCTGGAAGAGCTCGCCCACCAGCCACCCCGCGTGCACCGCGACCCGGATCCCCTCGCCCGTAAGGGGGAGACATTGTCCCGCTGCGTCCCCCACGCCGAACACAGAGCCCACCACGGGGTCGCGCATCCCGAACCCCAGGTAGCCGCCGTGGCAGACCTGGGGCTCCACCCCGAACCGGCGGGCGAACCGCTCCAGGTCCTCCCGCATCCGGGTCCGCCCCCGATAGGAGAGCACCCCCAGGCGAACGCGCTTCCCGCAGGGAAACGCCCAGGCGTACCCGTCCGGGCTGATGTCCGGCCAGAAGAAGAAGTGCAGGCCCTCTGGGAACGCGCAGGGGACTTCTGTCTCCAGCCCGAACCCGAGCCAGCGTCGCCTCACGGGGCCGCCCGCGGCTCGGAGCAGAACGGCCCTCCACCCCGTGCAGTCCGCCACCAGCCGCGCCCGGAAGGTCCCGGCGGAGGTGTGCACGGTGGTTCCCTCCATGCCTTGCACGGAAGCCTGCACGAACTCCGCCCGCGTGCGGCGCAGGGCCAGCTGGCAGAAGAGGCGGTAATCGAAGGTACAGAAGGGCTCCCCGTGGAGCGACCAGACATGGATGTTCCGGGGAGTGTGCACCACGATCCGGTGATGGACCTGCAGGACGGCCTCCTCCGCCCCCATGGCCCGGAGGAGGGAGACGGGTGCGCCGCAGGCGGAGGTCTGATGCGCTCCTATGGGGAATCGATCCACCAGCACCACGCGCCCCCGGACCTGCTGCGCCACCGCGAGCCCTGCGAAGGAAGCGCCCGCCACGAGCACGTCGTAGGTCACTTCCCGGGCCTCGCATGTCGGAACTCGAAGCTCCCTCCGTACGGAGGAAGCTCCAGCTGCTCCCGCCGCTCGACCCGGATCTCCAGGCCGAGCCCCCGCAGTCCCTCCACGAGCCCTCCCCGAATGGCAAGGGCTCCCTCCAGAGTGGCCGGATCTCCGATGGCCGCGATCTCGTAGGGTGGGCTCAGACGCTGCAGGTTCACCAGGATGGTGCCCCCCACCTGCGAGAAGCCGCTGGTGGCGGTGATCCGCTGGCCGTTCACCGCCATGGCCTCCGCCCCCGCCGCCCACAGCTCATTGGCGATCGCCACCAGATCCTGATATTGAACCAACACGGGGCCCTGCTGGGGGGGAGTCTTCGGCGCGGAGATCCGCACCACCACTCCGGGTCCCGTGACCCGGACAAGTCCCAGCGCCAGGCGGAGCTGCTCCACCTGGGCCCGCAAGGAGGCGGCAATGCTCTGGCCCTCCGCCTGCGCCCGCTCGTACTGCTCCAGTTGGGCCCGCAGTTGCGCCACCTCCGCCTCCAGCCGTCCCCGAACCTCCCGCTCCCTCCGCAGCATGATCGCCAGGGCGTAGAGGTTTCGGGTCCGGACCTCCGGCGCTTCGGAAACCTTCCGGCCCGACCGCAGCTGCGCCACCGCGAGGAATCCCATGAGCAGCAGGCTCAGGAAGGTCATGCCCTGGGCCGCCCGCGCACGTCCACGTTCCACCGCTTCCCCACGCACGCCGGCTCCTCCGACAGGGATCCGTCTCTCCCCTCAGGCGCATCACCCCTCTGTGCTTCCAGTGTACCGGGAACCGGGCATGGAAGGGGAAAGGGCTATAGATCGTCCTCCGTGGACGCGGTGACCACCGCGCGCCTGCCGCTCTCGTACTCCCGCACGCCCTGCAACAGGGCCACCCAGGCCAGGGTGGCGCACTTCACCCGTACCGGGAACTTCCGAACCCCCTGTAACGCCACGAGATCTCCCAGGCGGTCCTCCTCCGCAGGGCCGCCCTGCATCATCCCTTTGAACTCCTCGATGAGGGCCTTTACCTCCTCGAGGGATCTGCCCCGGACCCGTTCCGTCATCATGGAGGCGGAGGCCTGGCTGATGGAACACCCTCGGCCCTCGAACCGGATGTCCTGGATCACCCCGTCCTCCACCCGGGCGTAGACGCTGATCTCGTCCCCACAGGAGGGGTTGGCCCCCTCGATGACGATGTCCGCGGGCTCCAGCCGTCCCCGGTTCCGGGGTCGGGTGTAATGGTCGAGGATGATCTCCCGGTAAAGCTCGTCCAGCATGGCCTATGCCCGCCGCAGGCCGAAGAAGGCCTTGACTTTCTCCAACCCCTGCACCAGGGCGTCTACATCCTCCGGCGTGTTGTACAGGTAGACGCTGGCCCGGGTGGTGCTTTGGATCCCGAGCTTCCGGTGCAGAGGCTGGGCGCAGTGGTGGCCCGCCCGGACGCAGATGGCCTCGCTATCAAGCACCTGGGCCACGTCGTGGGGATGTACCCCCTCCAGGGTAAAGGCCACCGCTCCTCCCCGGATCTCCGGATCCCGGGGGCCGTAGACCCGCACACCCTCCACTTCCGCGAGCTGCGCGAGGGCATACCGCATCAGGTGCTTCTCGTGGGCCCGGATGGCCTCCATGCCGATCCTCCGCAGGTAGTCCACGGCCACCCCCAGGGCGATGGCGTCCGCGATGTTCGGAGTTCCTGCCTCGAACCGGTGGGGCGGGGACTTGTAGGTGGAGCGTTCCAACTCCACCCGCTCGATCATCTCCCCGCCGCCGTGGAAGGGCGGCATGGCCTCCAGCAGCTCCAGCCGGCCCCACAGCACTCCGATCCCCGTGGGGCCGCACATCTTGTGCCCGCTGAAGGCCAAAAAGTCGCATCCGAGTTCCCGCACGTCCACGGGCATGTGGGGGACGCTCTGAGCGCCATCAACCACCACCACGGCACCCACCGCATGCGCCCGGTCCACAATGGTGCGGATGGGATTGATGGTGCCCAGCACGTTGGACTGATGGGTGACGGCCACGATCCGGGTACGTTCCGTGAGCAGGCGATCCATCTGCTCCAGGTCGAGGGTACCGTCCTCCCGGAGGGGCAGGACGCGCAGACGCGCGCCCCGTTCCTGGGCCAGCAGCTGCCAGGGTACGAGGTTGCTGTGGTGCTCCATCTCCGTCGTCAGGATCTCGTCCCCTTCCCGCACGTGGGCCCGACCATAGGCATACGCCACCAGGTTGATCCCTTCCGTGGTCCCCCGCACGAAGATCACCTCTTCGGGACGCGCGCCCACGAAGGCCGCTACCTTGGCGCGTGCCTCCTCGTATGCCAAAGTGGCCTGCTCCGCGATGCGGTACAGGCCCCGGTGGACGTTCGCATTGTAGGTACGGTAGTACTCCGCCAGGGCCTCCAGGACCACCCACGGTTTCTGGGAGGTGGCGGCGCTGTCCAGGTACACGATGGGCTTCCCGTCCAGCTCCCGCTGGAGCAGGGGGAAGTCCTTCCGGACGTCCGCGGGCAGGGGCATGCCCCCTCCTATTCGTGGATCCGACCGGTACGCACCCGAGGGGTGGGGTTCACGTAAACGTCCTCCCCCTCCACCCGGACCTCATAGATGGCCACGTTGTGGACTGCGGGCAGGGACTTCACCTGTCCCGTGGGGATGTGGAACCGGGAGCCGTGGCGAGGACACACCACCATTTCTCCCATTACGGGTCCCTCCGAGAGCCACGCTTCCGCGTGGGTGCACCGGTCGTCCATGGCATAGAAGCGGCCCCCGAGATTATAGACCGCAATCCGCCTCCCCGCCACCTCGAAGGCCCGGCCACGCCCCGGGGGAATCTCACTCGCCTTCGCCACCCGCACGAAGGTCTCCAGTTCCTGGCTCATCGCTGGGCCGCCTCCTCCAGAAACGTCCGCAGGGCCGTCACCCGCCCCAGGGGAGCTTGCGCGCCCATCTTCCGTGCCACGAGCTGCTCCAGGTGCAATCGCAGGTTCTCCAGGGGCAGTCGGTCCAGCACCTCGCTGAAGAACCCCTCCACCATCATGTGCACCGCCTGCTGACGGGTGAGGCCCCGGGTTTGCAGGTAGAACACGTGCTGCTCGTCCAGGCGACTCACCGCGGAGCCGTGCGTGCATCGGAGGTCGTTCGCCATGATCTCCAGCTCCGGCTTGCTGTCCGCCCGGGCATCCGGGGAGAGGAGGAGGTTGCGGTTCGACTGAAAGGCGTTGGTGCGCTGCGCTCCCGGATGCACCCGGATGAGCCCCGCGAAAATGGACCGGGCCGCGTCCAGCACCGCATTCTTGTACAGGAGGTCGCTGGTGGTATGCGGAGCGAAGTGCTCCTGGAGGGTGTGGTGGTCATAGTGCTGGCGGTCCGCCGTGAAGAAGGCACCCAACATCTCACTGGACCCTCCAGGCCCGCGGAGGTGCACCTGTATGAAGTCCTTTACCACGCTCCCGCCGAAGGCGCTTACGAAGCTCGCCAGGCTCGCATCCCGGCCCACCTCCGCCCGCACCACCCCGAACTCATGGACCTCCGAAGCCCAATCCTGCTCATATGCGTACCGCAGCCTGCTGGCATCCCCCAACCGGATCTCCACTCCGAGGTTCACGAGGCCCGCGCGGATGGGGGCGGACCGCAGGAACTGCACCAGAGTCGCCTCGGCTCCCTCCTCCAAGATCACCAACAGGTGGGGGAACACGGCGATGCGGTCTCCCTTCACCCACTCCACGCACACGAAGGGTCTGGAGACCTCCACGTTCCGGGGCACGTACAGCACCACTCCACCACTCAGGTAGGCCGCGTGCTGGGCGGTGAACTTGTTCTCCTCCGGGGGAATCACGGAACCCAGGAATCGCTCCAGGAGCTCCGGGTGTTCCCGGGCTGCGGTGCGCAGGTCCGCGAAGATCACTCCCTTACCGCGGAGAGCAGGATCCAACTCCACGAGAAGGGGAGCGCCGTTCCCGTTGACCACGGTCCCCGACCGATCCACCTCCACCGCCAGGGCGTCGGTGACCTCTGGCGGAAGGGATCCTGTGCCTGCCTTCTCCACCGCGGGCAGAAGATCCCCCCTGAACAGCCACTCCGGGGGTGTGCGCCGCCACGCCTCCTCCGTAGGTTCTGGGAGGGGCAAGGCCTCGAACGCGCGCAGGGCCCGGGTGCGATACCGCTGCAACCACTCGGGTTCCGCCCAGACCTCCGAAAGATCACGAACCACCGCCCCGCTCATCCCACGGACCCTTCCATCTCCAGAGCGATGAGCCGGTTGAGCTCCACCGCGTACTCCAGCGGAAGCTCCTTCGCGATGGGCTCGATGAAGCCGCGGACGATCATGTTCATGGCCTCGTCCTCCCGAATGCCACGGCTCATGAGGTAAAAGAGCTGCTCGTCGCTCACCTTGGAGACCGTCGCCTCGTGGGTGATCTGCACATCTTCCTCGTCGATCTCCATGGTGGGGTAGGTGTCCGACCGGGAGCGGTCGTCCAGGATCAGGGCGTCGCACCGCACCGCGCACTTGCTCCCCTTGGCCCCCTTGTACACCTTCACCAGGCCCCGGTACCCGGCCCGGCCGCCGTCCTTGCTGATGGACTTGCTCACGATGGAGGACTGGGTGTAGGGGGCCGCGTGGATCACCTTCCCGCCCGGATCCTGGTGCTGCCCGGCGCCCGCGAAGGCCACGGACAGGATCTCCGCCTTCGCCCCCGGCTCCACCAGGTACACGCTCGGGTATTTCATGGTGATCTTGGAGCCCAGATTCCCGTCCACCCACTCCATGGTGGCGTCCCGGTAGGCCACCGCGCGCTTGGTCACCAGGTTGTAGACGTTCTTGGACCAGTTCTGGATGGTGGTGTAGCGGCAGCGGGCGCCCTCCTTCACGATGATCTCCACCACCGCGCTGTGCAAGGAGTCGGTGGTGTAGATGGGGGCAGTGCAGCCCTCCACGTAGTGCACGTAGGCGCCGGGTTCCACGATGATGAGGGTCCGCTCGAACTGCCCCACGTTCTCCGCGTTGATCCGGAAGTAGGCCTGCAGGGGGATGTCCACCTTGACCCCCGCGGGGACGTAGATGAAGGAGCCGCCGGACCAAACCGCGGAATTCAGAGCTGCGAACTTGTTGTCCTCGGGCGGGACCACGGTACCGAAGTACTCCCGCACGAGGTCCGGGTACTTCTTCACCGCGGTGTCCGTGTCGCAGAAGATGACTCCCAGCTTCTCCCACTCCTCCTTCAGGCGGTGGTAGACCACCTCGCTCTCGTACTGGGCGCCCACTCCGGCCAGGAACTTGCGCTCCGCCTCCGGGATGCCGAGCCGCTCGTAGGTGAGCTTGATCTCAGGCGGGAGGTCGTCCCAGCTCCGGGCCTGGCGGTCCGTGGGTTTGATGTAGTAGTAGATCTCGTCGAAGTCGATGCCCGAGAGATCCGGGCCCCAGGTGGGCATGGGTTTGCGCAGGAAAACCTCCAGGCTATAGAGGCGGAAGGCCCGCATCCAGTCGGGCTCCCCTTTCAGGTAGGAGATCTCCTCCACCACCTCCCGGCTCAAGCCCTTGCGGGACTTGAACACGTAGTTCTCGGGCATCCGGAAGCCCCACTGGTACTGGTCCAGCTCGATGCCCAGCGGGTTCACCGTTGCCATGGTCCACCTCCCTCAGTGTGCCACCCAGAACACCTTGCCCGCGCGCCGTACCGGCTGGTCGCCCGGAGTAGCGGCCGCCACCTCCGCGAACTGGGCCTGCAGCCCCTCGTAGCCCGTCTGCTCGAGCTCGTCCGCCAGCTCCGGTCCCCCAGAGATCACGATACGACCGTCCAGCATCACGTGCACATGGTGGGGCCGGACGTACTGCAGGATCCGGGAGTAGTGGGTGATGAGCACGATGCCCATGTTGCCCTGAGCCTGTTCGAACAGCCCGTTGATGTTCTCCGCCACCACCCGGACCGCGTCGATGTCGAGCCCTGAATCCGTCTCGTCCAGGATGGCCATCTCGGGCTCCAGGATGGCCATCTGCAGGATCTCCGCCCGCTTCTTCTCCCCGCCACTGAAGCCCTCGTTCACGTAGCGGGTGACGATGCTCGGATCCAGCCTCAGCAGCTCCAGCTTTTCCTTCAGGATTTTCTGGAACTCCACCACGGGGATGAGCTCGTTCTCGTAGCCCCGGCGGGCGGAAAGCGCGGTGCGCAAGAACGAGGCGAAGTTCACTCCCGGGATGGCCACGGGATACTGAAAGGCGATGAACAGCCCCTCCCGGGCCCGCTCGTCCGGAGTCATCTCCAGGAGATCCCGGCCCTTGTAGAGGACCTCTCCCCCCGTGACCACGTAGAAGGGGTTGCCCATGAGCACGTTGGCCAGGGTGGACTTGCCGGACCCGTTGGGCCCCATGATGGCGTGGATCTCTCCCTTGCGGACCTCCAGGTTGACCCCTCGCAGGATCTCCCGGTCCAGCTCCTCCACCCTGGCCCTCAGGTTGCGAATCACAAGATCCGGTGTACGATCCGACATCTCCATCCTCTCCGGGAATTCAGGATTCTTGAGTAAAATACTCAAGAACTCCCGTTCCATTGTAGTGGGACCGGCCGAAGGGGTCAAGGAAGGCCGGTCTACGGTATCAACCGGGCATCCAGGGTGAGCTCCTCAAGGCCCGGTTTGAGCAGGGCAGATACCGGGCAGCCCTCCTTCGCCTCCTCCGCGGCCTGCCGGAAGGTGGCTTCGTCGGCGCCGGGGACCCTGGCCTCGGTCTCCAGGTGTATTTTCCGAATCCTGGAGCCTCCTTCCCCGGTCCGGAGGGTAAGGGTGGCTCTGGTACGGATCTCCTGGGGCGGAATCCCTCGTTGGGAGAGCCGGGCGGAGAGTGCCATGCTGAAGCAGGCCGCATGCGCGGCCGCGATGAGCTCCTCGGGATTGCTCCCTTCCCCATGCTCGAACCGGGAGGGGAAGGTGATGGTGACCTCCCGGAGGGCCCCGCTCTGGGTGCTGGCCCTGCCTATGCCGCTGCGCAGATCCCCCGTCCACGTGGCCGTTGCCGACCGCAGGATCTCCGGCATATGCGTACCTCCTGGGTGTACTCATGTCCAAACATACCACACTCAGCGGTTCCTGAGCTCTTCCCTGAAGGCTTCCTGCGCCCACTCCCGGAGGGCGGCCCGACTTACCTTCTCGGGGCCGGTGCGCGGGAGTTCCGGCAGGAATCCGATGCGTTTGGGGACCTTGTACGGGGCAAGGAGCCGCGCGCAATAGGCCCGCAGCTCCTCCTCCGTGGTGACAGCACCGGGTACCAGCTCCACCGCCGCCACCACCCGCTGCCCCCACTCCGGATCAGGGATCCCCACCACTCCGGCATCCCGCACCGCGGGATGCGCCCGCAGCACCGCCTCCACCTCCGCGCTGGAGACATTCTCCCCGCCCGTCACGATGCGGTCCTCGCGCCGGTCCAGGACGTACAGGTACCCCTCCTCGTCCAGGTACCCCACGTCCCCGGTGCAAAGCCAGCCCTCCCGCAGACCCGATGCGGTCTCCTCCGGGTGACCCCAGTACCCCGCCATCACCGTGGGACCCCGCACCAGAATCTCACCCTCCCCTCCCTCCACCCGTACTTCCACCACCGGAAGGGGCCGGCCGCACGAACCGAGTTTCCTCCGGACCTCCGAGGGATGAAGGGTAGCCACCTGGCTTGCGGCCTCCGTGAGGCCGTAAGTGGGGGCCACCGGAATTCCCGCCTCCACGCATTGCGCCACGAGGTCTTGCGGAATGGGACCACCGCCCAGGAGCACGGCCCGCACCCCGGGGAATGGTCGATGGCCCCACTCCCGCAACACCCGGTGCAGCATGGTGGGAACCAGGGAGAGCAGCGTCAGCTGACCGCGCTCCAGCTCCGCGCACACCGCACCCGCGTGGAAGGCCTCGTGGATCACCACCGTGGCGCCGAACAGGGCGGCCCGCCAGAGGATGGCGAGTCCTCCGATGTGGCACAGGGGCATGACCGCCAGCCACGTGTCGTGCTCGGCTGGGCCCAGGCGCTGGGCCCAGCCCATCGCATTCCAGTAATGGTTGCCGTAGGTGAGCAGGACGCCCTTGGCCCGGCCCGAGGTCCCGGAGGTGTACAGGATGCCCTGAACGGCCTTGAGGGAGATCCGTGGGGAGGGCAAAGGCGCATCCGCGGGGATCCCCGGAAGGAGGTCCGGGTGGTGTGGATCCAGGAAGGCCACGGGTTCCCAACCGGCTTCCTGGAACAGGTCCGCGAACGCGGGGTGGGCGAGGACGAGACGTGGCCGAACGTCCTGCAGGCGCTCCCGCAGCTCCGGCGCGGTCAGCCTGGGGTGAAGGGGAACGAGTACAGCCCCGAGGCGTGCGAGGGCGAAGGCGAGCACCACGAAGGGAATCCCGTTGGGGCTGAGGAGGGCCACTCGGTCCTCTCCTCCCAGGCCAAGGGAGGCCAGCCGCCGGGCCACCCGGTTCACCCGCTCGTCCAGCTCCCCGAAGGAGAGCGCAGCGGGACCGCACACGAGAGCGGTCCGAGCGGGATGCACCAGGGCCTGTTCTGCAAGCCAGTCCGCGGTGGTCATGCCAGGAGCGCGGCCCCCAACAGCGCCGCGTGCAACAAGTGCAGCCGCGCGGTACCGCGCAGGGCGTGGTTCAAGGCCGCTCCCTCCTGAGTCCACACGAAGTGGACGAGGGATGCGGCCCACGGGAGGGCGAGCCAGGGAAGCCAGTAGAACTCCCCCAGCCAGCCGAAGGCGCGCATCCACCCGGGTGCTGCGAAGGTTCCGAGCAGGCACAGCAGGTACTCGACCCGGGTGCCCGTGCGGCCGAGGCGTACGGCCAGGGTTCGCTTTTCGGCTTCCCGGTCCGTCTCCAGATCCCGGAGGTTGTTCACCACGAGGATGGCGGTGCACAGGAATCCCACGGGGATGGCGGCGGCCACGGGCCGGGCCCGCAGGACTCCTGTCTGCACGTAGTCCGTCCCCACCACGGCCACGAGCCCGAAGAAGACGAAGACCAGCAGGTCCCCTAGCCCCCGGTAGCCGAGAGGGATGGGACCCGCGGTGTACAGCAGGCCCGCGAGGATACAGGCCACACCCACCAGCACCAGGACCCACCCCCGCAGGGCCACGAGGTACAGGCCGCCCAGGGCGGCCAGCCCAAACGCCGCGTAAGCGCCCAGGAACACCTGGCGCGGACTCAAAAGCCCCGCAGCCGTGACCCGGGGAGGGCCCAGGCGGTGGGGCGGATCGGAGCCGCGGAGGAAGTCGCAGACGTCGTTGGCGAGGTTGGTGCCGATCTGGAGGCACAGAGCCACCCACAGGGAGGCCAGCGCCGCGGGAGGGTGAAAGGCGCCCAGCTGGGCCGCGGTGGCGCTGCCCACGAGAACCGGGGCGATGGCCGCGGGCAGGGTGGCGGGCCGGGCCGCCAGGATCCATCGGCGGAGACCGCTGGGGACCGTGAGGGTGGCTTCCGACATGGTCCTCAGGGGAACCGGGGGAATTTGGAGAAGTCGGGCTTGCGCTTCTGCAGAAAGGCGTCCCGACCCTCCTTCGCCTCGTCCGTGAGGTAGTAGAGAAGCGTGGCGTCCCCACCCAGCTGCTGCAACCCCGCGAGCCCGTCCGTGTCCGCGTTGAAGGCCGCCTTGAGCAGCCGGACCGCCAGGGGGCTCTTTTCCAGGATCTCCCGCGCCCACCGCACCCCCTCCTCCTCCAACAGCTCCACGGGTACCACCGCGTTCACGAGCCCCATCTCCAGGGCCTGCCAGGCGGTGTACTGGCGGCACAGGTACCAGATCTCCCGCGCCTTCTTGTGACCCACGATCCGGGCCAGGTACGTGGAGCCGTAGCCTGCATCGAAGCTTCCCACCCGGGGCCCCGTCTGGCCGAAGACGGCATTGTCCGCGGCGATGGTGAGGTCGCACACTGTGGCCAGCACGTTGCCGCCGCCGATGGCGTACCCCGCCACGAGGGCGATGACGGGCTTGGGGAGGATCCGGATGAGCCGCTGGAGGTCCAGCACGTTGAGGCGGGGGATCCGGTCTGCCCCCACGTAGCCCCCATGCCCCCGCACCCGCTGGTCCCCGCCGGAGCAGAACGCCTCCCTGCCCGCGCCCGTGAGCAGCACCACGCCCACGGAGGCGTCGTCCCGGGCGTGGCTGAAGGCGTCGATCATCTCCATGACCGTCTCCGGCCGGAAGGCGTTGCGCACCTCTGGCCGGTTGATGGTGATCTTCGCGATCCCCACCGCGTCCTCCAGCCCGTGTTCGTAGAGGACATCCGTGTACTCCCGGACCATCTTCCACGCGATGCGCATCCGTTCACCTCACGTGGCGAGGAGTTGGGCGAAACGGGAAACAAGGGCAGAACGGACCTCCGCCCACGCCCGCCGGTGGAGCTCCGCGTTGCGCGCCCGATCCGTGCGGACCTCCACCACCCGCAGGCCTCCATGGAGGAGGCCCTCCCGAACCGCGTGGCGGAAGGACTCCCACCCCTCGGGGCGCACGTAGGTGCCCCCGTACATCTCCACCGCGGGCCGGAAGTCCAGGCCGTGCGGAGTCCCGAAGAGGAGTTCGAACTCGGACCGCTCGAGGGTGGTGTGGGGAAGGAAGGAGAAGATCCCTCCCCCGTCGTTGTGCAACAGTACCACGAGGACGGACAGCTCGTACCGGTACGCGGCAAACAGACCGTTCAGATCGTGGTAGAAGGAGAGATCCCCGAGGACGAGCACCACGGGGCCGGGGTGGACCGCGGCGGCCCCCAGGGCGCTGCTGACGACCCCGTCGATGCCGCTCGCACCCCGGTTGCCGAGGAACCGGATCCGGCGCCGCAGGGCGGGGAAGAACCCATCGAGATCCCGCACGGGCATGCTGTTCCCCGCGTACAGGAGCGTGTCCTCCGGAATTAGCTCCGCGAGCTCCCGGAACACCCGGGCTTCAAAGGGTTCCTCCACGGACCCCACGGCTCGGTCCAGGGTTTCCCGGGCCACGCGGTTGATCTCCTGCCACCGCCGGAGCCAGCCGCCCGCATGAGGCCTCGGAGGGAGCGTCTGCAGGAGGGCTTCGCAGAAGGCCGTGGGGTCGGCCCGCACGAAGTGCGAGACCACCCGATCCGGATCCAAGGGGCCTTCTGGGCCCACGAAGATCTGGGGCACATCCGCGTGGTGCGCGAGGAAGCGCAGAAGCGACTTGGAGGTAGGAGCGGCACCAAACCGCAGGACCACCTCCGGCCGCAGGGCATCCCACAGGTCCTCCACCCGGAGGAACGCGTCGTAGGTGTCCACCACGAGCCCGAGAGGGTGTTCCCCGCACCGCACCTGGGAGAGGGGATCCGCCAGGACGGGGAACTGGAGCGCGCCTGAGAGCTCTATGACCGCCCGGGAGAAGGGGGAGTGATCCTCCGGACCGCAGACCACCAGGCCTCGCGCTCGCCCCGCGAGCGCGCGCGCCACCTCCGAGAGGGCACCCGGATCGGGGAGGATCCGGGAGGGCAATAGACGCGTGTACGGCCCGTGGCGGCGCCAGGCGGGCGGCTCCTCGGACTCCGATTCCGGCGCTGGAGCGGGCAGGAGCGGTTCCCGCAACGGCACGTTCACGTGCACGGGCCCGGGAGGTGGTGCAGTGGCCTGTTCCACGCAACGGGCGGCCACGGACCGCGCGTACCGGAGAGCCGAGGGGCCTTGTTCGGGAAGGGGGAGATCGGCAAACCACTTCACATGACGGCCGTACAGGTGCACCTGATCGATGGTCTGGTTGGCTCCGCAGTCCCGCAGCTCATGGGGGCGATCCGCGGTGAGCACCACGAGAGGCACGTGCGCGTAGCGAGCCTCCACCACCCCGGGGAGGAAGTTGGCGGCCGCGGTGCCGGAGGTGCTCAGCAGCGCCACGGGTGCCCGCAGGGCCTTCGCCATTCCCAGGGCGAAGAAGGCGCAGCTGCGCTCGTCCAGGTGCACCCACACCCGCAGCAGGGGATGCCGCGCCGCCAGGAGGGCGAGGGGGGTGGAACGGGATCCAGGGCACAGGCACAGGTGCCGAACCCCTCCTCGAACCAGCTCGTCGAGGAAGGCCCGGACGAAGGCGTAGGTCGCGACCTCCGCGGCCTTCACCCCTGCACCCCTCCTGGGACCGCACTCGGGGAGGCCCCCGCCAGGGCCTCCAGCATTGGCCCCATCTTCAGCTCGGATTCCGCGTACTCCAGCTCGGGATCGGAACCCGCGAGGATCCCGCAGCCCGCGTACACCCACGCCTCATGCCCGGCCACCAGGGCAGATCGGATGCCCACCACGAGCTCTCCTTCCCCCCGCGCATCCATCCAGCCCAAGACCCCTGCATACCACCCGCGGTCCAGGCCCTCCTGCTCGATCCACCGGAGGGCCTGGTTCAGGGGAAGTCCAGCCACCGCGGGGGTGGGGTGGAGGACACCCGCGAGCTGCAGCGCCGGCAGGGGTCTGCGGAGCTCTCCCCGGATACGGGAGTAGAGGTGCTGGACGGCCCCGGTCCGCAGGAGGGCCGGGCCTGTCACCTCTAGGGTTCCGGTGAAGGGCTGGAGCCGAGCCCGCACGTACTCCACCACGATCCGGTGCTCTTCCCGATCCTTCCGGCTCTCGAGCA
Organism: Candidatus Sysuimicrobium calidum; assembly: GCA_031459935.1. Taxonomy (GTDB): domain Bacteria; phylum Sysuimicrobiota; class Sysuimicrobiia; order Sysuimicrobiales; family Sysuimicrobiaceae; genus Sysuimicrobium; species Sysuimicrobium calidum. The sequence goes on along the minus strand of JAVKHN010000002.1, from coordinate 109,748 downwards.
GGCCCCGCCCCAGGGTCCGGTCCTCTTCCTCCGAACGGCCCCGTGGAGCAGACCCTGCCAGGGCCATGGTCTCCACCACACCCCCCCGCACCCGACAGAGCCGTTCGGGGGTGGCCCCCAGAAACCACCGGCCGGCCCTCCGCACGCCGAACACCGTGCAGTCCCGATAGCGCGCGCAAAGCGCAGAGAGGACCCGTGGGGCCACCAATCTCCCTCCTGCTCGGAGGTGGATCGCCCGAGCCAGCACCACCTTCTGCAGCGCCCCCCCACGAACCGCCTCCGCCGCGCACCGCACCAGGTTCTTCCACCGCTCGGGCTCCGGCACCGGGTGGGCCTCCATGGCGGAAGGAAGGTCCCACGGGGAGGAGGACCCGGCAAGCCACCGTGTCACGTCACAGAGCACCGCGTCCGGGGCCTCTCCAGCCAGGAAAGTCAGCAGGAGGGTAGCGGCAGCGGTTTTCGAGCGCACGAGGAGCAGCCGCGGCAGGAGGAGCACCCCGGCGGGGTAGGGACGCCACGCTTCGGAACGCGGACCGTCGGGATGGAAGGAGAATCCGCACAGGGTCAGGGGCAGATCGGGAGCCAACCCCACAAGGCCCTCGCGCCAGGCACGGGTGAGCTCCCAGAACCGATCCGGCCCCACGTACAGGATCTCCCTTGCGTGCCCCAGGGCCGCAAACGCGAGTCCGTCCGGCGACCGCCAGAACCAAGCGTCGCACGCCTCCCCTGAGGTACGCTCCAGAAGGTCCAGAGGGTCTGCACCCGGTGCCGGGACGCGGACCATGAGGGTCCCACTGGATCGCGCACCGCGGGCTACGGCGTGGAGCTCTCCCAAGACCGCTTCCAACGCCCGATCCAGAGCGGCCTTCTCCCCCGTCACGGTTCCCCCTCCCGCCGGAAGCCCACGGAGCGCAGGAGGAGCTCGGAGAGGGCCGGAACGAGATCTACCAGCCTCTCGGGGTAGTGGGTGTGGAGCCACCGGACCACGAGCGCGCGGATCGCGCCCAGCCAGGCGAAGGCGGCAAGGGACGTGTCTTGCGGCGGAATCCTCCCCTCCGCCATAGCCTCCTCAAGATAGGTCTGGATCAGACGGGCGAGGGCCGTTTCCAGGGCGAACCGCTTCTCCTCGAACTCCGGGCTGAGCCCGACCCACTCCACCAGCACAAGACGCGTCAGATCCTCGTTCTCCGCGAAGGCCTCTACGGCCGCCCCTAGGGCCGCGCGCACCTTCGCCTCCCCGCCCCGGGCAGCGGCGATGGCCGCGGTCACACGCTCTGCGAGCTGCGCCCCCGCCTCCTCCACAAGACTCAAAAAGAGTTCCTCCTTGCTGGAGAAGTGGAAGTATAAGGCTCCCTTGGAGAGCCCGGCCTCCCGGGCCACCTCCTCCATGAGGGTGCCGTGATAGCCCTTCCGGGCGAACACGCGGCGGGCGGCCTCGAGGATCCGGGCCCGGGTCTGATGTTTCTGGAGCACGAGCGCCGCCCGCCGCACGGTTCTACCTTCGACTGACCAGTCGGTCATCTACTGTTCCTCAGAATACCACTCCCAAGACCGATGGAACAGCGGGGCCCGCTACCGGGCAGCTGCCCCGAAGGCTTCGAGGGCCGTCCTGCGGTCGAAGGCCGCCTCCGCGGCGAACCGCATGAGGCGACGGAGGTCGTCCAGGGTGAATCCCAGCTCCCGGCTCACCTTCCGGAGCTCCAGGGTGAGGGAAGTGCCCAGGAGCATGGGATCATCGGTGTTGATGGTCACAGGAACTCCCGCGGCGTACAGCCGCCGGACGGGATGTTCCCGGAGGCTCTGTACCACACCCAGCCGGAGGTTGCTGGTGGGGCACACCTCCAGGGTGATCCGGTGGTCCCGGAGGTAAGCGACGAGATGGGGATCCTCCGCAGCTCGAAAGCCGTGGCCGATGCGGGTGGCGCCCAGCTGGTAGATGGCGGTCCAGATGGAGGCCGGCCCCGAAAACTCCCCCGCGTGTACCGTGATGCCGAGCCCCGCCTCCCGGGCGATCTCGCAGGTGCGCTTGAAGAGGATGGGCGGGAAGTTCTCCTCGTCGCCCGCGATGTCGATCCCCACCACCCCGCAACTGCGGGCGCACTCCGCCGCCACCTCCGCCACCTCCGCAGCCGCCTCCGGACCCCGCTCCCGGACGATGGTCACCACGGTACGGGCGTGAATGCCAAACTCCCTGTAGGCCCGCCGCTGCCCCTCTGCTACCGCCTCCAGCATCCCCCGCACGCCAAGCAGCACGAACCCGCGACGGCCGCCCACTCGGATCTCCACGTACCGCACGTTCTGCCGGGCAGCCTCCTGCAGGAGCTCATACGTGATGGTGGCGATGTTCTCGTGGTTGTAGAGGTGGTCGGGCACCTTCCCCGTCCGGCTCACGTAGCGCAGCCGACGGAGCCGGTCGTACCCGTGGTGCCGGTTGGGGTTGCTCACCAGGTAAGGCTCGGAGATGGGGTCCACGCGGGCACGTTCCGCGAGGGTCCGCAGACGCAGAGAGGTCTCCAGGTGCACGTGGAGCTCGACCTTCGGGAGATCCGCAATGGCCCGTTCCGGAACGCCCTCCACCATGGGGCTGCCTCCCACCGATGCCAGCTGGCTGCATTATACCCGGAGGGGCACGCCCCAACAATCCGAACCACCCTTGGCCTGCCTCTCCCTTATGACGGCGGCGCGGAGGCGCTCGGCTCCGCGGGACCGGCGGGGAGTGCGCTTCCCTGTTTGGGCACCACGGCGGCCCGGCTTCGCTGCTGCCGGAAGGGACGCACGGAACACGCCACCCAGTGTCCGGGGGACACCTCCTCCAGGCGCGGCTCCTCCACCGAGCAGCGGTCCACCGCGTACATGCAGCGGGTGTGGAACCGGCACCCGCTTGGCGGGTTCACGGGGCTAGGCACGTCCCCGGGCAGGAGGATGCGCTCCCTCCGGATCTCCGGATCCGGGATGGGGACCGCGGACAGCAGCGCCTCCGTGTACGGGTGCTGCGGGTTTGCGAAGAGCTCGTCCGCGGGCGCCAGCTCCACGATCTTCCCCAGGTACATCACCGCGATGCGATCCGAGATGTGCTTCACCACCGAGAGGTCGTGGGCGATGAAGAGATACGTGAGCCTGAACTCCCGCTGCAGCTCCTGCAGGAGGTTGATGATCTGAGCCTGGATGGAGACATCCAAGGCGGAGACGGGCTCGTCGCAGATGACGAACTTGGGGTTCACCGCGAGCGCCCGGGCGATTCCAATGCGCTGCCGCTGTCCACCGCTGAACTCGTGCGGATACCGGTTGATGTGGTAGGGCGACAGCCCCACGATCTCCAGCAGTTCCTGCACCCGGCGGATCCTCTCCCGGCCCCGGGCCAGCCGGTGGATCTCCAGGGGTTCTCCCACGATGTCCCCCACCGTCATTCGGGGGTTCAGGGAGGAGTACGGGTCCTGGAAGATGATCTGCATGTCCCGCCGCAGCCGCCGCAGCTCCTCCCGGTTCAGCTGGAAGATGTTGCGACCCTGAAAAAAGGCCTCCCCGCTCGTGGGCTCCAGCAGTCGCAGGACCACCCGTCCCAGGGTGGTCTTCCCGCACCCGCTTTCCCCCACGAGCCCCAGGGTCTCCCCTTCCCGGACGGTGAAGGACACCCCGTCCACCGCCCGCACCACCCCCGTCTGCCGCTGGAAGAGGAACCCCTTCGTGACGGGGAAGTGCTTCACGAGGTTTCTGACTTCCAGAATGGTGTTTCCCACCATGGGGTCTCCTCCTAGACTCCCCGGGTGCTCGCCAACAGCCCCGCCTGAGCCGCCGCCCGCCGGTCCTCCTCCGTGACGTGCTCGCTGTAGAGGTAGCACTTCGCCGTGTGGTCCGCTCCCACCGCGTGGTCCGGCGGATCCGCCTGCGTGCAGACCTCCATGGCGAAGGGGCACCGGGGTGCGAACGTGCACCCCGGGGGCAGATCGATGAGGCTCGGAGGCTGCCCCTCGATGGGCACCAGACGGTCCGTCCGCTCCGAGAGCTTGGGGATGGACTGCAATAGCCCCCACGTGTAGGGGTGCTTGGGCTCCTTGAAGGTCCGGTACACGTCCGCGTGCTCCACCGCCTTGCCCGCGTACATCACCACCACGTCGTCGCACATCTCCGCCACCACCCCCAGGTTGTGGGTGATGAGGATGATGGCCATCCCGAACTCCCTCTGCAGCTCCCGCATGAGGTCCAGGATCTGGGCCTGGATGGTGACGTCCAGGGCGGTGGTGGGCTCGTCCGCAATGAGGATGTCGGGATTGCAGGAGAGGGCCATGGCGATCATCACCCGCTGACGCATCCCTCCGCTGAACTGGTGGGGGTAGTCCCGGACCCGCTCCCGGGCGGAAGGGATCTTCACCTTCTCCAGCATCTCGATGGCCCGCTCCCAGGCAGCCCGGCGATCCAGCCTCTGGTGGAGCATCACCGCTTCCGCGATCTGCTCGCCCACGGTGAGCACGGGGTTGAGGGAGGTCATGGGTTCCTGGAAGATCATGGCGATGCGGTTGCCGCGGATCTGGCGCATCTGCTCCTCCGGCAGCCTCAGCAGGTCCTGCCCCCGGAAGAGGATCTGGCCGTCCACGATCTTACCCGGGGGACTTGGGATGAGCCGCATGATGGAGAGGGCGTGCACGCTCTTGCCGCTCCCGCTCTCGCCCACGATCCCCACGGTCTTCCCTGGATAGAGATCGTAGCTGAGGCCGTCCACCGCCTTCACGACCCCTTCATCGGTATAAAAGTATGTTTTGAGATTTCGCACGGACAGGAGCGGTTCTCCCATCTGCTCACCTCGCCCTGCTCGCTCCACGCTCTGCCCGGATTTCGCCACCTGCCCCCGGAAGTCCTTCACACCCGCATCCTGGGGTCCAGGGCATCCCGCAAACCGTCCCCGAAGAAGTTGAAACACAGGACCGTCACAAAGATCATAAGGCCCGGCCAGAGGGCCAGGAGTGGGGTCCGCCAGATGAAGTCCTGGGCGTTCTGCAGCATGTTCCCCCAGGAGGGGGTGGGCGGCTGGATCCCGATCCCCAGAAACGACAGGGCCGCCTCCGTGAGGATGGCTCCCCCCACGCTCAGAGTGGCGGAGACGATCACAGGCCCCAGGGCGTTGGGTATCAGATGCCGAACCATGATCCGGGTGGAGGAGGCGCCCAAGGCTCGGGCGGCCTCCACGAACTCCTGGTTCTTGAGCCTCAGGACCTCTGCCCGCACCAGCCGTGCGGTCCCCATCCAGCCGAAGGCCACCAGCACCAGGATGATGCCCCCAAGACCTCCCCCGAAGTACCGGGAGAGGACGATGAGGACGGGGAGATCGGGAATGGAGAGCATGACATCCACGAACCGCATGAGGAGCTGATCCGTCCACCCGCCGTAAAACCCGCTCAGAAGCCCCACCACCGTCCCCACGAGCGCGCTGGCCACCGCGACGCTCAGGCCCACCGTGAGGGAGACGCGACCCGCGTACAGCAGCCGGGTGAGCACATCGTGTCCCAGCTCGTCCGTTCCGAGGAGGTGGCTCCGGCTGGGCGGGCTGAGGCGGTTGGCGAGGTCGATCTGATCGAAGCGGTACGGCGTGATCCAGGGTGCGAGCACGGAGACGGCCACGAGCAGGAGGATCACCGCCCCGGACGCCTGGGCGAGCCGGTGGCGGCGGAGGCGCCGGAGGGCCAGCTGCCCGTAGCTCCACCCTCCCGGGGCCGGAGACGGCCCCGGGAGGGCCCTTCGAGCCGCGGTGGCAGACATCCCCTCCCCCTCACTCGTACCGGATGCGCGGGTCCAGGAGCGCGTAGGCCACATCCGCCAGCAGGTTCGCCAGGAGGACCAGGATGGACAGGAACAGGAGGGCAGCCTGGGCTACCGCGTAATCTCCCCCCAGCACGGATTCCACCAACAACCGCCCGACCCCGGGCCATCCGAACACGGTCTCCGTGAGGGGAGCCCCGGCGAACAGCCCCGGGATGAGGAGGGCGAGCACGGTCACGATGGGGATGAGGGCGTTGCGGAGGGCATGCCTGGTGACGACCGCCGGCTCGGGTAACCCCTTGGCCCGGGCGGTCCGGATGTAGTCCTGTCGGAGGACCTCCAGCATGCTGGCCCGGGTGTACCGGGTGAGGGCCGCCATGGAGAGGAAGGAGAGGACCAGCACGGGGAGCACCATGTACCGGAGGCGATCCAGCAGGGCCGGCCAGCCTTCCGGCACGCCCGGCGTACTGAAGCCCCCGGGCGGCAGCCACCGCAGCTGCACCGCGAAGAGGTAGATGAGGAGGATGCCGAACCAGAAGGCGGGGATGGAGACCCCGAAGAAGGCGAAGAAGGTGGCCGCGTAGTCCACCCTGGAGTACTGGTGGAGGGCGGAGTAGATTCCCACGGGAACCGCCACCGCCACGGCCAGCAAGAAGGAGGGAACGGTGAGCCACAGGGAGTTCCCCAGCCGCTCCGCGATGAGATCCATGACGGGCACCTTGTAGATGCGGGAGTATCCGAAATCCCCACGTACCGCGGCCCGAAGCCACTTCAGGTACCGGACGGGGAGGGGATCCTCCAGACCGTAGATCTTGCGCAGAAGCCGGATGTCCTCTGCCCGCACCTTGGGATTGCCCGCGAGCAGGAGGTCTGTGGGGTCCCCCGGGGCCATCACGAGCACGAGGAAAAGGAGCACGGAGATCCCGAAGACCAGGGGAACCATCTGGAGCAAGCGACGTACCAGGTACCGGATCATCGCGCCGCAGTCCCTCCCGGAACTCCAGGACGGGACTCATGGGGAGGGGTATCTCCCCCCGCTCCTGGGTTACCGGGCCCATGCCCAGTTCGTCACGTTCCACGTGATGGGCGCATCCGCCCCGGTGGGTCGGAGGTTGCGTACCGGCGCCTTCCAGCCCACGTAGTCCGCCCGGAAGTAGAGGGGAATCACGGGCATCTCCTCCGCATAGATCTCCTGAAACCGGCGCAGCATTCGGGCCCTCCGGTTCTGGTCCAGCTCCTCGGGGACCGCGTGGCAGATCCGGGTGGCCTCCTCGTGCTTCCAGCCCGGGTAATTCTGACCGTGCGGCGGGAGGGTGTCGCCCGTGAAGATCCCCTCGCAGTCCGAGATGGGGTTGAAGACCCAGGCGTACATGGCCATGTCGAACTTCCGGCTCGGGAGGGTCTCCCCGAAGTACACCCGGGCCGGCTGGTTCTGGATGCGAATTTCAACCCCGATCTCCCGCAGCTGCTGCTGGATGATCTGCTGCACCGCCTCCCGGGTGCGGTTGCCCGCGGTGGTCATGAAGGTGAGGGATAGCCGCTGGCCATCCTTTACGAGGATCCCGTCGGGGCCGGGGCGGTATCCGGCCTCCGCCAGCAGCTGCTGGGCCCGGGCGGGGTCGTATGGGTACTTCCTGAGGTTGGGGTTGTAGCCGTAGTGCTTGGGTGGGAAGGGGCCGTGGGAGACGGGCTGCTTGCCTTCAAAGAGCTGCTGCACGAGCAGCTCCCGGTTGATCCCGTACACCAGGGCCTGCCGCACCCGCTTGTCCCGCAGATGGAAGTTGTCCACGTTGAGGTCGATGTGCTCCCACACGAGGCCCGGCTCCGCCCGCAGCGCCCACTCCCGGCCGAGCCTGCCTTCCCGCTGCAGCCGCTTTTCGAGCTCCAGACCCTGGACGAAGGGCATGGCGGTCTCGTCGAAGACGTCCACGGTCCCCGCGAGCACGTTGGCCACCTGGGTGTTCGTGTCCGGCACGAACCGGAACACGAGGCGCCGGACCTGCGCCCGGGTGCGCCAGGATCCCCCCACGGCCTCGTGCGGAAACCGGTCCCACCGCTCCAGGGTGATGGAGGATCCCTTCCGCCACTCCACGATCCGGTAGGGCCCGGTCCCCACCGTCCGCTCGGAGGTGCCCCAGGCGTTCTGCGGTAGCTTCGTGGGATCCCGCTGGTAGGCGGAGGCGAGGAGGTGGCGCGGGAGGTAGCCCACCCCGTTCACCGTGAGGTTCGCAAACGCGTACTTCTTCTTCCACTGGACCACCAGGGTGTAGGGGTCCGGGGCCCGGATGTTCTCGATCCGTTCGGATACATCCCGGCCCGCGGAGGGAAAGCGGGGGTTCAGGTTCACCCGCCATGCGAAGATGAAGTCCTCCGCGGTGAGAGGCCTTCCGTCCTGCCACCGCAGGCCCCGGCGCAGCTTCCAGGTGACCTGCATCTTGTTGTCCGGCAGCAGCTTCCAGTCCCCATCCTTGAGGCTGGGAAGCTTCAGTACGGCCACGGGTTGCCACTTCCACTCGTCCGTCATCTCCACCGGGGGCACGAACAGCGGCGTGGCGATCATGGTTCCCACGAACATGGTGCAGCCGTCGCAGAACAGGATGCCGATGTTGGCGGGTTCCTGCTGGGTGCCCACCACTACCGTGTCCAGGGAGACCGCGGGTCGCACCACGGGGGCCGCCACAGCCACGCCCGGGAGGACGAGCAGGATGCCTGCAATCAGGATCCGCCACCCGTTTCGCACCTCGAATCCCTCCTCCCTCAGCTCACGTCCTCCTCAGAGGACTTCACGATGGACCGCAAAAAGGCCGCGTTGTTGGGGGTCCTGCGCATCCGATCCAGAATGAGCTCCGTCATGGCCACCGTGTCCAGCTGCTCCAGGGACTTGCGCAGCACCCACACCTTCCGCAGCTCCTCCTCCGTGAGCAGGAGCTCCTCCCGACGGGTCCCGGAGGCCTTGATGTCGATGGCGGGGAAGGTGCGGCGCTCCTGGAGCTTGCGGCTGAGGTGCAGTTCCATGTTGCCGGTTCCCTTGAACTCCTCGTAGATGACGTCGTCCATGCGGCTGCCGGTGTCCACCAGGGCCGTGGCCACGATGGTGAGGCTCCCGCCCTCCTCGATCTTCCGGGCGGCCCCGAAGAACCGCTTGGGTCGGTGCAGGGCCGCGGGATCCAGGCCCCCCGTGAGGGTCCGGCCCGAGGGTGGGATCACCAGGTTGTTGGCCCGGGCAAAGCGCGTGAGGCTGTCGAGGAGGATCACCACGTCGCGCTTGCCTTCCACCAGCCGCTTGGCCCGCTCCAGCACGAGATCCGCCACCTGGATGTGCTCCTCCGGCGGCCGGTCGAAGGTGCTGGCGATCACCTCTGCCTCCACGGACCGCCGCATGTCCGTGACCTCCTCCGGCCGCTCGTCGAGGAGGAGCACCATGAGGTAGACCTCCGGGTGGTTCGCGACGATGGCCTGCCCGATCTTCTTCAGGAAGGTGGTCTTCCCGGCCTTGGGGGGGGAGACGATCATGGCCCGCTGGCCCTTGCCGATGGGGGCGAAGAGGTCCACCACCCGGGTGGTGAGGTCGCCCTGGTACTCCAGCTTGAAGCGCTCGTAGGGGAAGACGGGCGTGAGCTGATCGAAGGAGGGGCGGCTGCGGGCCTGCTCCGGGTCCATGCCGTTCACGGCCTCCACCCGCAGCAGCGCATAGTACTTCTCGTTGTCCTTCGGGGGCCGCACCTGGCCCAGCACCTCGTCTCCGACCCGCAGTCCGAACCGCTTGATCTGGGAGGGGGAGACGTAGATGTCCTCGGGGCTGGGGAGGTAGCCGTGGGTCCTCAAAAAGCCGTATCCCTCCGCCATCACCTCCAGGATCCCGGACCGAAACATCAGGCCCTGCTGCTCCGTCTGGACCTGGAGGATGCGCATGACGAGCTCCTGCTTCCGGTACCGCCGGTAGTTGGGGATATTGAGCTCCCGGGCGATCTCCTGAAGCTCGCTCAGATTCTTCTGTCCGAGTTCCGCAAGAGAGAGTGCCAAGTGTGCTCCACCTCCGTTTCGCGGACGTACGTCAGTCACCGCATCGTGGCCCGACGGGACGTCCTCTACCTTCCGGTTCTCTGACTCCCGAAGGTTCTCCACCGCAGGAACCGCGCTTCCGATCCGAACTCAGGGCCCTTTCGCCTCGATGTACGTGACGTCGCCCACCTCCCCGAGGAGCAACAACGCCACTTCGTCTCCGGCCCTCAGGTCCCGCAGCCCGGCGGGACGGTCATTCCGGTAGATGGCCACGAGGGAGGCGACGCGGAAGCTGCGGATCAACGAGCCATCGGCGATCTGCAGGATCATGGGGCTGCCGCCCTGGATCGCGTGCAGCTTCCCCCGGATGAAATTATATCGGCCCAGGAGGTTCATGACAGCATCCAGGGCCACCGCGGCGTCCAGGCGGGTGGCGGGGTCATTGGGCCGCACCCGCCCCTCCACAGGGCGCAGGATCCTCCGCTCCAACGCCAGGGCCACGTATCCCCGGTGCTCCGGCCTGACCTCCCCCGCGTCCGGAGCCTCGATGGGACTGCCACGCTTGCTCAACGCCTCCTGATCCAGGCCCGTGGCGCGCACCACCAGCTCCGCCATCTCCGCCCGGCTCAGCGGCGCCCGGGGCCGGAAGGTGCTGTCCGGGTAGGCGGTGATGAATCCCTTGCTGAAGAAGATGGTGGCGGACATGGGATTGGTGCGGGTGGTCACGATCCCCACGAGCTCGTACCGGCCCGGGGGCACCGGCCGGTCGTTCTGGTCCACCTGGTTCCAGCCCGGGGTCTCTCCGAGGGTGATCTGCTGGTTGGGCTCCACCCTCATCCGGATGCCCTGGGTGGAGAAGGAGCGGCCCAGGGACCATCGCGCCACCTCCGCGCCGTCCTGGCGACGCACCACGAAGTCGTAGGTCTGAGCGGTGGAGAACTCCAGCTCCACCGCGCGGCCTCCGACGTTGCGTACCAGGAGTTTCAGGGGGATGGGTTCCCCGGGACCGTAGGTTCCCTTCGGGGTCTCCAGGATGACCTCCAGGGTCTGGTACCGGCGCACGGCCCGCAGCCGGTCCACGGTCCCGGAGTTTGCCAGGGCAGCCAACAACCCTCTTGCTTCCCGGGGGATCTCCCCCGCGTCCCGGTAGTCCGGGAGAAGCCGCTCGTCCACCTCCTTGAGCCCCACCGCCCGGGCCAGGCTCAGGGCGAACTCCAGCCGCGTGATCCGGTCCGCGGGCCGGAAGTGACGGTCCTGAGGGACCTCGAAAACGCCCTTGGCCACGAGCTTCTCAAGCACCCGGAGCTCCGGGCTTCCGGCCATGTCCGTGTACAGCTGGGCCGAAGCCACGGAGACGAGCATCCCCACCAGGGTAAGGGTCACCCCCCACGACACGCGGCGGTACACAGGGACCTCCTCATCGGTACGCTCAGGGATCGTTACGGGACCTGCGTTTCCCGGGCCTCCATCCCGGCGGGCTTTTGCTGTGCCCGCAGGGCTTCCAGCTCCTGCTCCAGCTGCCGGATCCGTCCCTCCAGTTCCTCCACCTGCCCGCAGAGGAGTACGAGCTCGGGATCCGCGAGGGTTCCCGCCCGGTGTCGCAGGAGGACCTGCCGCCCGATGGCCTTCAACTGATCCCCCAGCTGAGCCTGGAGGGCGCCCAGCTCCAGTTGCATCCGGGCGAGGCGAGCCCACCGCTCCGATTCCCGCGCCACCGTGGTGGCGCTCTCTCGCACAGACCGGATCAGACGCTCGAAGAGGTCCCGAGCCATCACCATTTCGCTGGGATTATACCACCCCTCCGGAGGGATTTGTCGGGAATCCTAGGGTTTGCTACGATGGCCGCCGATGGTGGACCTGAAGGCACGGTTGGCCCGGGCGATCCGGGAGGCAGTGGCCTCCCTGGGGGTGGAGCCGCCGGAGGTTTCCGTGCAGTCCACCCCTCCGGGTGTCCCGGGGGACTACGGGACACCCGTGGCCTTCCAGCTGGCGCGCCTGCTCCGCAGGCCTCCTCCGGCCATCGCCCAGGACCTCGCGGGCCGGATCGTCCCCCCGGAGGGCGTACGTCGGGTGGTGGCGGTGGGTGGGTACGTGAACTTCGAGTGTGACGCCCCCTTCCTCGTGCGGGCTGCGACGGATCCCCTCTCTCCCTTCCCCCCGCGGCCCGGAAAGGTGCTGGTGGAACACACCGCGGTGAACCCCAACAAGGAACTGCACGTGGGGCATCTGCGCAACATCTGTCTGGGCGACGCCCTGAGTCGCATCCTGGCGTACGTGGGCCACGAGGTGGAGGTGGTGAACTACATCGACGACACGGGCCGGCAGGTGGCGGAGACCCTCTTCGCCCTCCAGTACTACGGACTGCGCTACGACGGGTCCCGCAAGTACGACCACTGGGTGGGCGAGGCGTACGTGCGACTCCACCGGGACCTCGAGGATCCCGCCCGCCAGGAGGCGCTGGAGCCCCGGATCCGGGACCAGCTGCACCGGCTGGAGGCCGGGGAGCTGCGGGGAGAAGTGGAGCGCATCCTCCGAGCGCAACTCGCGACCATGTGGCGGTTGGGGGCGGAATACGACGTGTTGGTGTGGGAGTCCGACCTCGTGCGGGCGGGATTGCTCCAGCAGGCCCTGGCGTTGCTCAGCCGGAGCCCACACGTGAACCGTCCCACGGAGGGGAAATACGCGGGGGCTCTGGTGATGGACACCTCCGCCTTCGTGCAGGGCCTGGAGGACCCGTACCTGGTGCTGGTGCGATCGGATGGAACCACCACCTACACCGCCAAGGACATCGCCCTCCAGTTCTGGAAGGCGGGTCTGCTGCGGGGACTCCGGTTTGTGCCCTTTGACCGCCAGCCCTCCGGCAGGCTTCTCTACACCTCCCACCCGGAGGGGGCGGAGGAGATGTCCTTCGGAGGGGCACAGGAGATCATCAACGTGATCGACGTCCGGCAGACCTACCCCCAGCTGGTGGTCCGGGCCGCCCTGGCGATCTCCGGATATCCGGAGATCGCGGAGCGGTGCCATCACCTGGCCTACGAGACCGTGCTCCTGGAGGGCCGTCCCATTTCGGGCCGCAAAGGGCACACGGTCTCCGTGGACGAGGTCCTGGAGGAGGCGGTGGCGCGGGCCCGGAGGGTCATCGCGGAGAAGAACCCCCACCACCCGGATCCGGAGGCCGCGGCGGAGAGGGTGGGGGTGGGGGCCGTGCGGTTCGCCATGGTGAAGACGGAGCCGCGAAAGCAGATCGACTTCCGGTGGGAGCAGGCCCTCTCCTTCGAGGGGGACTCGGGGCCTTACGTGCAGTACGCCCATGCCCGGGCCTGTGCCATCCTCCGCAGAGCTCAGGAAGCCGGCATCGCGGGGGAGGCGGCAGACTTCGAGCAGGTCACGGCCTACGAGCGAGAATTGGCGAAGGCCCTGCTGAACTTCCCGGAGGCGGTACAGAACGCAGCTTCGGAGCGCACGCCCCACCTCCTCGCCCAGTACCTGCTCGACCTCGCGTCCGTGTGGAACGCCTACTACAATGCCCGCAATCCCGACGGAAGCCCCGCCACCCCCGTGCTTCAGGCACCCCCGGGCCTGCGGGGCGTCCGGCTGCAGCTCGTGCGCCAAGTGGGGGAGATCCTCCGGACGGGTCTCACCCTGCTGGGCGTTCCCGCTCCCGAGGAGATGTAGCTGCCTCAGGAGGGAGGACGTTGGCCGAGCCGGGCCCGCAGCTGCAGACGCTGACCTCCCCGAACCACGGTGACCGTGACCACATCGCCAACCCGGTGCCGCAAGATCTCCGCCTGTAGATCCGCCCCGTTCTCGATGCGCCGGCCGTTGATCTCCACGATGATGTCCAGGGGACGGATCCCTGCAGCTTCCGCGCCGCTGTTGGGCACCACCTCTACCACCAGGGCCCCGTAGTTCACGGGGAGCCCGTACTGGGAGGCGATCTCCGGGGTGATGTCCTGGGTGGCCACCCCCAAAAATGGCCGCTGGACGGACCCTGTGCGGATGAGCTGCTCCATCACGGTGCGGGCCACGGAGGAGGGGATGGCGAAGCCGATGCCCTGGGCCTGCGCGATGATCGCGGTGTTGATCCCGATGACCTGTCCCGCGCTGTTCACCAGCGCACCACCGCTGTTGCCCGGGTTGATGGCCGCGTCCGTCTGGATCATGTTGTCCAGGCGCACGCCACTACCGGGATCGCTGATCTGGCGGTTGAGAGCGCTGATGACCCCCACGGTCACCGTACTCCCCAACCCGAAGGGGTTCCCGATGGCGATGGCCAGCTGACCCACCCGGAGCCGGCTCGAATCCCCCAGCTCCGCAGCCGGTAGCCGCCGTCCCTGCGGGTTCACCTTGATCACCGCGAGATCCGAGAGGGGATCGGTCCCCACCACCCGGCCCTCCAGCTCCGTGCCGTCCAGGAGCTTCACCCGGATCTGCGTGGCGTTCGCGATCACGTGGTTGTTGGTGAGGATGTAGCCGTCCGGGCTCACGATGACCCCGGAGCCCGCACCCCGCTGGGGGAACAGCTGTCCGAAGAAACCCTGAGCGAAGCCCAGGGTGTTGATGTTCACCACGCTGGGCTGGACCTTCTCCACCACCTGGATGATGACGGACTCCTCCCGGACCACCCGGAGGGTGCCGCTTACAGAGGGAGGGGAGGCCACTGGCGCGGGGATGGCAGGCCTTCCTTCTACCAGGCGCGGGACCACATATCCACCCGTCGCCCCGCTCAGAAAGGCGAGCAGAACGACGAGAACCACCGCCCCAGCGCTCAGCCCCCGTCGGGGGGGCAGAGAAGGCTCCACCGATGGGGTTCCGTAGATCCGGTGATTGGGTGTGGACATGGTACACCGTCCGCTCCGTCGCGTGCGTCTTGCGCTTTCCATGATCTCACGCGGATCCCCCCTTGTCATGTTCCCCGGGTTGACACAGGAACGGATATGGAGATATTTAGATATTGTGAGATGATCGTATGCTGATTACAGCCCGGCCCCAGGCCATCTCCCTGAAAGCGAAGCTGTTCCGGGGGCTTGCGGACCCCTCCCGCCTCTCCCTCCTGGAGGCCCTGCGGGGAGGACCCCGGACCGTTACGGAGCTCGTGGCCCTCACCGGGCTCGGACAGTCCAACGTCAGCAACCACCTGAGCTGCCTGCTGGACTGTGGACTCGTGACCCGGGAGCCTCAGGGTCGTTATGCGCGATACCGGATGAGCGACGAACGGATCCACCTTCTCCTGCGCCTCGCCGAGGAAATCCTGGCGGACGTAGCGCGAGGGGTGTACGAGTGCACCCGGTACGCCGAGCCGGGAAAGGGTAACCGGAAATGACCCAGACCCTGCATCTCCGCGTGGAGGGGATGGACTGCGCGGAGTGTGCGCGCACCGTGGAACAGGTTCTCACCCGGCTCCCCGGCGTCCAGCAGGTGGAGGTCTTCGTAGCCGCGGAGAAGGTGGTGGTCCGCTTCGATCCCAGCCGGCTGAACGAAGCCGCCATCCGGAGGGCCGTGGAAGGAGCCGGATACGCGTGCGCGATGCGGGAGGGGGAACCGCGGGAGGGGGTTTCTCTCCCGTCCCTCGGCATGTTCGGAGCCCTGGTGGGCCTTGTGGTCGCCATCGTGATCGGGGAACTCCTGGGGGTTTTCCAAGCGCTCGAACGCGGGGTCCCCTGGCCCCTGTGGACCCTGGGGACCCTCGCCGCGGGCTTTCCCGCGTTCCGGGCCGTCGCGCGGGCCACCCTGCACCGCCGGATCACCGCCCACACCCTGATGACGGCAGGAGTGCTGGCAGCGGCCGCCGTGGGAGAGTGGGCCACCAGCTTCGTCCTCGCCCTCTTCATGCGCATCGGAGAAGCGGTGGAGCGGCTCACCGTGGAGCAGGCCCGAGCTACCCTCCGGGCCCTCCTCCGGCTCCGGCCCCAGATGAGCCGCGTGGTGCGGGCGGGGCAGGAGGTGGAGATCCCCGTGGAGGAGGTCAAGCCGGGAGAAATCGTGGTGGTGCGGCCCGGGGAGCGGATCCCTGTGGACGGGGTGGTGGTGGAGGGACATGCCACCGTGGACCAAGCCCCCCTCACCGGGGAGGCCTTGCCTGCGGAGGTGGGGCCCGGGGACCGAGTTCTCGCCGCCACCATTGCCCTGCTGGGGAGCCTGCGCATCCGGGCCCTGCGGGTGGGCTCTGATACCACCTTCGGCCGCGTCCTCCACCTGGTGGAGGAGGCGGAAACCCACCGACCTGAAGTCCAGCGGATCGCGGACCGCTTCAGCGCCTACTACCTGCCCGTGGTGGCCGCGGTAGGCCTGGGAACGCTCGTTCTGCGCCGGGATCCCCTCGCCATGGCCGCGGTGTTCGCCGTGGCCTGCTCCTGTGCGTTCGCCCTCGCCACCCCCGTGGCCATCCTGGCCAGCATCGGGGCTGCCGCCCGCCGCGGCGTGCTCATCAAGGGCGGCCGGTATCTGGAAGCTCTGGTCCGGGCGGACGTGCTCCTTTTGGACAAGACTGGAACCCTGACCCGGGGACGCCCCCGCATCACGGACGTCGTCCCGCTGAACGGATGGGAGGAGGACAGGGTGCTCGAACTGGCTGCCTCCGCGGAGCACGATTCCGAGCATCCCCTGGCCCACGCCATCCGGCGGCTCGCCCGGGAGCGCGGCCTGCGGGTGCGCGCTCCGGAGGAGTTCCAGGCCCTCCCGGGGATCGGCGTGCGGGCCCGGATGGACGGGCACGAGGTCTCCGTGTGCAATCCCCGGGTGGTCCCGGATCCGGAGGTCCCAAGGCAGGTGCAGCGCCTCTCGGAAGAGGGCAAGACCGTCCTGTGCGTGCTGTGCGATGGGGAACCCATAGGGCTCCTGGCCACCTCGGACGAACTCCGGCCGGAGGTCCCCGCAGCCCTCGCAGAGCTGAGGAACCTGGGGTTCTCCGCCATCGAGCTGCTGACCGGTGACCGGCCGGAGGTCGCCGCCGCGGTGGCCCGCTCCCTCGGCATTCCGTACCGGGCCGGCCTCCTCCCGGAGGACAAGATCGCGGTGGTGCGGGGCTACCAGGCGCGGGGCCACGTGGTGGCGATGGTGGGAGACGGGGTGAACGACGCCCCGGCCCTCGCTCAAGCAGATGTGGGGATCGCCATGGGGGGCGGCACGGACGTGGCGCTGGAAGCCGGCCACCTCGTCCTCCTGCGGGACGACTGGCAGCTGGTGCCGGAAGCCATCCGGATTGCCCGCCGTACGGTTCGGGTGATCCGCACAAACATCGTCTTCACCACCCTCTACAACCTCCTGGGCCTCTCCCTGGCCGCCCTGGGCTACCTCCCGCCCATCCTGGCCGCCGCGATCCAGGTCTTCCCGGACGTGGGCATCCTCCTCAACAGCGCCCGCCTGCTGCGATCTCGCTAGCCCCTTGCCCGGGGGCCCTGTGGATGTCAGGCTGGCCGTAGAAACAGACGACCAGGCAATCCCCGGGAGCCCGCGGAAGATCCGTGCTTCGAGTACGGGGAAAGTGCCGGCCTGTGGGAGCGAGGTTGGTGTATAAAGGGTAAGGCAGCATGTGGGATTGGATCCGACGTCCGAAGTACGAGGCGAGCCCCCGTCGGGACATCCCCGCGGGGCTGTGGGTGAAATGCCCCGGGTGCAACCGGCCCATCTACCGCAAGGAGCTGGAGCGCAACCTGAAGGTGTGCACCCGCTGTGGCCACCACCACCGCATGAGCGCGCCGGAGCGCCTGCAGCTGCTGGTGGACGAGGGATCCTTCGTGGAGTGGGATGCAGCCCTGGGGTCCGCAGACCCCCTGGGGTTTCCGGGATACGCGGACCGTTACGGGGAGGCGGTCCGCCGCACGGGCCGACGGGAGGCCGTGATCTGCGGGGAAGGAACCATTCAGGGGGTACGTTCGGCCGTGGCGGTGATGGACTTCGACTTCCTGGGCGGCAGCATGGGATCCGCGGTGGGCGAGAAGATCGCCCGTACCTTCGAGCGGGCCACAGAACGCGGGCTCCCCGTGGTCACCTGCAGCGCGAGCGGTGGGGCCCGCATGCAGGAGGGAACCCTGTCCCTGGTGCAGATGGCAAAGACCTGTGCCGCGGTGGCGCGCCTGCACGAGGCGGGCCTTCCCTTCGTCTCCATCCTCTGCGATCCCACCACAGGCGGAGTGGCGGCCTCCTTTGCCCTGCTGGGGGACGTGCACGTGGCGGAGCCCGGGGCCCTCATCGGGTTCGCGGGCCAGCGGGTCATCGAGCAGACCATGCGCCAGAAGCTCCCGGAGGGTTTTCAGACCGCGGAGTTCCTGCTGCAGCACGGGATGGTGGACCTCATCGTACCCCGCCTCCAGCTGAAGGAGACCGTGGCCCGGATCCTGCGACTGCTGGGGTGCGAGGTGGAGGCACCTGCAGATGAGCGTGCCCCCATCGGCTGAGCCCCGCCCCTCCCCCTGGGAGATCGTGCAGCTGGCCCGACATCCTCAGCGGCCCAAGCTGGACGACTACCTGGAAGCGCTCTTCACCGAGATCACGGAACTGCACGGGGACCGCCTCTTCGGGGATGACCCCGCCCTGTTCTGCGGCCTGGCCCGGTTCGAGGGGGAGCCTGTGGTCGTGATCGGTCACCGCAAGGGCCGACAGACCAAGGAGAACCTGGAACGTCGCTGGGGGATGCCGAATCCCGAGGGTTTCCGCAAGGCGGTACGGGTCATGCGCCTGGCGGAGAAGCGGAGACTCCCGGTCGTCTCCTTCGTGGACACCCCCGCAGCCTACCCGGGCATCGAGGCGGAGGAACGGGGTCAGGCGGAGGCCATCGCCCGTGCCATCCTCACCATGACCCGGCTGCACACGCCCATCGCGGTGGTGATCACAGGCGAGGGAGGGAGCGGAGGGGCCCTGGGCATCGCGGTGGGCGATCGGATCCTCATGATGGCGTACGCCATCTATTCCGTGATCCCCCCCGAAGGGTGCGCGGCCATCCTCTGGCGGGACGCGGCGCGGAAGGAGGAGGCCGCGGACGCCTTGAAGCTCACCGCCTGGGATCTGCAGCAGCTCGGCGTGGTGGACGAGGTGATTCCGGAACCCCCAGGCGGCGCACAGGAGGATCCCCCTCGGGCTTTCGCCGCGGTCCGGGAGGCCCTCCGCCGCACCCTGCAGATCCTGCGGGCTATCCCCGTTGACGAACTGCTGGCGAGAAGGTACGCGAAGTACCGGAGCCTGGGCCGGTTTGCGGAGGAGGCGGATGAAACGTGAGGATGCACTGAACGTGGAGGAGATCCGGGAGCTGGTGCGCATCGTGAGCGAAGCGGACATTGCGGAGCTGGAGATCGAGACGGGCAGCCTGCGGGTGGCCATCCGCAAGGGCCGCGGGAACAGCGCACCCCCCACCGCCTCCTCCCCGACCCAGGCTCCCGCAGAGGCCAAGCCCGAACTTCCGGCCCCGGGGTGGATCCCCGTCATGGCCCCCATGGTGGGCACCTTCTACCGGGCCCCGGCCCCGGATGCCCCGCCCTTCGTAAACGAGGGGGACCGGGTGACCGCAGGCCAGACGGTGTGCCTCATCGAGGCCATGAAGATGTTCAACGAGATCCCTGCGGAGGTGGCGGGCCGGGTGGTCCGCATCCTCGTGGAGAACGGTACCCCCGTGGAGTACGGGCAGCCCCTCATGCTCATCGAGCCCGAGACCGAAACCTGAACGGCTCTGCGGACGGAGGAGTTCCCGTGTTCCGAAAGGTCCTCGTCGCGAACCGGGGAGAGATCGCGGTGCGCATCATCCGCACGTGCCGGGAGATGGGGATCCGCACCGTGGCCGTCTACTCCGAGGCAGACCGGGACTGTCTCCACGTGCGGCTCGCGGACGAGGCCTTCTGCATCGGTCCGCCTCCCGCGGCGGAGAGCTACCTGAACATCCCCAACATCCTCAGCACCGCGGAGATCACGGGCGCGGAGGCCATTCACCCGGGATACGGGTTTCTGGCGGAGAACCCCCACTTCGCGGAGATCTGCCGGGATGTAGGGATCGCCTTCGTCGGCCCCAGCCCGGAGGCCATGGAGGCCATGGGGAACAAGGCCCGGGCCCGGGAGATCGCGCAGAAGGCGGGAATTCCCGTGGTTCCCGGGAGCCAGGGTCCTGTCCGTACCCTGGAGGAGGCCCTGACGGTGGCGGATCGCATCGGATATCCCCTCCTTATCAAGGCCTCCGCGGGCGGTGGCGGTCGGGGCATGCGGGTGGTGCACTCCCGGGAGGAACTGGGCCGGGCCATGGCCATGGCCCAGAGCGAGGCGGAAGCGGCCTTCGGCTCCGGGGAGGTGTACCTCGAGAAGTACCTGGAGGAGCCCCGGCACATCGAGGTGCAGATCCTGGCGGACACCCGGGGCCAGGTGGTGCACCTGGGGGAGCGGGAGTGCAGCATCCAGCGCCGGCACCAGAAGCTGCTGGAGGAAGCCCCTGCCCCGGGGCTTTCCCCGCGCCTGCGCAGCAACCTCCATCGGGCCGCCCTGCGCCTCGCGCAGGCGATCCGCTACACCAGCGCGGGAACCGTGGAGTTCCTGGTGGACCGCGATGAGAACTTCTACTTCATGGAGATGAACACCCGCATCCAGGTGGAGCATCCCGTCACAGAGATGATCACGGGTCTGGATCTGGTACGGGAACAGATCCGGATCGCCGCGGGGGAGCGGCTGAGCTTCTCCCAGCGGGACGTGGAGTTCCGCGGACACGCCATGGAGTGCCGCATCAATGCGGAGGATCCGGCCCACGACTTCCGCCCGAGCCCCGGCACCGTGCGGGGGCTCGTCCTCCCCGGAGGCCCCGGCATCCGGGTGGACACCCACGTCTATGCGGGATACACCATCCCGCCGTATTATGATTCCCTGGTGGCGAAGGTGATCGCGTGGGGACGTGACCGGCAGGAGACGATCGCCCGCATGGACCGGGCCCTGCGGGAGTTCGAGGTCGTGGGCATCCGGACCACCATCCCCTTCCACCGGCTGCTTCTGGAGAACGCCTTCTTCCGCCGGGGCGAAGTGTACACGAACTTCGTCCAGCGCCGGATGGATCTCAGCGTTCTCTCCCGGTAGGGGGCCGGTGGACGGAGGAGGAGGCAGGAACATGGAGCGGGTCGAGGAGCGGGTGGCGCTGGAGCGGATGCTGGACTGGTACCGCCGTATGGTGTTCGTGCGGCGGTTCGAGGAGCAGACGGAGCGCAGCTTCCGGCGGGGGAAGATCGGTGGCTACCTTCATGTGTACATCGGTCAGGAGGCGGTGGCCACGGGGTTTTTAGATGCCATCCGGGAGGACGACATCTTCTTCGCCAGCTACCGGGACCACGCCCACGCCCTCCTCCGGGGGACGGACCCCCGGGCCGTGATGGCGGAGCTCTACGGCAAGGCCACGGGGGTGGCGAAGGGGAAGGGTGGCTCCATGCATCTCGTGGATGTCCCGCGTGGATTCTACGGCGGCTACGGGATCGTGGGAGGGCACCTGCCGCTGGCGGTGGGCGCCGCCTATGCCCTCCGCTACCGGGGGACGGACCAGGTCTGCCTGTGCTTTTTCGGGGACGGGGCGGTGAACTCCGGGGCCTTCCACGAGGCCGCAAACCTGGCGGGCCTGTGGGGCAAGGAGGGGATGTGTCCCGTGGTCTTCGTGATCGAGAACAATCAGTACGGCATGGGCACCTCCGTGGAACGGGCCTCCGCGGTGCCGGACCTCGCCCGGCGCTTCGACGCTTACGCCATCCCCAACGAGCGGTGCGACGGCATGGACGTGGTGGCGGTGCACGAGGTGGCCCAACGGGTGGTGGAGGAGGTGCGACGCACCGGACGCCCGTACGCGGTGGAGGCCGTGACCTACCGGTTCAGCGGTCACGGCGCTGCGGATCTCTTTCAGAGCTACCGGACCAAGGAGGAGGTGGAGCGCTGGCGGCAGCGGGACCCCATCCTGCTGTTGGAGCGGCGGCTGCGGGAACGCGGGGCTCTGGACGACGCCATGAAGGCAGAGATTCACGCGTGGGCGGAGGAGCTGGTGGAGGACGCCGTGGCCTTTGCGGAGCAAAGCCCGGAACCCCCACCCGAGGAGCTGTACACGGATGTGTACGGAGCGGACCCATGACGGAGATGACCTACCGGGAGGCCATCCGGTCCACCCTCATCGAGGAGATGGATCGAAATCCCGCGTTGGTGCTGCTCGGGGAGGACATCGGAGTCTACGGGGGCACCTTCCGGATCACGGAGGGTCTTCTGGCCCGGTACGGACCCCGGCGGGTGGTGGACACCCCCATCAGCGAGCTGGGCTTCATCGGCGCCGCCATCGGAATGGCCATGCTGGGCCTGCGGCCGGTGGTGGAGGTGATGACCTGGAACTTCAGCCTCCCCGCCGCGGACCAGATCCTCCAGAACGCGGCGAAGGTCCGGTACTTCTCCGGCGGGCAGGTGCGGGCTCCGGTGGTGATCCGGGGGCCCAACGGGGCCGGGGTACAGCTTTCAGCCCAGCACTCCCAGTCCTTCGAGTCCTTCTACGGCCACTTCCCCGGGCTGAAGGTGGTGGCCCCGGCCACGCCCGCGGATGCCAGGGGCCTGCTGCGGGCCGCCCTCCGGGGGGAGGATCCCGTGATCTTTCTGGAACACGCAGCCCTTTACGGCATCCGGGGAGAAGTCCCCAACGGGGACTACACGGTGCCCTTCGGGAAGGCCGCGGTGGTGCGGCCCGGGCGCCACGTGACCGTGGTGAGCTACAGCCGTATGCTGCATCTGGCACTTTCGGCCGCCGAACAGCTGAGCCGGGAGGGGATCGAGTGCGAGGTGATCGACCTCCGATCCCTCCGGCCCCTAGACATGGACACGGTGGCGGCCTCCGTGCGCAGGACGCATCGGGCGGTGGTGGTGCAGGAGCAGTGGCGGCTCTACGGGGCCGCGGCGGAGATCTCCGCGCAGATCTACGAGCGGTGTTTCGACGACCTGGATGCCCCTGTGGAGCGGGTTACGGGCGAGGACGTCCCCGCCCCCTATGCCCGGAATCTGGAGCTTTTGACGTTCCCCAACGAGCAGAGGATCATCGAGGCGGTGCGGCGGGTCACCGCCTGAGGAGCGGAGATGTCGGAAGTCATCATGCCGAAGATGGGCGACGCCATGGTGACAGGTCGGATCCTGGCCTGGCGCAAGAGGCACGGCGAGCGGGTGGAAAAGGGGGAGCCGCTGCTGGAGATCGAGACGGACAAAGTGAACGTGGAGGTGGAGTCGGAAGCGAGCGGCACCCTCCACATCCTGGTCCCCGAAGGCGAGGTGGTCCCCGTGGGCCAGGTGATCGCCTACATCAACGGACCCGAAACCACAGCGCCCCCCCCGCCGCTCGCGGAGACAAAGCCCGCGCAGGCACAGCCCGTCGCTCCCCAGGGGAAGCCCGCGGTACCGGCGGAGGCGGCGGAGCGGCCAAAAGCCTCCCCCCTCGCCCGGAGGCTTGCGGCTCAATACGGCATCGACCTCACGAAGGTCCGCGGGACAGGTCCCGGCGGCCGCATCGTGGAGCGGGACATCCAGGCCTACCTGGCCGGGCTTCGGCCCGCGGAGGCTGTGCCAAGCCCCATGGCCCCGCCCGAGGCGGAGTACGAGGACCTGGAGCTGCCGCGGGTGCGGCAGGCCATCGCCCGCACCGTGGTCCTCAGCAAGCAGACCATCCCCCACTTCTCCGTGACCGCGGAGGCGGACCTCTCCCGCGCCCTCCAGCTGCGCCAGCAGCTGGAGGAGGCCATGGGGGAGGAGGGCCGGGTCACGGTGAACGACCTGATCCTCAAGGCCACGGCCCTCGCCCTGCGCAAGCATCCGGAACTCCGGAGCCAAATCCTCGACGACCGCACCCTCCGGCGGTTCGCCCGTGTCCACCTGGGCATTCTCGTGGCGACGCCGAACGGACTCGTAAACCCCGTGCTGCGGGACGCGGACCGGCTGCCGCTCCTGCGGTTGAGCCGGGAGGCCCGCCGGCTCATCGAGGGAGCCCGGAGCGGGCGCTTGCGGCAGGAGGAGTACACGGGCGCGGTGTTCTCCGTAAGCAACCTGGGCATGTACGAGGTGGCCAACTTCGTGGCCATCATCCCTCCCCACCAAGCCGGGATCCTGGCAGTGGGGAGAGCCCAGGATCGCCCCGTGGTTCGCGAGGGACGGGTGGAGGTGCGGCCCGTGATGTCCTTAACCGTCTCCGCGGACCACCGGATCACGGACGGGGTCGGGGTCGCGGAGTTCCTGATGGACCTCAAGCACCTGCTGGAGAACCCGGTTCTCCTCTTGCTCCAGTAGGCCGTAGCTCTGCAAGCGCCTCCTCATAGGTCCGCAGGTCCCCCTCGCTCCACAGGACCATGCGCACGAGGTGAAACGCCCCGGGGTTTTGCTCCAGGAACTCCAGGAGGGTGCGCAGGGCCACCCGGGCCGCCCGCTCGATGGGGAATCCGTATGCTCCTGTGCTGATGGAGGGGAAGGCCACGGAGCGCAGCCCCCGTTCTTTTGCCAGCTGCAGGCTGTTGCGGTACGCCCGGGCGAGGGTTTCGTCCTCCCCAGCGTCTCCGCCCCGCCACACAGGCCCCACCGTGTGGATCACGAACCGGGCGGGGAGGTTCCCGCCCGTGGTCATCACCGCTTCCCCGGGCGGGAGCCTATGGCCGGGGAGGGTCTGGGCGATGCGCCTGCACTCCTCCAGGATGGCGGGGCCGCCCGCCCGGTGGATGGCGCCGTCCACCCCGCCCCCACCCATGAGGGTGGGGTTGGCGGCGTTCACGATGGCATCCACTGCCTGCTGGGTGATGTCGCCCCGCACCAGCTCCACCCGGGTTCCACCCACCTCGATCTCCATACGCACCTCCTCAAATAAATTTAATTCTGAAGTGCCACGTACGCGGCTCCGATCAGGCCCGCATCGTCTTCCAGGGCCGCGACCAGGATGCGGGCAGCCCGGAAGGGCGCCTCGAACGCAGCTTCCCGCGCCGCTCGCACGAGTGGATCCTCCAGCAGGTCCCAGGATCGCGCCACCCCGCCGCCGATGACCACCACCTCAGGATTGAGTAGGTTCAACATGCTCCCCACCGCAAGCCCCATCATCCGGGCGGCTCGCTCGAGCACCCGCCGTGCCAGCGGATCCCCCCCTCGCGCCGCCTCCGCCACCTCCCGCGCGGTGATCTCCCTCACCGCCACCAGCCTGCTGGGCTCTCCCCGGGCGAGGGCCTCCCTCGCGGCGCGGGCGATGGCCCGTCCCCCGGCGATCCCCTCCAGATGCCCCCGCCGGCCGCAGGGGCAGAGGGGGCCGAGGGGATCCACGGTGATGTGCCCGATCTCGCCCGCGGTATCTGAAGCACCCCGGTAGATGCGGCCATCCACGAGGAGGCCCCCGCCGATCCCCGTGCTCCACGTGATGTACAACACGTGCCGGGCTCCCCGGGCGGCTCCCCGCCACCACTCGCCCACCGCCGCAGCGTTCGCATCGTTCTCGAGGATCACCGTAACCCCCAGGCGCTCCTCCAGCAGCGCTCGCAGGGGAACCTCCCGCCAGCCGGGGAGGTTGGGCGGAGCGTGCACGATCCCCTCCGCCACGCTCAGCGGGCCCGGCACGCCCACCCCCATGCGTCGCGGCACCTCCTGCGCCCGAGGGCAGAGCTCCTCTACGAGCCGCGCGATGGCTTCCACCACGCTCTGTGGGCCTTCCTGGGGCGTGCGCGCCCGCAGGGTTGCCACAAGCTCCCCTTCCGGGCCCACAAGGCCCACCCGGAGGTTCGTGGCCCCTAGATCCACCGCCCAGATCCACTCTTCCACGCGTCTCCTCCAGGCCAAGCCTACCGCAACCGCGCTCCACGGTGCGGAAGGAGTTCTCGACCCCCATATGCAATTCTCTCTGGCAGGACCCCGGACAGGGGAGGGAGGGTATGACCACCGTGGGCGTGTACGGGATCGCGATCCTCGTCGTCGCCATCTGGCTGCTGTGGAGCTCCGTGAAAATCGTGCGGGAGTACCAGCGGCTGGTGGTGTTCCGGTTAGGTCGGAGCATCGGCCGACGGGGTCCGGGGGTGGTGTTCCTCATCCCCTTCGTGGATCGAGCGGTGTGGGTAGATCTCCGGGAGGCGTTCCTGGAGATCCCCTCCCAGACCTGCATCACCAAGGATAACGCGCCCATCAACATCGACTTCCTGATCTACTGGAAGGTCGTGGACCCGGAGTCCTCCGTGATTCAGGTGCAGGACTTCGCGGGAGCCGCCCGGGGGATCGCCACCACCACCCTGCGGGCCGTGATCGGCGACATCCTCCTCGATGACGTACTGGCCCGGCGGGAGCAGATCAACCAGGTGCTGCGGGCCAAGCTGGACGAGGTGACGGAGCGGTGGGGGGTGAAGGTCACCGCGGTGGAGATCCGGGAGATCCTCCCGCCCCGGGAGGTCCAGGAGGCCATGACCCGCCAGATGAGTGCGGAGCGCAACCGCCGGGCCGTGGTCACAGAGGCGGACGGAAAGCGCGAGGCGGCCATCAAGGTGGCCGAAGGCGAAAAGCAGGCGGCCATCCTGCGGGCGGAGGGAGACCGCCAGGCGGCCATCCTGCGGGCGGAGGGGTTCTCGCTGGCGCTGGACAAGATCTTCAGCGTGGCCCGCAACGTGGACGCCAACACCATGGCCCTCCAGTACCTGGAGGCCCTGAAGGCCCTGGGCGCTAGCCCCGCCACCAAGTTCGTCTTCCCCCTGGAGTTCACGCGGCTGGTGGCGCCGTTCGCGGACCTCGCGGTGCGGGGGGCGGACGCAGGACGGCAGGGACAGTCCGCGCCGGGTGGAACCGACAGACCTTGAAGACAAAAGGATACGGAGGGGACCGGAGCCGCGGGAGCCTCGCAAGAGGTGCAAGTCACTTCTGAGCGAGCTGTCTGACTTCGACTGACCCTACACGATGGCCTGGTGGGTTCTGGGGTCGAAGAGGTGCAGCCGGCTCAAGTCGAGGGCCACGGTCACCTCATCCCCCATCCTTGCGGAGCTGTCAGCCCCCACCCGGGCCACGAGGGAGTACCCGCCCGCCTCCAGGTAGAGGATCACGTCCGAGCCCAGAGGCTCGTGCACCTCCACCTTCGCCCGCAGGGTTGCGAAGTGCGGGGGCAGGGCTCCGTTGCGCAGGGCCGCGTCTTCGATGTGCTCCGGCCGGATCCCCAGAATGACCTCCCTTCCCTCCCACGGCTCTATGTAGGTGGTGAGGTTCTGAGGGATCGCCACCCGCCAGCTGCCCGCGTCGAAGAGGAACGCGGTGTCCTGACGGACCAGGCGGCCCGGGATGAAGTTCATGGAGGGGCTTCCGATGAACCCGGCCACGAACATGTTCGCGGGCCTGTGGTAGAGGTTGAGGGGCGTGTCCACCTGCTGCACCACCCCCTCCCGGAGCACCACGATCCGGTCCCCCATGGTCATGGCCTCCACCTGGTCGTGGGTGACGTAGACCGTGGTGGTCTGCAGTCGCGCATGCAGCTTCTTCAGCTCCGCCCGGGTCTGCACCCGCAGAGCCGCATCGAGGTTGGAGAGAGGCTCGTCCATTAGGAACACCTGGGGCTCCCGCACGATGGCCCTCCCCAGGGCCACGCGTTGCCGCTGCCCGCCCGAAAGCTGCCTGGGCTTTCGGTCCAGGAGGTGCTCGATCCCCAGCATGTGGGCGGCTTCCCGCACCCGCCGGTCGATCTCCTGCGGCGGGTAGCGGCGCAGCCGCAGGCCGAACGCCATGTTCTCGTACACGGTCATGTGGGGGTAGAGGGCGTAGTTCTGGAAGACCATGGCGATGTCCCGGTCCTTGGGCGGGACGTCGTTCACCCGGCGGTCGCCGATGTAGATGTCGCCCTCTGTGGGATCCTCCAGCCCCGCGATGAGCCGCAGGGCCGTGGTCTTCCCGCACCCGCTGGGACCCACCAGGACCGTGAACTGCCGGTCCGGGATCTCCAGGGTGACGTTGCTCAGGGCCACCACGTTCCCGAATCGTTTCGTGACCCGATCGAGGAACACCCGTGCCATTTCCGCTGCTCCCCCTACCGCGGCCCCGCCTCAAGCCGCCGCTTCAGCTCGTCAATGACCACCACAGGATAGGGGTCCACATCGTTCAGGTACGCGAGGTAGACGCTCACGAGGTCGCCGAACAGAACGAGCGAGGTGAGACGGCTCAGGGGACCATCTCCCCGGCTCCACACCTCATGATAGCCACCGGCCCTGTGGAAGGCAATCTCCCGGGTGATCTCCAGCCGCTGTACCAAGCGCGGCGGATCCTCCCAATCCCGCAGCACCACCACCACCAGGACCCTCTCCGGCTGTCCCGCAAGGGCCCATCCCACCGTCTCGTTGTGGTTGAGCTCCGGGAAGACATTGTGGATCGCGAACATCTTGCTGTTCTCGTTGAGCTGAGTCTTCCACCGCAGGGCCGCGGGCTCCGTGAAGCGGCTGAGGGCATAGATCACGGGGATACGTCCCGCCAGAGTCCTAGCGAGCTGCTTTGCGGGATTTTCCGCCTCCGGGCGGTCCGGTCCCCACTCCCGGGCTAGGGCGGCGAGCACGGAGGCCACCTCCGCCACTGCCGCCTCCTGCTGGGGGATCACCCCCCACCGCTCCAGAACCGCCAACAGGGGGGCGAAGAGGTACCCGAGGGCTGCCCGGGGCGGAAATCCGGACGGTACCCGTACCACGGGAACGCCTTCGGATCGCGCCCGCTCGTACAACACGCCACCGGAGGTGATGGCCACCCGTACCGCTCCCGCCTGACCCGCGGCCTCGTAGGCGGCGAGGGTCTCCTCCGTGTTCCCGGAGTACGAGCAGGCGAACACCAGCGTCCTGGGTCCCACCCACCGGGGAACGGTGTAGTCCTTCACGACCGCCACCGGGATGTCCGCCCGGTCGTACAGCAACCCCCGCAGCAGGTCCCCGCCGATGCCGGAGCCACCCATCCCCAGCACCACCACCTGCTCCACCTCCGGTGCCTCCGGGAGAGATACCTCCTTCCCGATCCGGTAGCCCTCCCGCAAGGTCTCGCCCAGCTGCACCACGAGGTCCACCATGCTCCGCGGGTCTAGGGCCCTGCACCGATCTCGGTCGTCGAGCAGCGTCCGTCCCATCTTGGGGAGGGAGTTCGCGGTCGGTGACGCCTTTCCCTCTGGCGGATACACTACTAGGGAAGTGGTGCGACGCCCGGTCGTCCTGCCTGTTCCCGAGGATGCAGGTGCCCAGGAGGCGCCGGTGCTGGGCGCGGCGCTCGCCCGGGCCTGGGAAGCGCCCCTCCTGCTTCTCGGGGTGGTACTGGTCCCACCTTCCGAACCCCTGAGCTGGGGGACCACCGAGGCCCAGATGGTACGGGAGCGGCTGGAACAGCTTGCCGCCAACCTCCGGCCGGAGCTCGAGGTCCGCACGGCGGTCCGGGTGGGGTACGAGGCGTGGGAGGAGATCACGGCCACGTGCCTGGAAGCACAGGCGGCACTCCTGGTCCTGGTGCGGGAAGTGGGACG
The DNA here is from genome assembly GCA_031459935.1 of Candidatus Sysuimicrobium calidum. Taxonomy (GTDB): domain Bacteria; phylum Sysuimicrobiota; class Sysuimicrobiia; order Sysuimicrobiales; family Sysuimicrobiaceae; genus Sysuimicrobium; species Sysuimicrobium calidum. The sequence goes on along the minus strand of JAVKHN010000002.1, from coordinate 80,554 downwards.
GGAGAACCTGTTCGGTCGCAGCCTGGACTTCCTCCTCCACCACCCGCCCTGCGACCTCGTGGTGCTGCCCCGCGCCCCTCTGGAGGCCTTCCGGACCCCCCTGGTTGGGGTGCGGGGGGGACCGAACGCGGAGCTTGCGCTCCGGGTGGCCCAGGCCTTGGCCCTCCCGCGGGGGGGAGAGGTCACAGCCCTCCACGTCTTCCGGGAGGACATCCCGGAGTCCCGGCGGTGGCAGGAGGAGCGGCCGTACGTCACAGTGATGCAGCAGGAGGTGGCCGCGGGCGTGCGGCGGAAGATCGCCACGGGTCGGGCCGCAGAGGCGATCGTGCGGGAAGCGTCCAACCACTCCGTGGTGGTGGTGGGCGCCACCGCGGACCCGCACCGGCCTGCCATCCAGCCTCCCCTACAGAAGATCCCCATGCTGGTGGTGGTGCGCAGCTCCCTACCCGTGGCGGACTGGATCGTTCTGCGCACCACCCGGAGCTCCTGGTCCAGGGCTGAGGTGGAGAAGTGGTTTGCGGAGAACACCTTCCACGCCCGGGAGTTCGCGGACCTGGAGCGGCTCGTGGCCCTCAAGGAGGAGCGAGGCCTCACCATCAGCCTGGGACTGCCTGCCCTCAACGAAGAAGAGACCATTGGGGAGATCATCCGGGTCCTCAAGGACGCCCTCATGGACCGATATCCCCTCCTGGATGAGATGGTGCTGGTGGACAGCGACTCCACGGACCGCACCCGGGAGATCGCGGCTTCCCTGGGAGTCCCCGTGGTGCGCCACTCCCAGGTCCTGCCCCAGTACGGGAGCTACCGCGGAAAGGGCGAGGCCCTGTGGAAGAGCCTGTATGTGCTGCGGGGGGACATCGTGGTATGGGTGGACACGGACATCCGGAACATGCACCCGAAGTTCGTGTACGGACTCGTGGGGCCGCTGTTGCGGGAGGACCGGATCGCGTTCGTGAAGGGCTACTATCGCCGACCCCTGCAGGTGGGCGACCGGCTGTACGAAACCGGGGGCGGCCGGGTGACGGAGCTGGTGGCCCGTCCCCTCGCGAATCTCTTCTTTCCCGAGCTCTCGGGGCTCATCCAACCCCTCGCGGGCGAGTACGCGGGCCGGCGCGAGGCCCTGGAGCAGATCCCCTTCTTCACGGGCTACGGGGTGGAGATGGGCATGCTCATCGACCTTTTGAACCGGTTCGGGCTGCAGGCCATCGGACAGGTGGACCTGGAACAGCGCATTCACCGGAACCAGTCCCTCCCCTCCCTCTCCCTCATGGCCTACCAGATCGTGCAGGTGGTCCTGCGGAGGGTGGAGGACCGCGTCCAGGCCCCCCTCCTGCCCGAGGTCTCCCGTACCATGAAGCTCATCCGCTGGGAGGAAGGAGTGCTGGGGCTGGAAGAGCGGGAGATCACGGAGTTCGAGCGGCCGCCCATGATCACGATCCCCGAGTACCGGGCCCGCCGCATGGAGCTCTACCGCGCCAGAGGGCTCGTTCCCACCTAGCGCCACCTGAGATGCGTACCGCGGTACCGAATCCGGATCCCCTGGAGCTACTGTGCAACCGCCTGGACATCACGGTGGTGCCCTTTACGGACCGGGGAAGCCGCGTCCTCGTCCTGCGGGAACGACAGGAACACCGGCTGTTGATCCACCTGTGCGAGCGGTGGCCGAAGCTCGCACAGGTGGAGGGCCACTACCGGGTGCGCCCGCCGCTGGTGAGCGGTCTGCAGTTCCTAGACGGCGGAGGAGCTCCCCTCAGCTGGGATCTCATCACGTATCCCCACAAGCTGGAGTTTCATACGCCCATGGGCCCGTTCGAGATGGCCTTCGATGGGCCGGAACTGCTGGTGCTGCGGCCTCCCCCGGGGAGGTGCGGGGTGCGGTTTTGGGTGCGGGCGGAGCGGGCGGCCGCGGATCGGAGGGGCGGCACGACCCGGGGCGTGCGCCACCTGGCTTACACCACCAATGCCCGTATCTGCAGCAACGAAGTCCAGCCGGAGGGCCCCAACCGGTGGCGCGTGGAGCTCGTGGTGGAGGCCACCCCGCAGACCCAGATCACCCTCAACATCACGCCCCGGTTGGGGTTCGATCGCCGCATCCGGCCCTACGACCCCGTGGCGGGCTCGGAGCGGCGGTGGCGGGAGTGGTTCCAGGCAGTCCCGGAAGTGGATCCGCGCTTCCGACCCACGTACGACTACGCATGGTACCTTTTGCGGGCGGGCCTGCTGAACACCCGGTACTACCTGACCCGCGAGGCCCTGATCCCCTCGAAGGTGCACTACGTGGGGCTCTGGCAGTGGGACGCCTTCTTCCATGCCCTCGCCTACCGGCACGTGGACCCGCTGTTGGCCACGGACCAGTTTCGGGTCCTCTTCGATCACCAGCGGCCCGACGGCCGGCTGCCGGACTGCGTCTTCGACGAAGGGACCGTGGAGTACCTGGAAGAACCGACCCCGGGTCCTGTCACCAAGCCCCCCGTGGCGGGATGGGCGCTCTGGAAGGTGTACGAGACCATCCAGGACGCGGATTTCGTCGCGGAGCTGTATGAGCCTCTCTCCCGCTGGCAGCGGTGGTGGACGGAGCAGTGTGATACGGACGGGGACGGGCTCCCCGAGTACCACCACCCGTTTTCCTCGGGCCTGGACGACAGTCCGCTCTGGGACCTCGGCATGCCCGTGGTCTCGCCCGACCTCCCCACCTATCTGTGCCTGCAAGCGGAGGCCCTGGGCCGCATGGCCCGGCTGCTGGGAGAGGAGAAGGAGGCGGAACGGTGGGAGGCGGAAGCGGATGAGCTCGTGCACCGGATGGTGGAAAGGCTCTACGATCCGGAGACCGGACTCTTCTGGGCCTACCGGATCACAGAACGCGGATCGGAGCGCGTCCCGGTGCTCACGCCTCTCAGCCTCCTTCCCCTGTGGACGGGCCGGCTCGTGGAGGAGGCCGTGGAGCGGCTGGTCGGCTACCTCCTGGATCCCCAGCACTTCTGGACCCGCTACCCGGTCCCCAGCGTGGCCCGGTCCGATCCCCGATACCGGCCGGATCGGATGTGGCGCGGACCCACGTGGATCAACCTGAACTACATGCTCATCGAGGGCCTGCTCCGATGCGGCCGGTATACCGTGGCCCGGGAGCTGTGCGAGCGGACGCTGGAGCTCGTGGCCCTGCACTCCGACATCAAGGAATACTACCACCCCGAGACCGGCGCGGTGCCGGCCGGGGCGGCTCCCGGATTCGGGTGGTCCGCGGCCCTGTACGCGGATCTCGCCATCCGCCGGTCCCGGGGGGAGATCTAGGAGGGAAGAAGATCGAGACCGTCCGCCAGGTCCTCCAGGAGTTCTCCCACCCCGCGGCCGTGGCCTCCGCGGTACGCACGGTGACCGCCATCGCTCTCCTCCTCCTGGGGGCGTATGCGGTGAACGGGGTCGGCCGGCGGGTGGTGGAGCGGGTCCTCCGTCCTCCGGAGGGCGCTCCCAACTACGCAGCCCGCCTGCAGCGGGCCCGTACCCTTCTCCCCCTCGCCTACGGCGCCATCCGCTACACGGTGTACTTCGTGGCGGGGATCATGATCCTTCGCCAGCTGGGCGTGGACCCCGCACCGCTGCTGGCCAGCGCGGGCGTGGCGGGCCTCGCGATCGGATTCGGGGCTCAGGCCCTGATCCGGGACAGCATCAGCGGGTTCTTCCTCCTGTTGGATGGCCTCATCCAGGTGGGGGACGTCATCACCGTGGGACCGGAAACAGGGGTGGTGGAACAGATCGGGCTGCGCACCACCCAGCTCCGGCGATTTACGGGCGAGGTGGTCACCATCCCCAACGGCGAGCTCACCCGGTTCCGGAACTACACCCGGGGACCTCTCCGGGCCATGCTCACCATCGGGGTGGGGCGCAAGGAGGACCTGCGGCGGGTGGGGGAACTCCTGCACGAGGCGGTGACGGGGTGGAGGCGGGACCACCCGGAGGCTGAGGCCGGAGAACCGGAGGTCCAGGCCCTGCTGGAGCTCGGACCGCAGGTCCAGGTGGTGCGCCTGGTGGTACCCGTCCAGCCCACGAGTCTGTGGCGGGCGGAGCAGGAGCTGCGCCTGCGGATCAAGGAGAGGTTGGAGGCGGCAGGCGTAGAACTGATCTCCATCGGCCCTTCGGAGACGGTGGCATGAAGAGACCCTATCCGGGCGGAAGGCCACGGACGCTGGGCATCATCCTCGCGGGGGGGCGCGGGGAGCGACTGCATCCCCTCACCCGGGACCGCAGCAAGCCCGCGGTTCCTTTCGGGGGTAAGTACCGCATCGTGGACTTCGTGCTCAGCAATTTGGTCAACTCCAACGTGTTCTCCCTGTACATCCTCGTGCAGTACAAATCGCAGTCCCTGATCGATCACCTGCGCCACGCCTGGCGGGCCAGCGGGCTGCACGAGGACCACTTCCTTCTGGTGGTCCCCCCTCAGATGCGGTGGGGCGAGACGTGGTACCGGGGAACCGCGGACGCCGTGTACCAGAACCTGAACCTCATCCGGGACTTCGGCCCCGCCCTGGTAGCGGTGTTCGGGGCCGACCACATCTACCGGATGGACGTCTCGCAGATGGTGGATTTCCACCTGGAGCGGGAGGCGGAGGTGACCGTGGCCGCCCTGCCCGTGCCCGTAGAGGAGGCCACCCGCATGGGCGTGCTGGAAACCGACGCCGACGGTCGTGTGTGGAGCTTCGAGGAGAAGCCCCTCCGGCCCCGTCCCATGCCGGGCCGGCCCGGGTTCGTTCTGGCCTCCATGGGCAACTACCTGTTCGACGCGCGCCTTTTGGTAGACGCGGTCACGGAGGACGCTTCCAAGGACACGGAGCACGACTTCGGCCGCAGCATCCTACCCGATCTGGTGACCCGCCATCGCGTCTTCGCCTACAACTTCCAAACCAACCGTATCCCCGGCACCAAGCCGTACGAAGAGCCCGGCTACTGGCGGGACGTGGGAACCCTGGACGCGTACTGGCGCGCCCACATGGACCTGCTGGGGCCTCAGCCCCGGTTCGACCTCTCCAACCACCTGTGGCCCATCAAGGGCGCACCGTACGCGGGGCCCTCAGCCCGCATCGTGTTCGGGGAGGTGCGGGACTCCCTGGTGGGAGAGGGCTGCGTGATCTACGGCGGCCGGGTCGTGCGGTCGGTGCTGGGCCGGGAAGTGCGCGTGGAGGAGGACGCGGAGGTGGAGGAGTCCGTGGTGATGGACTACTGCGTGCTGCGGCCAGGGGTGCGGTTGCGGCGGGTCATCGTGGACCGTTTCAACACCCTGGAGCCCGGGACGGTGATCGGCTTCGACCCCGAGGAGGACGCCCGCCGGTACCACGTGGATCCTTCGGGGCTGGTGGTCCTGGGCCGGGGAGCCACCCGGGCTCTGTAGGCCTTTCGAGCCGTCCCGGGTGGTGCCTGTCTCGTATTGACATTTTTCGATTCAAGCATAAAACTAGGGGCGTGTCGCCTCGGACGCACGGAGCGCAGGCTCCTTTCACCGGTCCGCGGCAGATCCGCCGCTCGGTCCCTGAGGTGTCGGAGGAGGCCCGGGACCGGGCCACTGCAGCGGCAGGCCGGTTCGCGGCCCTGGGGGATCCGGCGAGGCTGCTGGCGCTCCGGCTCCTGGCGCGATGGGGGACCCTGTGCGTGTGCCAGCTGCAGGCGGCCCTGCTCCTGAGCCAGCCCACCGTGTCCCACCACCTGAAGGTGCTCAGGGAAGCGGGGCTGGTGGAGGCACAACGGCGCGGTCCGTGGGTGTACTACCGGATCCGAAAGGACGTGCTCAAGCGCCTGGCGGCGGAGCTGCTGGCCCTCCTGTAGCCGGCACGAGCCACCGGCCGAGGGGATCGCGGACCACTCCCAGGAGGTGCAACGTGGACGTCCGGCGCGCCACCCCACCCGACGAACCCTCCGTGTTGGCCCTGCTGGCCCGCTGCGGCTTACCCACCGCAGGCGTGCGGGACCACCTGCAGACCTTCTGGCTGGCGGAGGAGCCGGAGGGGGGTGGTAGGGATCGCGGGGCTGGAGATGTACGGGGAGGTGTCCCTGTTGCGATCCGTGGCCACGGACCCGTCTTGGCGGAACCGCGGGATCGCCCGCCACTTCGGCTTCCGCGGAGTTCCGCGGGCGGAGGTGGACCCGCGGCTTCAGGCCTCCCAGGAGCTCACGGGTGCCTGCCCGCAGACCGCCCGGATCATGGTCCTGGCGCTGGAGTCAAATTGATTGACGTCGATGTAGGAGGCAGGATAGCCACGTCCTCCCGGTCGAAGCAGCACGCAGTGCGGGTGCATTACGCCCGGCTCGCCCGGGAGGGCACCGCTGGATGTGGGTGCGGCTGTGCACCTCCACCGGATTCGGAAGCCCCCGGTGTGGTGCGCCTGTCGTTGGGGTGCGGCAGCCCGGTCGCCTACGCAGATCTGGCTCCGGGAGAGGTCGTGGTGGATCTCGGGAGCGGCGCAGGCCTGGAGGTGCTGCGCGCCGCACGGGCGGTCGGACCCCACGGGCAGGCAGTTGGGGTGGACATGACGGAGGAGATGGTGGTCCTGGCCCGGCACAACGCCGCTGCGCTCGGAGTCCCCAACGCCCGCTTCGTGGTGGGTGACTTGGAGACGCTTCCGCTGCCCGACCATTTCGCAGACGCGGTGATCAGCAACTGTGTGGTGAACCTGGTCCCGGACAAGGCGCAGGCGTTCCGGGAGGCTCACCGGGTGCTGCGGCCCGGAGGCCGCCTGGTGGTCTCCGACGTGATGGCGGACCGCTCCCTCCCGCCGGAACTCAAAGACGACCCGCAGGCCTGGAGCGCCTGCGTGGCCGGCGCGCTGAGCTTGGAGGAGTACCTCCGGCTGGTGCGCGAGGCGGGCTTCCAGGCCGTGGAAGTCCTGGAGGAGTCGCGGGCCGACTGCGGCGATCCTTGGAGAGTGTCCCTGCGCTCAGTCACCCTCCGGGCCCGCAAGCCCCTCGGCTAGACCTGAACCATCCATCAGCCTCCACACCTCTTGCGGGCACATCCGTGGGGGCGCGGCCGCTGAGGGGCCTGATCGTGGGCTTCCGGTCCGACGGAGGCACGCTGCACCACGTGTTGTCCGCCTACCGCACGCCGGAGTGGCTGTACGGGTACGCGAAGAGCGCGGAGGTGCGGGGTCTGGAGGTCGTCATCCGACCAGAGTCCTCACTCCCCGGGAACGGGGGCAAGTCCCTCCGGAGGGGTGGGCCGTCCGGCGGGGAGCCACCGCACGGAGATCAGGGCCAGCAGGGCAAACGCGAGGGAGACGGTGAACACGAATCTCAGGGAGCCTGCCAGGGCGTCTCGAGCCGCCGCCAGGGCCTCCGCGGAGAGGCTCCCCATGCCCCCGGGATTCAGGATCTCCTGAATGCGATGCAGGGGGATCCCCTGAGCGGCCAGACGCAGGAGCAGCAGGTTCCCCAGCAGGCTCACTCCCACGGATCCCCCGATGTTGCGGGAGAACAGCACCAGGGAGGTGGCAATCCCCCGCTGTTCATAGGCTACGGAGGTCTGTACCGCGAGGATGAACGTCAACGCCGCGAACCCGATCCCCACCCCCAGCAGCGCGGTGACACCTTGCACCCACGTCCCCGGTATGGAGGGATGGATGCGGGTGAGGAGGGCGAGCCCGCCGCTGAAGAGGGCGAGGCCCAGGGTGACCACAGGCCGGAATCCGAACCGCAGGAGGAGCCGACTGCCCACCAGACTCGCGGTGGTCCACCCCAGCATGAGCGGGGTGAGCGCCAGACCCGCGTCCGTGGCGCTTCTCCCCTGGACGCCCTGCACGAACAGGGGGATGTAGTAAATGCCTCCGGAGAACGCGGCTCCCACCAGCACGTTGCTGACGGTGCTCACCGCCACCACCCGGTTGCGGAACAGCTCCAGGGGAAGCACGGGATCCTCCGCCCGGCGCTCCCACACGAGGAGTGCGGTTCCCAGGACCGCGCCGGTGAACACGAACCCGGGGCGAATCCTCCCCCCCTCCACCCCCAGCAGGAGAGCGACCACGGAGGCCACCATCAGGAGGGCACCGGCCACGTCCAGGGAGCCCGGCTGCGCCCGCGGTGGCTCCCGGTAGGCCCGGGACACGATCCACAGGGCCAGGAGTCCAGCGGGCAGGTTCGCGTAGAAGATCCACCGCCATGACCAGACGCTCACGATGAAGCCTCCCAGGAGCGGGCCTACGATGCTGGCAACTCCCCACATGCCGCTAAAGAGCCCCTGGATCCGGGCGCGCTCCCTCAGGGTGTACAGGTCCCCGACGATGGTGATGGCGATGGGCAGGAGTGCCCCCGCTCCGATCCCCTGGATCGCCCGAAACACCACGAGTTGATGCATGGAGCCGGCCGCGCCACACAGCACGGAACCCGCCAGGAAGGCCGCGATTCCAAAGAGGTACACGCGGCGGCGGCCGTACCGGTCCGCGAGCCGGCCGAAAACCGGAGTGCCTGCGGTCATGGTAAGGGCGTAGCTGGCCGCGACCCACGGGTAGAGCTCGAAGCCCTCCAGCAGGCGCGTGATGGTGGGAAGGGCGGTGGCCACGATGGTGGTATCCAGGGCCGCCAGGAACATCCCCAGCATGACCGCCAGCGTCACCATCCGCCGCTGCCGGAAATCCACGTTCCCCTCCTCAGTCCGTAGGGACCGTACGGTTCCTACGCCATTCTCCCAGAGCAGGGCAACGCCTACACCGCCCCGTCCCCAAGCGGCTCGCCCGTGTAGGCCCGGTCTAGGAGTTCGAAGGTGTGCAGGACCGGGAGAGGCCTTTGCAGAGCCCGGAGGTGTGCGCGAAGCTGAACCATACACCCGATGTTCCCCGTGGCCACCACCTCTGCCCCGGTGGACAGCAGAGTCTGCGCCTTCCGTCGGCCCAGCTCCGCGGCGATTCCGGGGTGTTCCAGGTTGTAGATGCCCGCAGACCCACAGCAGATCTCCGCGTCCGCGGGCTCCAGGAGCTCCAGGTTGCCCACGCTCTCCAGCAGGCGCCGGGGGGCCTCACGGACCCTCTGCGCATGGAGCAGGTGGCAGGCGTCGTGGTAGACCACCCGCACGGGCCGGGGAAGCGGAGGAGGGGAGGTGAAGCCGAGCTCGCAGAGAAACGCGCTGACGTCCCGGGTCGAGGTGGCGAACGCCGCCGCCCGTTCTGCCTCCGGGCGCCCCCGAAACAGCAGCCCGTACTCCTGCATGGCGGACCCGCACCCGGCGGCGTTGGCCACCACCGCGTCCACATTCTCCGGAAAGATCCGGAGGTTGTGCCGCGCGAGGCGGCGGGCGAGTTCCCCGAAGCCCGAGTGCAGGGCAAGGGCACCGCAGCATCCCTGTCCTCTCGGCACCACCACCTCCACCCCGTTGCGACTCAGCACGCGAACCACCGCCCGATTGATCTGCGGGGCCAGCACCTGCTGCACGCAGCCCACCAGGAGCGCCACCCGCGCGCGTGGCTTTCCCTGGGCCGGGATCACCGCGGGAAGGGCGTTCGCCCGCGGAAGGCGCGGGGGAAGGAGATCGAGCATGGCCCGCGGACGGGCCGGAAGAATCCTCCGGAGGGGTCGCACCAGAACGCCGGCCCGCGCCGCCATCCGGAACCGCCCCGGAAAGGGCAGGATCGTCATCACGAGGCCTCGCAGGAGGCGCTCCGGGAGCGGGCGCCGGTGCTTGCGCTCTGCAAGCTCCCGGAAGGGGAGGACGAGCTCCGCATACCGCACACCCGAAGGGCAGGCGGTCTCACAGCCGAGGCATGCGAGACACCGATCCACATACGGCAGAACCTCCTCCACCCGAAGCCGCCCTTCCAGCGCCTCCTTCATGAGGAAGATCCGGCCCCGGGGGGAGTCCATCTCCTCGCCGAGGACGCGGTAGGTGGGGCAGGCGGGGAGGCAGAACCCGCAGTGGACACACGCCTCCACTGCGCGCGCCATGTTCGCGCCTGCGGCACCGTATCGCTCCACGGGGATGGCGTGCTGCACTAGCCCGTCCCGAATTTTCCGTGGGGATCCAGAGCCCGCCTCACCCGCCGGGCGAAGGCCTCGCCCTCCCACTCTCCGAGCTTTCCCCGCCCGGGCGGACCCAGCACACACAGACCCGCAAGCCCCAGCTCCACCAGCATCCGGTGCAGGAGGCCGAGCTCTCCTGGCCATGCCACCCACGCGCAGGTTCCGCCCACGCTGTAGCGCCGGAGAGCACCTGAACGGGCCAGCCGTGCTTCAAGGCCTGCAAGACGGCGGGGGGTGACGGGGACTTTCACCAGGCAGGTGCCGGGCGGAACCCACGCGAATTCCCGGGCTCCTTCCCACACTGCCCGCTCCTCCTCTCCCCGCAGGATCTCCGCTCGAGCTCCCAGGAACGCCACAAGGCGCGCGATCCTCGCCTCCAGGGACTCCGCAAGCCCTCCCACCCGCACCCACAGGATCCCGGGCGGATGCAGTTCCAGGGCCTCGAGATCGAAGTGGCTCGCGCCCAGGCGCACCAGGCTTTCCACCGCCTCCTCGAACCCCGCGTACGCCACCCTGAGCGTGGCGTGGGCACGGCGGGCGGGGAAGACCTTGAAGGTGAGTTCCACCAGGACTCCCAGCTGGCCGAGGCTTCCCACCATGAGCTTGGGGAAATCGAAGCCCGCGGCGTTCTTCACCACCCTCCCCCCGCCCCGCACCAAGGCCCCGGTGCCGTCCACGAACCGCACGCCCAGCACGAAGTCCCGCACCCCGCCGTACCGGTAGCGTCGTGGACCGCTGAGCCCGCTCGCCACCGTTCCCCCGAGGGTAGCTCCGGAGGCGGAAAACGGCGGGTCGAAGGGCAGAAACTGTCCGTGGGCCTCCAGCATCTCCTCCACCGCGCGCACCGGAGTTCCCGCAAGCGCGGTGAAGGTGAACTCCGCGGGATCATATTCCAGCACGCCGGAGAGGCGAGAGAGATCCAGCACGGTGACCTCGGAAGCGGGCGTGGAGAGGGCGGTTTTCGTTCCGCCGCCGCGGGGGAGGACGGAACGTCGCTCCCGAACGATCTCCTGGACCTCTGTTGCCGTGCTTGGCCGTACGAGCTCCCCGACCGGGCTCATGCCCCCACTGTAGCAGCCACCGGTTCCGGGGGGAACACCTTGCCCCGGTTCGCGAGCTCCCGGGGATCCATGGCGTGCCGAAGGCGACGCATGACGGCAAGATCCGTCTCCGTGAACATCTCCGCGAGGTACTTCCGCTTCTCCACGCCCACCCCGTGTTCGCCTGTGATGGACCCTCCCAGGCGGATGCACATCCGCAGGATCTCCCCCGCCAGCGCTTCCGCCCGCTCCAGCTCACCGGGGTTTCGACCGTCGTACAGGATGAGGGGGTGGAGGTTGCCGTCTCCCGCGTGGAAGACGTTGGCCACCCTCAGGCCGTAGGCGGCGCTCAGGCGTTCGATCTCCTCCAGGGCCTGAGCGAGCTTCGTGCGCGGCACCACCCCGTCCTGGACCAGATAATCCGGGCTGAGCCGTCCTACCGCGGAGAACGCTCCCTTCCGTCCCTTCCAGATCTTTTGTCGCTCCGCCTCATCCTTTGCGAGGCGCACCTCCAGGGGCCCGGAGGGCCGGATCACCTCCAGCAGCTGCCGCAGCTCCGATTCCACCTCCGGCTCCTCCCCCTCCAGTTCCACGATGAGCACGGCCGCGGCATCCCGGGGATAGCCCGCGCCCATCGCGGCCTCCGCAGCCTCCAGGCTGAGCCGGTCCATGATCTCGATGGCCCCGGGCAGGAGCCCAGAGGCCACCACCCGGGCCACGGCCTCCCCCGCCTCCAGCAGGCTCCGGTAGGCGGCGAGCACGGTGCGGTAGGCTTCAGGGCGCGGCACCAAGCGCAGGGTGATCTCCAGGGCGATGCCGAAAAGCCCTTCCGAGCCCACGAAGATCCCCACGAGGTCCGGACCCACCCCTTCCAGACTCTCGCCGCCGAACCGCACCACCTCCCCGTCCGCCAGCACCGCCTTGATGCCGAGCACGTGGTTGGCGGTCATCCCGTACTTGAGGCAGTGGGCCCCCCCGGAGTTAAACGCCACATTCCCGCCGATGGTGCACACGGCCTGGCTGCTGGGATCCGGGGCGTAGGAGAGGCCGTAGGGAGCCGCAGCCCGGGAGACCTCAAGGTTCGGGACCCCCGGCTCCACCACCGCGATGCGCTCCTCGGGGTCCAGACGGAGGATCCGGTTCAGCCGGTTGAGGGCGATGACGATTCCGTCCTCCACGGGTAGGCTGCCTCCTGAGAGGCTCGTGCCGCTCCCCCGGGCCACGAACGGCACCCCCTTCCGGTAGCACCAGCGCACGGTGGCGATCACCTCGTCCTGCGTCTCGGGCAGCACCACCGCGAGCGGCCGGGACCGGAAGCCCGTGAGGGCATCGGATTCGTACGGCGCCAGCTCCGCGGGTCGCGTGAGGATCCGGTCCCGCGGATAGATGCTCCGCAGGGCGTCTACGAGAGGTACAGTCCGTCTCATTCCAGGCGGTCGTAGGCCAGGAGCGTCAGGAACTCCGGGAACTCCTCCGCCAGCACCAAGCGATCCAGGAGCTCCGCGGCCTCGTGGAGGGCGGAGGGATCCTGCCGCTCTGCCGCGAGCCGTGCCACCTCCTTCTCCCGCTCGGACAGGTACAGCTCTGGGGTCACGGGCCTCCCGTCCTCCATCTTGGCACGGTGATGGATCCACTGCCACAGCTGCGCCCGGCAGATCTCCGCGGTGGCGGTGTCCTCCATGAGGTTGTAGATGGCCACAGCCCCCGTGCCCCGCAGCCAGGCCTCCAGGTACTGCAGGGCCACGCTCACGTTGTTCCACACGCCGTGCTCCGTCCGGCGGCCTCCCGGAACCCGGAAGTCCAAGAGGTCCTGTGCGGTGACACGCACGTCCTCCCGCAGCAGGTGCTTCTGGTGCGGGCGATCCGCCAGTACCCGGTCGAAGGGGTCCCGGGCGATGGGCACGAGATCCGGGTGCGCCACCCAGGTGCCATCAAAGCCCTGCGCGGACTCCCGCTCCTTGTCCTCCCGGACCTTGGCGAAGGCGGTCTCGTTCACGCGCGGGTCCTTGCGGCTGGGCACGAAGGCCGCCATCCCCCCGATGGCGTGCGCGCCCCGGCGGTGGCAGGTACGGACCAGCAGCTCCGTGTAGGCGTGCATGAAGGGCACGGTCATGGTCACCTGAGCCCGGTCCGGGAGCACGTACTCCGGACGATCCCGGAACTTCTTGATCACGCTGAAGATGTAGTCCCAGCGACCCGCATTGAGGCCGGAAGCATGATCCCGCAGCTCCCAGAGGATCTCGTCCATCTCGAAGGCCGCGAGGATGGTCTCGATGAGCACGGTTGCCCGGATGGTGCCCCGGGGGATCCCGAGTCGGTCCTGGGCGAAGCAGAAGACCTCGTTCCACAGCCTGGCCTCGAGGTAGCTTTCCAGCTTGGGCAGGTAGAAATAGGGTCCCGTGCTGCGCTCCAGCAGCTCCCGGGCATTGTGAAAGAAGTAAAGACCGAAGTCGAAGAGGCTGGCGGAGATGGGCTCCCCGTCCACCCGCACGTGCCGCTCCACCAAGTGCCACCCCCGCGGGCGCACCAGCAGGGTGGCGGTCTGATCCGCAAGCCGGTAGACCTTGCCTTCCGGACTCACGTACTCGAGGGTACGCCGCACCGCGTCCATGAGGTTCTTCTGTCCGGAGATCACGTTGGTCCAGGTGGGAGAGAGGGCGTCTTCGAAATCCGCCATGAAGACCTGGGCTCCGGAGTTGAGGGCATTGATCATCATCTTGCGGTCCACGGGACCCGTGATCTCCACCCGGCGGTCCTGGAGGTCTGGAGGCGCGGGGGCCACGGTCCATGTGGACTCCCGGATGTGCCGGGTCTCGGAGGGGAAGTCGGGCAGGACTCCGACTGAAATCTCCCGCTGACGTTCCTTCCGCCGTTCCAGCAGGGCCTTACGGGTCCCGTTGAACTCCCGGTGCAGGGCCGCCACGAACTCCAGAGCCTGCGGGGTCAGGACCAGGGCCTGGTCCGGTCCCGCGTCCTTGAGCACTTCCACGCCGCGCGCCGCGATGGCCATCTCCATCACCTCCGTTCGCGGGCAGGGTAGCCTTCATCCGCGGGATTGTCAATATACGGAAGTTTTTTCTACAATGTGGAAAGACATGGGGCGCCCTCGGACCACCGGTCTCGCCAGCGGAGAGCGCGCCGTGCGGTCCCTCGTGCGGGGCCTGCAGGTGCTGGAGATCCTCGCACGGACCCCGGAGCAGAGCCTCACGGAGATCGCCCGCCAAGCGCACCTCCCCTTCAGCACCACGCACCGCCTTCTGGAGACCCTGTGCCGCCGCGGGTTCGTGGCTCAGGTGGAGGGGTCCGGACGTTACCGCGTGGGCTTGAAGGCCTTCGAGGTGGGGACCGCCTTCCTCACGTCTCACCGGCTCCCGGAGGTGGCCCGGCCTGTGATGGCGGAACTGGTGAAACATCTGAGCGAGACCACCAACCTCGCGGTGCGGGACGGCCGGGAGGCCGTCTACGTCCTGCAGGTGGAAAGCCCCCGCATGCTCAGGCTGTTCGCACACCCCGGCGCCCGGCATCCCCTGTACTGCACGGGCGTGGGCAAGGTGCTGCTGGCGTGGGAGCCGGAGCAGGAGGTGCGGTCCCTACTGGGCCCCGGGCCTCTTCCCCGCTACACCCCCCGGACCCTCACGGACCCGGAGCTGGTTCTGCAGGAGCTGCGTGTGGTGCGGGCCCGTGGCTACGCGCTGGACCGGGAGGAGCGGGAGATCGGGGTGCGGTGCGTGGCAGCGCCCGTGCGGGACGCTACGGGAAGGGTCGTGGCGGCCCTCTCCGTCTCCGCCCCCACAACCCGTCTCCCATACCGCCGGATTCCCGAGGTGGCCCGTGCCGTGATGACGGCGGCTCAGCGCATCAGCATGCTGATGGGGTTTCCCGAAGGCAAGGGGGGATGAGAGGGGGCTCCGGGTTTTTATTTTTTAGAAGACAGGGCCGTCAGGCCCGCTCCCTCAGATAGGCGGCACGCAGAACAAGAGCGGAGATCCCGCCAAGCAGAGCCGGGATGATCGCCACCTGCTGGTATCCGATCCCGGAGAACCAGCTGCCGAAAACCGGTGAGCCCACCCAGGCACCCAGGTAGGCGATCACCAGGTCTAGGGCGAGGTCAAAGGGCGCCGGCTTCTGCTTGCTGATGACCACTTTCGCGGCGGTCACCACGATGGCAATGGCAAGAAGAATAAGAAAAGCGAAGAAGTCCTGATAGACCATCCGCATCTCCCCCCCCTTCGCGGAGCCCCCTCTAGGTTCCATTATCGAGTTCCGGCTCCCCTGCGAAAAGGCAGGACCCATATAGCCGCTAGGGCCCTTTCAGGGACTCCAGCGCAGCCGCCGTGCCCGCTCCCGGCGGCACAGGGAATCCCTCCTCTCGGAGCACCGCCTCCAAGGCCGACAGGAGCAGAAGCACTGTGCGGGGCTGGGCGTTGTAGCCCATGGTGCCGATGCGCCAGATGTGGTTTCGGAAGGAACCGAATCCCGCTCCGATCTCGATGTCGAATTCTTCCAGCAGCCGGCTCCGCACCCGCTCGCCGTCCACGCCCTCGGGCACCCGCGCCGTGGTGAGCACGGGGAGCCGGTAGCCCTCTGCCGCGAAGAGCTCAAGGCCCATAGCCTGTAGCCCCACCTGCAACGCCCGCCCGACCCGTTCATGCCGAGCCCACCGGGCTTCCAGACCCTCCTCCACGAGGATGCGGAGGGCCTCGCGGAGGGCATACACCAGGGTGGCGGACATGGTGTGGTGGTATCCGCTACCTGACCAGTAGCCCCACAAAAGACCCAGATCGAAGTAGTAGGACTGCACGGACCGGCGTCGTCCCTGGATCTTCCGCACCGCGGCCTCGCTGAGCGTCACCGGGCTCATCCCGGGAGGCGCCCCGAGGCACTTCTGGGTGCAGGCGAACACTGCGTCCAATCCCGTCCGATCCACCTCCAGAGGTACGCCGCCGAAGGAGGTAACAGCATCCACCACCAGGAGTGCCCCGTGCGCGCGGGCGATGTCCCGGATCTCCTCCAGGGGCTGCTGGACCCCGGTGGAGGTCTCCGCGTGCACCAGGGCCAGGATGCGGGGCCGCACCTCCCGGGCCACGCGCGCCACGTCTTCCGGATCCACAGGCCTGCCCCACGGGGACTCCACCGTGACCACCTCCGCCCCGCACCTGCGGAACACCTCCCGCATCCGGTCGCCGAAGTACCCGGCCACGCACACCAGGACCCGATCCCCCGGCTCCGTGAGGCTACTGGCCACCGCCTCCATCCCCGCGCTCCCCGTCCCCGAGACCGCGAAGGTCCACTCGTTGCGGGTCCGGTAGGCAGCACGGAGGAGATCTGCCACCTCCGCAAGGGTGGAGAGGAACTGGGGGTCCAGATGCCCCAGAACCGGTGTGCCCAGGGCCCGCAGGACGCGGGGGTGCACGTTGGCGGGCCCGGGGCCCAGGAGCAGACGATCCGCGGGTCGGAAGTCCCCGATCTCCATAACTACCTCCATCCCGTGCGCGCTGCAAAGATCAGCAGCGCCAGCAGCGCGGCGTTCACAACATGGGCAAGATAGCACAAAGGACAGTGGATGCGCAGCCGTCTCAAGAGGGCCCAGACCAGATAAAAGCTGGCGAGCACGGCCCCGAGGGCGACAACTAGGGCAGCGCCCAGCCACCGCCGGTCTCCCAGCTGACCCAGGAGGGCCGCGGCGAATACCCCGGGATAGAACCCCAGGCCCACCACGCTATTGGGAATCCACAGCAGGCGCGCCTCCGGAGCCTGCAGAAGGGAAAGACAGCGGCCCTGCTCCACCCGGCAGAAACGCGGGAGCCACCTGGGATCCGGTGGGAGAATCCGGTACTGAACCAACGTGAAGTAGAGGCTATCCAGAAACCCCACCGTGCACAGTCCGCCCACGACCGCGGCTTGCCACACGGACCGTGACCTCCTAGCACCCCACCTCCCCATGGAGGTTCGCCACCTCCCGGGAAGCGAGGAGGGTCGGTACCGGCTCTGCGGAGCGCATCTGTCGGGCCGCCTCCTCCGGCGGGACGACGTTGATGTAGAAGCCCGTGCCCCACTCGAACCCCGCCACCTGTGTGAGCCGTGGCATGATCTCCACGTGCCAGTGGTAGAAGTGGCCGGGGAAGGAATCGTAGGGTACGGTGTGCACGATGAAGTTGTACGGGGGGTTCTCGAGAACCGTGTGGAGCTTCCACAAGGTGGTACGGAGGGCATCTGCAGCCTCCAGGAGTTCCTCGTCCCGGAGATCGCCGAAGGAGGCCGCGTGGCGCTTGGGGACGATCCACGTCTCGTACGGGAAGCGGGAGGCGTAGGGCTCGTAGGCCACGAAGCCGTCGTTCTCGTACACCAGCCGATCGCCGCTGCTCCGCTCCGCATCCAGCACATCGCAGTACAGACAGCGGGCCCGATCCGCGAAGTACCCTCGGGCCACCTCCAGCTCCTCCTCCGCCCGTCGGGGGAGGACCGGAAGGGCGATGAGCTGGGAGTGCGGATGGGAGAGGCTTGCGCCCGCGCTGCGACCGTGATTGCGGAAGAGCAGTGCGTACCGGAACCGGGGATCCCGGTCGAGGTCCAGGTACCGCTCCCGGTACACCCAAAGCACCTTGGCCACCTGCTCCGGGGGCATAACCCCCAGGTGCGTGTCGTGTTCCGGAGTTTCGATGATCACCTCGTGGGCTCCGACCCCCTCCATGTGCTCGAAGAGCGGCGCACCCACGGGTGCCAGCACCCCCTCGATGCGGAGGGCGGGGAACTTGTTGGGAACCACCCGCACCTCCCAACCGGGGGTATTGGGAGGACTTCCGTCCGGCCGGATGGCCAAGATCTCGGGCGGGGTCTCGGACTCCTTGCCCCAGCAGAAGGGGCAGCGGTCCCGGTCCTGCACCGCCTCCTTGGGCCGGACGAAGTCCGTGGGGCGGGTGGCTCGGTCCGTGGCGATGATCACCCACCGGCCGGAGATGGCGTCCCGCCGCAGCTCAGGCACGCTCAACGCCTCCTCTTCGCACAGGCTCGTTCGTACATCTCCACGTACCGACGCGCGGACCGCTTCCAGGAGAAGTCCGCCCGCATCCCGGCCTGCACCAGTGTACGCCAGAGCGCGGGGTTCCGGAACGCGTCCAGGGCCCGACGGAGGGCCTCCCAGAGGGCATCCGGGGCGTACGCCTCGAACACGAACCCGTTGGCCTCCCCACGGGCAACGGTCTCCGGGGTGGCGTCCACGATGCTGTCCGCAAGCCCCCCGGTTCGCCGGACCACGGGCACGGTCCCGTACCGGAGGCTGTAGAGCTGGTTGAGGCCGGAGGGTTCGTAGCGGGAGGGCATCAGGAAGATGTCGCAGCCCGCCTCGATGCGGTGCGCGAGCCCTTCGTCGAACCCGATGCGGACCCCCACCTGCCGGGGGTACCGGCGCGCGGCCTCCGTAAAGGCGACCTCGTACCGGGGATCCCCGGTTCCCAATAGCACGAACTGCGCGCCCGCAGCCACCATCCGGTCCAGGCAGGCCTGGACGAGGTCGAGCCCCTTCTGGTCCACCAGGCGCGTGACCATGCCCACTAGCGGCACCTTGGGGTTCTCCGGGAGCCCGAACTCCGCCTGCAGGGCCAGCTTGCAGATGCGTTTCCCCGAGAGATCCTCGGGTCCGTACCGGGCGGGAAGGTAAGGATCCACCCGCGGGTCCCAGACCGAGTAGTCAACCCCGTTCAGGACCCCGTAGAGGTCCTGGCCACGCGTGCGCAGCACCCCATCGAGTCCGTACCCGAACTCCGGGGTCTGGATCTCCCGGGCATAGGTCTCGCTCACGGTGTTGAGGAGGTCTGCGGAAAGCAGCGCCCCCTTCATGAGGTTTATGGAGCCGTAGAACTCCAGGCGGGACCAGTACACCTCCTCGGGTAGACCGGTCACGGGGAGATGCTCCCGGGGAAAGATCCCCTGGTAGGCCAGATTGTGGATGGTGAAAAGTGTAGCTGTGTGGCCGAGGAGAGGGTCTCTGCGCTCCAGGATGTCCAGGTAGACGGGCACGAGGGCTGCATGCCAGTCGTGGCAGTGGAAGACGTCCGGAACCCACCCCGCCACCCGGGCCCAGTTCAGGCTGGCCCGGCACAGGAAGGTGAACCGATGGAGGTTGTCCTCGTAGTCCTTCCCTCCCTCTCCGTAAATCCCGGGCCGTCCGTAGTAGCCCGGGTGGTCCAGGAACCACACCGGAACCTTTCCAGCAAGGTTTCCCTCCCATACCCTGGCAGTCTCCCCCCGGCCTCCCACGGGGGCAGAGATCTCCCCCACAGGCTCAAGCCGGTGGTGGCCGGGATCCACCGCGGCATACCGGGGCATCAGGACGCGGACCTCCACGCCCAGGTCGTGGAGGGCAGGCGGGAGGGCTCCAGCCACATCCGCAAGACCCCCGGTCTTCGCGAAGGGAACCATCTCAGCCACCACGAAGAGTACCCGCACAGACCTCCTCCCAGCTGGCCGGACACTGCCTGGGATAATGCCACGGGGTCCTCCCCGTGGCAACCCCAGAAAGGGGGGAGGTTCGGTCCATGGGAGGCCACGGGAGAGCGAGATTTCTCGCGATTGGGCGTGAAATTCCGGCTTTCTTGGTATTTTTTGCTTGACAGAAGGCTCTGGATAGCACAAATTCCCCTTAGAAGGCCGGCGAGGGAAGCAACGGCCAACTGAGTCCGGCCCGGAGAACCAAACACTTCCCCACGTGACCGGGATCGTGTTTTCGGTCCGGGCAGGATTCTAAATTGTCGAAATCAACTCGCCCTTCTCTCCCGCCGGCAGTATAGAGCAAATTTCGTGCCAACTGAAATAGGGCCCGTGGGAAAAACCCGGTGTGAACTCGAACGAAGGGGGAGGGAACGATGAATAAGTGGGGATGAAGTTCGAGAATGGCGAATAAAGTATGCTATTACCTAGGAAATTCCACCAAAAAACGAACAAAAAGAAAGGAGGGTAAAAAATGAACAAGTGGGGAGTGTACGTGGTGCGGCTGGCTCTGGCTCTTTCCACCCTGGCGAGCCTGCTGTTGGCGGGCGGGGCCGGGGGTAAGTGGGCTTAGTTCCCGCTGCTAAAATCGCCGGCACGATAAGGGCGAGAAGGTGGGGCGGAAGTTCAAACCTTTCCCTGCCATCTCCTGGTAGCCTACTAGATATAGTTATTCCTCTTCCGAGGGTTATCCCCTTCGCAATGGCCCGAAGCTTGCTTACTGGTACCCAGGCGGATAAGACCATTGCTGCCCGGTGGATGATGAATACTTCGCTGCGTATCTATGTAGGCCTCTGCATTTTGAGCGGAGCTGCGGTGGTAGCTCAAGTGGTCTATTTTTTATCTAAAACACCGAGCTCCTATCGACAGGGAGATGTTGCGGCCCTTATGCTTCTTACTTTTCTCGGTATCTTGAGTGAACTTAAGCCGGTACGCTACTACCTAGCACCGGGTAACGGATCCGATATCACCCTCGGTCTTGCTGTTTTCCTTCCTACCTTGATGCTTTACGGATGGCCATTTGCAGTATTAGTTGCAGTTCTTGCTTCTGCATCGACAGATATTCACGATGGCAAGCCTTGGTACAAGACAGCGTTTAATGCAAGTAACTATGCTATTGCCACGTGGATAGCGGGTCAGGTATTTACACGTGCTACCGATGGTTTGGCTACCCTACAGCCACTTCCATTTCTTCTCGGTGGTGTTCTAAGCGGCGTTACATTCTTTCTCGCCAACATAGGATTGCTAAGTGCCGTCCTTAGTTTAAGCTCTGGCCTTCCCATCCGATATATCCTTGTGTTCAACGGCAAATTCGTTGCACCAGTATTTGCCTCAATGGTAGGATTGGCTGTGATAGCGGCGATACTCTGGACCGTGCATCCGGTTACAGTACTTCTTCTTATCCCCCCCGCCCTCATGACCAAGCTCTCCTACGCCAACTACGTCCAGCTCCGCATCGAGACCGACAACTTCCTGCAGGCCCTGGCCGAGGCCGTGGACGCCCGAGATCCCTACACCGCCCAGCACTCCCAGCGGGTGGCAGAACTCTGCCGGGCCATCGCCCGCCGCCTGAAGCTGCCGGATCGCGAGATCAACCAACTCTATGCTATCGCCCGGGTACACGATGTGGGCAAGATCGCAGTACGGGACACGATCCTCCTCAAGCCTGCTCCTCTCACGCCCGAGGAGCTGCGGGAGATGCGGGAACACGTAGAGGCCGGCGCACGCATCCTGGGCCACATCAGCCTCTACCGGGACTCCCTCGACATCCTCCTCCAGCACCACGAGCGGCTCGATGGATCCGGATATCCGAAGGGACTGCGGGGAGAAGAGATCGGTTTGCCCGCCCGCATCCTTGCGGTGGCTGACGCTTACGACGCCATGACCACCCAGCGCCCCTACCGGCCGGCCAAAAGCTCGGAAGAGGCCGTGCGGGAGCTGTACCGGCTTACAGGAAGGCAGTATGATCTCTCCGTGGTGCGGGCCCTGGAGGACGAGCTCCTGGAGCGCCGGGCGCTCGAGAAGCCCGTCCTGGCCACCACCGAACCGGTTCCCGAACTCCTGGAGGCTGTTGATCCGGATGCTCCTCCTGCTTCCGCTCGCGTTGTCCCTCTGCGTCGGATGGATCCGGGGCGGAAGTCTCCGTAAGCTGGCGGAGGCCCAACTCCGCCTGCCCTGGGTTGCCATTCTCGCCATCCTCGTGCAGGTTGCCATCTTTGACCCCACCTCCCGGCTGGTGCCGGTACGGCTTCCCACGGTCCCCGTGCACATCCTGTCGTACCTGCTTCTCGCGGTCTTCATCGGGGCAAACCGGCGGCTGCCGGGGATGTGGCTCCTGGCCGCGGGGTTTCTGGCAAACACGGCAGTCATCCTCAGCAACGGCGGGTACATGCCCGCCTCCGAGGAGGCCCTGCGGGCCGCGGGCCGGTGGAGCCTCCTTGAGGAGGCCGCGGGAACCTACAACAACTCCTCCCTGATCGGGCCGCAGACCCGGCTATGGTTCCTCGCGGACGTCTTCGCGATTCCGGCCGGGCTTCCGTTCGCGAACGTCTTCAGCTTGGGAGACGTGCTGCTGGCCCTGGGCATCCTCCTCCTGGTCCCGGCCCTCATGGGAGCCCGACCCCTGTGGCCGGAGGTGCAGCTTGCCGCGGCCGTGGCGGGCGGCCTTCTCGTGGGGTACCTCTTGGGCACGCTGGAGGCTCCCGCCGCCCTCTCCGTGGCTCGTCCGCTCCAGCCCTCTCCCACACCGCACCCCGTCCAGAAGCCCTCCCCGCTTCCCTCCCTCCCCGCGGCCAGGTCGGTTTCCCCCCCCCATGCCCCTCAAACCCTCTACACCGTACAGGTGGGTGCCTACCGGGATCCCGCAAACGCGAGGGCCATGGTGAGGCGGCTTATGGGGGACGGCTACAGCGCCCGCATCCTCTCTGGGAGTCTCTACCGGGTGGTGGTGGGAGAGTTCGAGACTGAGGAGCGGGCTCAGAGGCTCGCCGCACTCCTCTCTCGCTCCGGATACCCCACCTACGTGCGCCGCCTGCCCTGATCCCCTACGAGGACCAGCACCAGATCGTTCACGTTGGTCCCCGTGGGACCCGTGCGCACGAGGTCCCCGACGGCGTCCAGACAAGGATAGGCATCGTTGTCGGCGAGGGAGCGTCGGGGGTCGTAGCCCAGGGCCCGGGCCCGGGCGGCCGTGGTCCCGTCCGTCGCTCCACCTGCCGCGTCCGTGGGGCCGTCCGTGCCGTCCGTGGCGAAGCTCACCACCAGCACCCCAGGCACCCCTTCCAGGACCACGGCTGCACTGAGGGCAAGCTCCTGGTTGCGTCCGCCCTTTCCCCTGCCCCGCACCGTCACCGTGGTCTCCCCGCCCAGGACGAGGCAGGCAGGAAGCGGTAGGGGCCGAGCGGCCCTTCGCTCCTCGATGGCCAAAGTCGCCACCACCCGCCCGATCTCCCGCGCCTCGCCCTCCATACACGTGGTGAGGAGGAGGGTGTGGTAGCCGAGGACCTGGGCCTGCGAGGACGCCGCCTCTGCGGCCCGAGCGATGTTCCCCACGATCACCGCATGTACCCGCTCGAAGGCGGGATCCCCGGGTTTCGGCGTCTCCGGGATCTCTCCGGCCAGTCCCCGCTCCAGGTGGCGGCGCACGGCTTCCGGTACTTCTTCCAGTAGGCCGTACCGTTCCAGGATCTCCAGAGCGTCGCGATACGTGGTGGAATCCGGCACAAGCGGGCCACTGGCGATGACGTCGAGACGATCGCCCAGGACATCGCTCAGTACGAGCGCCACCACGGTGGCGGGGTACGCAGCCCTGGCGAGCCACCCACCCTTGATGGCCGACAGGTGCTTGCGCACCGTGTTGAGCTCCCCGATGGTGGCCCCGTTGCGGAGCAACAGGTCCGTGGTACGCACTTTGTCCTCCAGGGTGAGGCCTGGAGCAGGCAGCGGAAGCAAAGCTGAGCCCCCTCCCGAGATGAGACAGAGCAGGAGGTCTCGCTCCGTAGCCTGCTGCGCGAGCCGGAGCACACGCCGCGCCGCCTCCTCCCCCCTCGCATCCGGGAGCGGATGCCCGGCTTCCACCACCTCCAGACGCCCGAGCGGCAGACCGTGCCCCTCCTTCGTCACCACGAGTCCCCCGGAGATCCGGTCCCCTAGGACCTCCTCCACCGCCTGCGCCATGGCCGTACAGGCCTTTCCGAACCCGATCACGAGAACTCGGTCGTAAGCCCCGAGCGAATACGTACGATCCCCCACGCGGAGCCCTTCACCTTCCAGACCCAGGAACCGGTGAACCGTCTCCCGCGCGTCCACCGCCCGCACGGCCGCCCGTAGGATCCGGGCCGCGTCCCGTCGTAGCCTCGGATCCTCGCCCACCTGGAGCCACCGGTCGTCCCGCCACACGCCTACTTCCGGTCCCACGCCACCAGGAGGTACGGTTTCTGCGCCTCGAACGCCTCCGCCTGCCGCTCCACCACGGCCTCCGCCTCCCCCGTGGTCATCGTCTTCGTCTCCCGCACAAAGGCCGCCACCCGGCCGAAGTACAACGGGATCAGGGCGTCCAGAAGCCGGCCTGCCTTTGCCCGGCGGTACGCTGCCGCAAAGGCGTAGCAGATCCGGGCCCAGAGAGGATCCGGGAACTCCAGATCCTCCTCCGCCCGGGACACCGTGGAGACGAGGGCCGCGAACACCTCCGGTCCCATCACCTCCCGCCACGCCTCCCGGAACTGAGAAAACCCATCCCAGAACCTTTCCACAAGAGCCGCGCGATCTACGGGAACCGGCTCAGGCTCCGCCTCCACGGGTTCGCCCACCAGAGGGGCAGGCACGCTTCCCTGGATCCATCGCCACCGGTCCGCATATGTCTCCATCAGGTCGAAGAGGGTCCCCACCACCTGTCGGAACATGGGGCCGAGGTGTGCAGCCGGATCCCGGGGATCGTGTACCTTGACCCCCAGGTACGCCTGGGCCACCCGGTAGCCCTCGTTCAGGGCGGTGGTGGTCATCCAGATGTCAACCCCGAACCGCGCCACATCCCCCTCCCACACGGGGGCCTGCAGGGCGCGTGCCGCGAACGCCCCGGAGAAGGCGAAGTCCCCGCCGATGGGCTGGCGCACCCGCACGCCGTACAGGGCCCGGGTCATGGGATACGCCAGGTGGTTGGTGATGGTGCCGTCGTACTTGTGCCGCACGTAGTACGGCGCCACGTACTCCGCCTCCCTGCGCACCACGGGTCCTACCAACCGCTCCACCCACCACGGGGCGATGGACCGCAGGTCCGCGTCCAGGGTGGCGCACGCACGAGCACCCAGCAGGTGGGCGGCCTCGAAAATAGCCCGCACCGCGCTCCCCTTCCCCGGAGGACCCTGGTACGGTGTGCTGAGCACCGCGACACCCTCCGGCACCCGGGCGCCCGACGCCGCCTGCGGGGTGCCATCCGCGGATCCCCCATCGGCGTTGAGGATCACGGTGCGCAGACCCGGAAACGTCCCCCGAGCGCCCTCCGCTGCTACCTCCACCACATGCCGGATGGTGGAGGCGTTGTTGTGGCTGGGAATGCCGATGAGGAGGTCAGCCTGTCCGATGCGCAGGAGTTCCCGCCGCGCTCTCTCCGGAAGCGCGAAGCTCACTCCCCCACCTGCCACCACGCGCCACCCGTATTGGGGCGCACGATCTCCACGGCCACGCGGTCGATGCCCTCCCGGAGCAGGGCCGCGGCCACGACGTCCCGGGCGAGGGGGGCCAGGTTGGTGACCTCGCTCAGGTGCACAAGGACCACCCGCTGTGGTCTCCCCGTGTGGAGCTGCACGCACAGGCGCGCGGCCGCATCGTTGCTGAGGTGCCCCCGGGGCCCGAGAAGCCGACGCTTCACCGCAGGGGGATACGGGCTCACGGCGAGCAGCCGTAGATCGTAGTTGGCCTCGAGGAGCACCATGTCCGCCCCCACGGCCCGCTCCACGAAGGCCTCATCGACCTTGCCCAGATCCGTGGCGATCACCATCCGTCTTCCTTCCCCCTCGATGACGAAGGCTACGGGGTCCGCGGCATCGTGCGACACGGGAATTGCCTCCACCACCAGATCCCCGATCCGGAAGGGCTGCAGGTTTGTAAACCGTTCGTGCCTCGCCCCCAGGTCAGGACAGGCCCGCAGGGTGCGCCTGTTCGCAAGGACCACGGTTCCCATGGTCCGGGCTACGGACGCGGCGCCCCGGGCGTGGTCGTGGTGCTCGTGGGTGAGGAGAACCGCGTCCAGCCGTGCAGGGACGATCCCGAACCTTGCCAGCCACCGGCGGGTGGCCTGCGCGGAAAGCCCTGCGTCCACCAGCACCCGAGTGGAGCCGCTCTCCACCAGCACCGCGTTCGCCGCGCTGCCACTTGCCAGCACGCACACCCGCATCCGACCTATCTCCCTGCTGCCGTGAGGTGTAGAAGCCGGTCCAGCAGTGGCTGCATCCTCTCCCGGAAGATGCGATCCCAGATGAACCGCTCGAGGATCCTCCGGCGCAGCGCGCTTTGCGGGTTCTGGGTGAGGTGCGTGAGGATCTTTCGAGCGATCTTCTCCGGCGGGTCCTGGAGACGGAAGAAGTGCGCGTGGGAGCCCGCCACCTCCTGCAGGGCCGGAATCGGGGTGCAGAAGACCGGCACACGCAACAGTCCCGCCTCCGCCACCGGGAGCCCGAACCCCTCCTGGACGCTTGGGAGGAGTACTGCATCCGCCAACAGGTACAGGTCCCCGATCGCGCGGGAGGTGCACCGCAGCCCGAGCTCTGCCAGGAACACGCAGTGCGGACCCACGCTGAGCGCGTCCCGCAGCGCAGCGAGCTCCGTGAGGTAGTCTCGATTGGCGGCGGTGTGGGCTCCGGGAGGCCCCGTGACCACCAGGAGCGGATCCGCGCCCGCGTCCCGGAGGGCCGCGGTAATGCGCACCGCGAGCTCGAGGTTCTTGCGCCGGGTGATGCGCACGGGCGTGAGGAGTACGGGGAACCGGTCCGGGATCCGCAGCCGCTCCAGAAGCTCCCGGGTCCGCGGCTGCAGGGGATGCAGAGGCTCCAGGGAAACCCCCGGTGGGATCACCAGCACCTGCTCAGGGCGGAGCCCGAGAACCCGGACCAACAGATCCCGCACCGCCTCGCTGATGGCCACGTAGGTCACCTCTGGCCGCGGCACCCGCAGCAGGCTCCAGGGATATTCCGGCCGCATCCGGGATGCCGCCACGGGGTCCGCCCAGCTGAGGTCGTGGGTCCACGCCACCATCCGGGCCCGCGGGAAGCGGTCCAGCAGAAGGTGCAGGGCCGCGGTGAGGGGGAGGTTCTTGTCCAGGGTGAACACGTTGTGCACGAGGAGGAGGCGGTTCTGAACGTACGCGGCGAGCTCTTCGGCGATCCGGTCCCGCACCCGCTCAAACGGCCGCAGATTCCCCCGCTCCAGGGCCCGATGTGCGGTCCGAACCTCGGGGTGGCGACCGTAGAGGAGGGGCAACCGGGTGTACCCCTCCCCTCCGCCCCGACCCGCGAGGATCCGAACCCGGTACCCCGCGGCGCGCAGCAGTCGGGCCTGCTCCGCGAGCATGCCCTCCACCCCGCCCACCACAGGCGGAGCCGTATAATGGAGAAGGACGATCTCCATCCCGTATAGAGTTCCACCCCCTAGGGCCGAAATCCCTCGGGCTTGCGGGGATCTGGTAGAATGAGGGTTGAGCGGGCGGGTGTAGCTCAGGGGTAGAGCGTCGGCCCCCCAAGCCGAAGGCCGCGGGTTCGAATCCCGTCGCCCGCTCCAGACTGCTTCCCACAAGGGTTTCAGCCACAGCGATCGATCCGACTGGGCCCGAAAAGCCAGCGCTCACCGAATTTGCCGAGGCCTTCCTGCTGACCAAGCGGCTGAGCGGGTGCACCGAGGCCACCCTCAGGACTTACCGGTGGTGGCTGGACCGGTTCTGCGCCTTCACCGAGGAGGCCTCTCCGCCGAGCGTCACCGCCTTCCTCGGCGGCCTCGAAGGAAAGAGCAACGCGTACCGCAACCAGGCCTTCCGCACGTTGCGGACCTTCTTCCGTTGGACGGTGGAGGCAGACCTCGACTGGCCACCCAGCAAGCGGCCCTTGGGATGCGAGGAGGCAAGGGCAGAAAGGACAGCGTGTGTTCGTGGGTCTGACCCCTTGGTACACTGTACTAGTGCTGTAAAACGTGCAAATCAGGAGGAGTTCTAGCGGTGGTGCCTGGGTGGATCCGGATCCGCTCGAAGCCCGGGCGGCCCGCGGTCTCCCGGGAGCGGACCACGGGACCCCGAGGGCCGACAGAGGAGACAGCGTGCGAGGCTTAGTGCGTGCCCTCTACCGGCTTGCGCGCCTTGCGCGGGACCTGGAGGTTTTGAGCAGCGGGAGGGCAAGCCGCATCCTCCGCAGGGCCGCGAACAGGCCATCGGGCGGGCCGTGGTGCGCAGGATGTGGCTGCGGCCTGGGAGGAGGAAGCCCGGGTGAAGCGCCGACCACCCTGCTCCAGGTGCGGGTCCGCTGATCGGGTGGTGCCCGTCAGCGACGGCCTACCGGGCCCGGAGGCCTCCCACTTAGCCCACCGAATCCCTCGCCTGCGGCCCGGGATTCGGGGCCTGCCCCGGGTCATCCCTCATGCGCACGGAGGGGTGTTTAGCAGCAGCGCTGAAGCAAGGAGGTTCGGTGGGGGTGGAATTCTTGAGCGTATTTGTTTAAAATTGCTCTGGTGACCCGCTGCGGAGCCATGGATGCTGGATCAGTACGGACGGCCTATCCGGGATCTGAGGATCTCCCTCACGGACCGCTGTAACCTCCGCTGCGTGTACTGCATGCCGGAAGAGGGGATTCCGTTTCTGCCCCGGGCGGACCTGATGCGGGTGGATGAGATCCTCACACTCACCCGCATCGCGGCGGAGATGGGGGTGGTGAAGGTCCGGCTCACGGGCGGGGAACCCACGGTGCGGCCGGATCTCGTGGACATCGTGCGGGGGATCGCGGAGATCCCGGGCATCCGGGACGTGGCCATGACCACGAACGGCGTGCGCCTGCGCACCCTGGCCGGCCCACTGGCCCGCGCGGGCCTCCGGCGGGTAAACGTGAGCCTCGATACCCTCAACCCCGAAACCTTTGCCCGCATCACCCGGGGAGGGCGGCTCCAGGATGTCCTGGAGGGCATCCGGGCCGCGGAGGAAGCGGGGCTACACCCCATCAAGGTGAACACGGTGGTGGTGCGGGCTTTCAACGACGAAGAGGTCACAGACCTCGCCGCTCTCACCCTGAACCATGCGTGGGAGGTGCGGTTCATCGAGGTCATGCCCTTCGGGGAGGTGGCGGACCTCGCCCTGGCGGGAGTTGTGCGCAGCGAGGAAACCATGGCCCGCATCGAGGCCACCTTCGGACCGCTTGAGCCCCTCGATCTCTCCGGAGAAGACCCGGCCCGCACCTACCGGATCCCCGGGGCGGCAGGAACCATCGGGTTCATCAGCCCCGTAAGCCAGCCCTTCTGCAGCAGGTGCGGACGGTTGCGGCTTACGCCGGACGGCAGGCTGCGACTTTGTCTGCTGCGGGACGACGAGGTGGACCTGCTGACGCCTCTGCGCCGCGGCGCCACGTACGAGGAGCTGCGGGAGATCTTCCGGACCGCCGCCTACCGTCGCCCCTTCGGCCACGCCCTGGCGGAGCGTATGTATCCCCGGCAGCGGGTCATGATCCAGATCGGGGGCTGAGCTCAGGCGTCCTCCGGGTCCACCCACGCCTCCTCCTGGGGCTCGAAGACGTGCCCGCAGCGGGGGCACCGTACTTGCTCGCCCTCTTCCGTGGGGGTCATACGGAGGATCGGTGCACCGCAGTGGGGGCAGGGGATATGTACCAGACTAGTCGTCCTGCTCCAGGTTCTTCTCCAGCTTGCGCTTCACCCGCTGGAGGGCGTTGTCAATGGACTTCACGTGCCGTCGCAGCTCCGCGGCCATCTCCTGGTAGGACTTGCCCGCCAGGTACGCGGTGAGGACCCGATGCTCCAGCTCGCTGAGGTTGCGCCGGATCCTCTCCCGCATCCGGGCGGAGGCCTCCCGGTTGATGACCATCTCCTCGGGGTCCGCTACCTTTATGCCACTGATCACATCGAGGAGTGTGCGGTCCGAGTCCTCGTCGTAGACGGGCTTGTTGAGGGAGACGTAGGAGTTGAGCGGAATGTGCTTCTGCCGGGTGGCGGTCTTGATGGCAGTGATGATCTGACGTGTAATGCACAGCTCCGCAAAAGCCCGGAAGGAGCTGAGCTTGTCGCGCCGGAAGTCCCGGATGGCCTTGTAGAGCCCGATCATCCCTTCCTGAATGATGTCCTCCCGGTCGGCCCCCACCAGGAAGTAGGCCTTGGCCTTCACACGGACGAAGTTCCTGTACTTGTTGATCAGGTATTCGGAAGCCCGATCGTCCCCCTGTTTCGCCGCCTCCACCAGATCCTCATCGAGCATCTCCGTATAGCAGGAAGGAGTGGCTTCCTTTCGAGCAACCGCCACACGCGCCTCCAGGGATTCGGACTGCTCGAGCGATTGGCTTCGGGCTGCTGTCATTATAGGGAGCCTCGATGGGAAGGGTCAAGGTGAACGCGGCGCCGTGGCCAGAGATCGGGTGCCCATCTTCACCGTGGCCGGAACAGGGCGGTAGAAGGAGCGGGCCACCACCTCCCGCCGCACCACCCGGTCCCCTTCCCGCACGATGCGCCAGGTAATGGCCCGGAAGCCAGGCCGCGGAGGCAGGATCTTCACCACCCCCATGGGGAGCCCCGGATCCACCCGCACCACCTGTCCAGCCGGAGGCGGAACCCGCACCACGTCCGTCACCACGATGTCCACCTGCCGCCCCGGAGGCCTGCGGCCATAGAACCGGACCACGAGCTCTCTGCCCCGTACCTCCGACCAGAGGAGGAGCGGCGGGCCGTCGTTCCGAAACCGCAGGTCAACGACCCCGTAGATCACGGTGGCGTCCCGGCCGAGGGGGAGGTAACTCACGGGAAGGCTGTGATTGGTGCGGTGGAGGATGGTGAGATCCGCGAGGAGGGCGGCATTGAAGAGGGTGCTGGACACCTGGCACACCCCGCCGCCATCCCCTGGCACGAACTCCTCGTGGAGGATCACGGGCGCGGGCCGGAAGCCCCGCGCCTGGGTACGCGGCCCCACGGCTTCGTTGAAGGAGAAGATCTCTCCGGTGCGCAGCACGCGGCCCCGAAGCAGCCGCGCGGTGAGGAGGATGTTGTGGGTGCGGTCCGGGTCTGGCATGAGCCGTGTGCGGAACTCCGCCACCACCTCCCGGATCCCCAAAGCCGCGGCCCCGTCCGTGGTAAGAGGTGGTCGGATCTCCCGTAACGGGAGATCCACACCCTCCCGGCCCTCAAGTACCGCCCTGACCAACTGCTGTCGCGCCGCGGCCTCGTCCAGGGCAACCCCGTCCTGGCTGGGGAGGAGCCGAATCCCCCTCTCATCCACCCAGAACCGGGCATCCCGAGGAGGCCTGTAGATCGCACGTGCCGCTTCGCGGAGGAAAGCCTCCAGCCGTTGCGGCCGCCTCCGGATCGGGAGCCGGAGCACCACGGGCTCCTGCCACAGCCGCCAGCGGGTCCGCACCCGGTCCAGGAGGCTCCCGGTCCGTCCCACCGCGTATGCCTCCCGCACCGCGGAAGCGAGGTCGGGGGTGAAACCGAGCTCACGCGGGGTCCGTCGCCACACCCGGGTCTGTCCCGGGAGGAACGCGCGCACGGAGATGGGACGGCGGAAACGGGCGCCCGTTCGGTCCCGAAGCAGCACCACCGCATCCCCCACGGCCTTTCCACCCACGGGCACGTCCTCCACCCACACTCCGGGGAGGATGCGGCCCGCGAAGTGGAGTTCCTGCGCCGTATAGGCCACGGGAAGCGTCAACGCGGCCACGAGCAGGAGCACGCCTCCATACCGCGCCTGCATCGCCTCCTCACCCCGCCGGCGTTTCCCCCTCGCAGGGGGTCTGCGGGAGCGCCCCCGCGCGCCGCAGGCTCCGGACCACCTCATAGAGCAGGATGCCCGCCGCCACAGAAGCGTTCAAGGAGGAGACCCTGCCGTACATGGGGATGCACACCAGCCGGTCGCACCGTTCCCGTACCAGCCGGCTCACACCCGTACCCTCCCCTCCGATCACCAGGGCGATGGGCGGGCGCAGATCCACCTGATCGTACGGCTCTCCCTGCAGGTGGGCGGCCACCACGGGGATCCCCCGGCCTCTACACGCCTCCACCGCCCGCGGAAGATTCGGAACCACGGCCACGGGGAGGTATTCCACCGCGCCCGCGGATGCCTTCGCCACCGCGGGGGTCAGGCCTGCGGACCGGTGCTTGGGAATCACCGCGCCGTGCGCGCCCGCAGCTTCCGCGGTGCGGAGAATGGCTCCGAGGTTTCGGGGATCCTGAATGGAGTCCAGGAGGACGAGGAAGGCCCGGCCCTGTGCACACGCCCGGTCCAGGAGGTCCTCGAGCGCCACAGGCGGCATCACGTGGGCGAAGGCGATGACTCCCTGGTGCGCGCCCGTCTGAGAGATGGCGTCCAGGTGGCGAGCATCCACGAACTGCACGGGGATCCCGCGGGCCCGGGCTTCCGCTACGATGCGGGCAACGCTCCCGCTGAGGCGGGCAGTACGGGAGATCTGGATCTTCCGGAGCGGTCTTCCCGCCCGCAGGGCCTCCAGAACCGGATTCCGCCCTTCCAGCTGCGCAGCCGCCTTGTCCGCCGGCATCACTCCTCCACACGATCCCGGAGCCGCCAGCGGCTCCCGCCCGGAAAGTCCTCCACCACCACCCCGATCTCCGCGAGGCGCTGGCGGATCCGGTCCGCCACCGCGAAATCGCGCCGTTCCCGCGCCCGCTGCCGGACCTCCAGGATGCGCTCCAACACCTCCTCCGCGCTCCCCTCCCCATTCACTCCTCGCAGGACCTCCTCCTCCGAGAGGAGCCGCCGCAGATCCTCCCTGAGTCGTTCCAGGGAGGCCCGGCCCTCAAGCCGAAGGCCCAGCACGGAGGCGAGCTCCTGGAGCACGTCCCGTGCGTGCGCCAGGGCGTCCGCGGCATCCTCGGGGCTACCTACCTCCTGTGCCCGCTTGCTCAGCCCGTCCGCGAGCCGGTTGATCTCCGCGGCGAGCGCATGGATCTCCGCGATGGCCCGAGGGGTATCGAAGTCGTCGTCCAGGGCCGCGCGGAAGGCCTCCCGCGCCCGATCCGCGCGCTCCCGGAGGATCACGGCCGAAGGGGAATCCCGGCCGCTCGGCCTCGTGCGTCGCAGGACAGCTCCCACGGTTTCAAGGGTGTTGCGCAGCCGCAGGGCCCCGCGGTCCGCGGCCTCCACCGCCTGCTCCTTCCACGTGAGGGGACTGCGATAGTGGCTGCTCAGGAAGAACAGGCGCAGCCCGTCAGGGGTGTAGCGTCGCAGGGCCTCCTCGATGGTGACCACATTGCCCAGGTGGCGGGTCATCTTCTCCTCGCTCTCCCCCGGGCGCAGGAGGGCATTGTGGAGCCAGTACCGCACGAAGGGCCTTCGGCCCGTGTAGGCCTCGCTCTGTGCGATCTCGTTCTCGTGGTGGGGAAAAATGACGTCCTCTCCGCCACCATGGATGTCGATCTGTGGCCCCAGGTGCTCAAGCACCATCGCGGAGCACTCGATGTGCCACCCGGGTAGCCCCTCCCCCCACGGGCTCGACCAGGAGGGCTCCCCGGGTTTCGCGCGGGTCCAGAGGGCGAAGTCCATGGGATGCTCCTTCCGGGGATCCACCGCCACTCGGGCACCTGCCAGCAGCTCCTCGAGCTGCCGACCCGAGAGCCTGCCGTACTCCGGAAAGGCACGGACCCGATAGTACACATCTCCGTCCACCACGTACGCGAAGCCCAGTCTGAGCAGGCCCTGGATGATCTCCAGGATCTTCGGGATGGCCTGGGTGGCGCGGGGATAGCGGTGGGCCCGGAGCACGTTGAGCCGGTCCATCTCCCGGTGGAACCGGGAGATGTACTCCTCCGCGATCTCCCCGATGGTCCGCCCCTCCTCCCGGGCCCGGGCGATGATGCGGTCCTCCACATCCGTGAAGTTCTGGACATGGCGCACGCGGTACCCGGACCACTCCAGGTGCCGCCGCACCACATCGAAGAAGACATAGCTGAGGGCATGTCCCACGTGCGCGGGGCCGTAGAGGTTCACCCCGCAGACGTACATGCGCACCTCCGGAGGGTCCATCGGCTCGAACCGCTCCTTGCGACGGGTCATGGTGTTGGTCACGTGCAGGGCCACGGTTCCCTCCTGTGCGGTCAGAGTGGCTCCAGCAGCACCACCGCGAAAGCCTGGATCCCCTCCCCCCGGCCCACTGCCCCCAGTCCCTCCGCGGTGGTCACCTGAACTCCCACGTCCTCCACCGCGAGGCCGAGCGCCTCCGCGAGGTGGGCGCGCATGCGGGCCACGTACGGCTGGAGCCGAGGAGCCTCCGCCACGATCACCGCAGAGACCTGGGCCGCCCGGTAGCCCCGTGCCTCCACCCATCCCCGAACCTCCCGCAGCAGGTCCAGGCTGCGGGCGTCCCGGTACCGTTCGTCTCCCGGGGGAAAGTGGGTGCCGATGTCCGGAAGGCCCGACGCTCCCAGGGCTGCGTCCATGATGGCGTGCACGAGCACGTCCCCGTCGCTCCACCCCGCCAGCCCTCGCTCGTAAGGGATCTCCACCCCCCCGAGCACGAGCCGGCGTCCGGCTGCCAGCGGGTGTACGTCCACGCCGATCCCTATCCGGATCCCTCGCGCCACCGCAGCAACGCCTCTGCCACCCACAGGTCCTCCCGTGTGGTGATCTTCAGGTTTCGAACGCTGCCTGGAACCACACGGACCGGATGTCCCAGGCGTTCCACCAGCACCGCGTCGTCCGTTCCGTAGAAGCCTTCGGCCCGGGCCCGGGCGTGGGCAGCGCGCAGGAGCTGCGCCTGGAAGCCCTGGGGGGTCTGCACGGCCCAGATCCCCGTGCGGTCCACGGTCTGCTCCACGATTCCTCCCCGCACGCGTTTGAGGGTGTCGTGCACGGGGAGGGCCGGAATCGCGGCCCCATACTCCGCGGCGGCCCGGGCCACCCGCTCGATGAGCTCCTCCTCCAGCAGAGGCCTCGCTCCGTCGTGCACCAGCACCACCTCGGCGTCCCGCAATGCCTCCAGTCCCCGGTTGACGGAGTCCTGGCGCTGCACCCCCCCCGCCACCACCGTGTGTACCTTCGAGAGGCCGCACCGCTGGACCCACGTGCGCATGGCCTCCAGGTTTCCTTCCGGGGCTACCACCACAACCTCCTCCACGAGCGGACAGCGCTGGAAGGGAAGCGCGGCCCGGACCGCGAGCGGAAGGCCAGCCAGCATCACGAGGGCCTTCGGCTCTTCCGTCCCCAGGCGATTTCCCTGGCCGGCGGCAGCGATGATGGCTCCCGCGCGCACCGCACCCCCTCTACCCCGTACTCCGCCGCAGGTCCTCCTCCTGCTTGGGGCGGGCGAAGATCATGCGACCCGCGGAGGTCTGGAGCACGCTGGTGACCACCACCTCGGAAGTGGTGCCGATCCACCGCTTGCCCCCTTCCACCACGATCATGGTCCCGTCCTCCAGGTACCCCACCCCCTGACCCGGCTCCCTCCCCTCCCGCACCAGGTGCACCGTGAGCTCCTCCCCGGGCAGCACCACGGGCCGCAGGGCGTTGCTGAGCTCGTTCACGTTCAGCACCCGCACTCCCTGCAGCTCCGCGATCCTGCCCAGGTTGAAGTCCGTGGTCACGATGCCGGCCCGGTGGGCCTTCGCGAGTCGCACGAGCCGCTCGTCCACCTCTCCCGGACCCTCGTCCTCCACCACCTGCACCGCCTGCAGCTCCGTCTGGAGCCGACCCAGAATCTCCAGGCCCCGGCGTCCCCGGCTGCGGCGCAGGGGATCCGGGGAGTCCGCGATGGCCTGCAGCTCCCGCAGCACGGACCGGGGCACGAGGAGGGGTCCTTCCAGGAACCCCGTGCGCACCACGTCCGCGATGCGGCCGTCAATGATGGCGCTGGTGTCGAGGACCTTGGCGGTCCCCCGGCGCCTCGTGGAACGCTCCCACAACGCGCTCAGCTCCTCCCGCCGCAGCTGCGCGAAGTGCCAACCGAGATATCCGAGCACCAGAAGGGCCGCCAACCGCAGGTATCCCCCGATCACGGGAATCCCGGAGAGGAGATACCCGATGGGGGCGGCGAGCAACAGACCCACGCTGAGCCCTGCCAACCCCACGGTCAATTCCCGCACGGGCATGCGGTGGAGCCAGGCGAGCACCCCCGCCATGGCCCGGACGAACCGATGCCACAGGGGCGGGGCCACTGCGGCACCCACCGCGGCCCCCACCGCACCTCCCAGCAGCTGAACGCCGAATCGGTGCCAGCCGTTCAGACCGGCTCCCACGATCGGGAGGAGCGCTTGTGCGACCTGGAAGCCCACCGCGGCCCCCAACAGAGCTCCTCCGGCTCGGGTGATGCGAGCCACGGCCTGTTCCGACGCCATGTTCCAAGCCAGTATAGTGCTCCGAGAACGGAGGTTGCCACGGGGGAGGGTTCAGAGAAAGGCGAGGGCCTCTTTCACGGTCTCCACGGCCACGACCTCGATGTCGGGGTCCAAAGGGGCCACAGAACTTACACGCGGCACCACCATACGCCGGAATCCCAGCTTGGCCGCCTCCAGGAGCCGACGGCCGATCTGCGGAATCCCCCGGACCTCGCCGCCGAGTCCCACCTCGCCGCAGAAAACGGTATGCGGATCCAGAGGTCGGTCCCGGTACGAGGAGGCCACGGCCAGCACCACCCCCAGGTCCACCGCGGGCTCCTCCACGCGGACGCCGCCCGCGGCGTTCACGTACACGTCGCACCCTCCGAGCTGGAAACCCGCCCGTTTCTCCAGCACCGCCAGCAACAGGAGCAGCCGGTTGCAGTCGAGCCCGGAGGTCGCCCGACGGGGGGTGCCGAACACCGTGGGACTCACGAGGGCCTGCACTTCCACGAGGAGCGGCCGGGTTCCTTCCAGCACGCACACCACCGCGGTGCCGGTGACATCCGGCGGTCGGTCTCCGAGAAAGACAGCAGAGGGATTGGGGACTTCCCGCAGCCCTTCCGGACGCATCTCGAAGACCCCGATCTCGTTGGTGGAGCCGAACCGGTTCTTCTGTGCCCGCAGGATGCGGTACGCCTGATGTCGCTCGCCTTCGAAGTACAGGACCGTGTCCACCGTGTGCTCCAGCACCCGGGGGCCCGCAAGGGTTCCTTCCTTCGTGACGTGCCCCACGAGGAGCACCGCGATCCCCTCCGCCTTCGCCAGCTGCAGCAGGGCCGCGGCGCACTCCCGCACCTGTCCCACGCTGCCTGGAGCGCTTCCCAGCTCCGGCCGGTACAGGGTCTGGATGCTGTCCACCACCAGCAGCGCGGGCCGCAGGCGGCGGGCCGCCTCCAGCACCGTCTCCAGCTCCGTCTCCGCCAGCAACAGGATCCCCCGCGAGTTCGCACCGATGCGATCCGCCCGCATCTTCGTCTGCTGCACGGACTCCTCGCCCGAGACGTACAGCACCGTGCGGCCACGTACGGCCAACCGCTGCGCCATCATGAGTGCGAGGGTGCTCTTTCCGATCCCAGGATCCCCACCCACCAGCACCAGGGAACCGGGCACGATCCCGCCCCCCAGCACCCGGTCCAGCTCCCCGATCCCCGTCACGAGCCGGACCTCCGGCAGCGGCCGGACATCCGGGAGTGCTACGGGTTCCGCGACGCGGGCCTCCGGCCGGCGCCGCGGCATCTCCAACTCCTCTACCAGGGTCCCCC
The DNA here is from genome assembly GCA_031459935.1 of Candidatus Sysuimicrobium calidum. Taxonomy (GTDB): domain Bacteria; phylum Sysuimicrobiota; class Sysuimicrobiia; order Sysuimicrobiales; family Sysuimicrobiaceae; genus Sysuimicrobium; species Sysuimicrobium calidum. Next base: position 43,212 of record JAVKHN010000002.1, on the reverse strand, counting down.
ATCCCTCGCACGCGGGACACCGGCCCAGCCACTTCCCTGAGGCAAACCCGCAAGCCTGACACACGTACCGGACTCCCACACCCAGCTCCATGCGAACGTTTGTTTGCAACAGGATATCACGAGGGGATGTTCCATTCAACGGGCTGGGGTAAGCTGGAGGCAAAGCGGCGGAGGGGGTTCCGTGGCGGAGCTGGTGCGACTCTCGGAGGGGGTGTACTGCCTGCCCGGGGGGGTGAACGTGGGGGTGGTGGCGGCGCCGGATGGAGGGGCAGTGGTGGTGGACACCGGCGGGGACCGGGACTACGGCCGGGCCATCCGGCGGGCGCTGGAGGCGAGGGGTTTGGCGCTGCGCGCCATCGTGAACACGCACTCCCACGCGGACCACTACGGCGGGAACGACTACCTCCTGCGCAACGTGGCTCGGGTGCCCGTCTGGGCGCCCGTGGTGGAGGAGGCGATCCTCCGGCATCCGCTCCTGGAGCCCATCTTCCTGTTCGGGGGCGCGAGCCCTCCGGAGGCGCTGCGGACCAAGTGGCTCATGGGGACCCCCTCTCCCGTGGACCATGTGTACGGGACGGAGGAGGGTGAGCTGGAGGTGGTCGGGGTACGGCTGCGGGTACACCGTGCGGGCGGCCACGCTATCCGCATGGCCGCCCTCGGCGCAGGCCCGGTGTGCTTCGCTGCGGATGCCTTCTTCGGACCCGAGGTCCTCGCGAAGTACGAGATTCCCTTTGCGCACCACGTGGCCGAGCAGCTTGCGACCCTCCGACGGCTCCGGAGCTGGCCGTACGAGTGGTTCGTGCCCGGGCACGGCGCACCGGTTCCGAGGGACCGGCTTGAGGAGGTGGTGGAGGCCAACGTCCGGGCCATCGAGCGGGGCACGGACCGGGTGCTGAACGCCGTGAAATCCGGCCCGGCCACTACGAGCGAGGTGGTCCACGCGGTGTCCCGGACGCTTGCCCAGCCTCCTGCGACCCTCGCGGCCTATGTCCTCCTGCACACCACCGTCCTCGCCCACCTCTCAGAGCTCCGTGCGCGGGGCGAGGTGGAGCCCGTGGTGGAGGGAGGCGCGCTCCGGTGGGTGCGCCGGTGAGTCACCCTATGCCAGCTCTTCCAGGTTGAAGGCCCGGTGAAGGGCCCGCACCGCCCGGGGGACGCTCGGGGCGTCAATCACGCAGGAGATCTTGATCTCGGAGGTGCTGATCATCTGGATGTTGATCTGCTCCGCGGCGAGGGCCCCGAACATGGTGGCCGCAACTCCGGGGTTGCTCACCATCCCCGCGCCCACCACGGACACCTTGGCAACCCCTTCCTCTCCCTCCACCCGCGTGGCGCCCAGCTCCCTCGCCACCCGCTCCGCGGCCTCCAGGGCAGCCCGGGCGTCCTGACGGCTCACGGTGAAGGAGATGTCCGCCCGGCCTCCCCGACTCGCGGTCTGCACGATCATGTCCACGTTGATGTGAGCTTCCGCCAGCACGCTGAACAGCCGGTGCGCCACTCCGGGGACATCCGGCAGGTCCTGGACCGTGATCTTGCACACGTTGAGGTCGTGGGTGACCGCGTTCACCACCCGCACGGGCTCCATGGCTTCCTCCCCGATGATGGTCCCCTCCTCATCGTCAAAGGTGCTCCGCACGTGCAGCCGCACCCGATGGAGCTTCGCGTACTCCGCGGCCCGGGTCTGGAGCACCACCGCGCCGCTGCTGGCCATCTCCAGCATCTCGTCGTAGGTGAGATACGGGAGCTTGCGGGCCTCCGGCACAAGACGCGGGTCCGCGGTGTACACCCCGGATACGTCCGTATAGATCTCGCACACGTCGGCCTCCAGGGCCGCCGCGATGGCCACCGCAGTGGTGTCCGACCCTCCCCGGCCCAGGGTGGTGAGCTCTCCGGAGGCCGTCACGCCCTGGAACCCGGCCACCACCGGGATGCGGCCCCGGCTCAGCTCGTCGAGCAACCTCCCCCGCTCCACCTCCAGGATGCGGGCCCGGGTATGCACGGGTTCCGTGAGGATGCGCACCTGCCAGCCCAGCAGTGAGGTGGCCGCCTCCCCTTCTGCGTGGAGGGTCATGGCCAGCAGTGCGATGGAGATCTGCTCGCCCACTGCCAGGAGCATATCGAGCTCCCGGGGCATGGGCCGCTCCGCCATCTCATGGGCCCTCGCCAGCAGCTCGTCCGTGGTGTCCCCCGGTGCCGAGACCACCACCACCACCTGATTCCCCGCCCGCTTGGTGCGGGCGATCCGGCGTGCCACGTGCCGCATGCGCTCCGGAGTCGCCACGGAGGTTCCGCCGTACTTCTGGACGATGAGCGCCACCGTTTCCTCCTCACTCGATGACCCGAAGGAGGGGACTGCTGCTCCGCACCACCTCCATGGTGTGCAGGCGCGCCAGCACCGCCCGCAGGGCCCGCTCCGGGGCGGGATGCGTGCGGAGCAACACGTCCGCCTCTTCCCCGCGGCTCTGCTGCACGATGGAGTGCAGGCTCACCTGCTCCTCCCCGAAAGCGGACGCGATGCGGGCGAACACCCCCGGCCGGTCCACCACCCGCAGCACGAGACACGCGCTCGTGGTCTGCTCGCCTCTGGGGACCACCGGCTTGTCGTAAAAACAGGTGCAGGGCACGCGGCCATGAGCCTTCGTCCGCCGGTTCCGGGCCACGGCCACGAGATCCGAGAGCACCGCGGACGCCGTAGGGTCCCCGCCCGCCCCCCGACCCGCCAGCAGGAGCTCCCCCGCTGCCTCCGCCCGCAGCCACACCCCATTGAACTCGTACCGCACGGAAGCCAGCGGATGCCCGGAGGGCAGGAGGGCGGGGTAGACAGCGGCCTCGATGCACCCTTCGCGGTCACGGGCGTGCGCGATGAGCTTCAGGGTATAGCCGAGCTGCCGGGTGTACGCGATCTCCCGCTGGGTGAGGGCGGAGATCCCTTCGCAGTGTACGTCACTGCGCACCACGCGGCTGTTGAAGGCCGCGGAGGCGAGGATGGCGAGCTTCGCGGCGGCGTCGTGCCCCTCGATGTCCTCCGTGGGGTCGCTTTCCGCGAACCCCAGCCGCTGGGCCTCGCTGAGGGCCTCCCCGAAGGACAAGCCCTCTTCTCCCATGCGGGTGAGGATGTAGTTGGTGGTGCCGTTCAGGATGCCCACGATCTCCGTGATCCGGTCACCCGCCAGGGACTCCTTGATGGTGCGCACGATGGGAATGGCTCCCCCCACACTGCCCTCGAAGAAGAGGTCTGCACCGCTCGTCTCCGCGGCCTCCATGAGCTCCCGTCCCCGGTTCGCCAGGAGCTGCTTGTTGGCGGTCACCACGGATTTCCCCAGGCGAAGGGCCTCCAGCACGTAGCTACGGGCGGGCTCGATCCCACCGATGAGCTCCACCACCACGTCCACGTCCGGATCCCGCACCACCGCCCACGCATCGTCCGTCAGAAGATCCCGCTCGATGGAGACCGGACGCGGCCGATCCAGGTGCGCCACCGCCACCCGGTGCAGCACGAGCGGCATGCCGGCCCGGCGCGCGAGATCCGCGCCTGCGGCCCGCAGGTTCCGGACCACGGCGCTCCCGACCGTGCCCATTCCCAACAGCCCGATGCGCAACATCTCGTGGAGATTGTACCGGCTCCGAGCGGGATCCGCGATTCACGCGGTCCATCAATCGCCGATTTCGGAATCCACCCGCTCCAGGAGGGAGGCCACCGCCTCCACGGTTGGTGCGATGCGCACGGGGGCCGGTGCCCGTTCCGCCGCCTCCGGGTCCTTGAGCCCATGCCCCGTGAGCACCGCCACCACCAAGCTCCCGGGCCTCAAGTCCCCCTCCCGGGCGGCACGCACCAGTCCCGCCACCGCGGCGGCGGAGGCGGGCTCCACGAACAGTCCCTCCTCGATGGCCAGTCGCCGCTGGGCCTCGAGGATCTCCCCGTCCGAGACCGCGGCTAGGCGTCCCCCGGACTCCCGTACCGCATGGATGGCACCCTGCCAGGAGGCAGGGTTTCCGATGCGGATGGCGCTCGCCACGGTCCTCGGATCCTCGACGGGATGGCCCAGCACGAGGGGCGCCGCCCCCTCCGCCTGGAACCCCCACATGGCGGGCTTCGGCTCCACCCGCGCCTCACAGAACCCGCGCCAGTAGGCGGTGATGTTGCCCGCGTTGCCCACGGGAAGGGCCACGATGTCCGGCGGTCCTTCCAGAGCCTGGAGGATCTCAAAGGCCGCGGTCTTCTGCCCTTCCAGGCGGTAGGGGTTGATGGAGTTCACCACCGCAAGCGGCAGCGCCTCCGCACAGGCCCGCACAAGCCGTAACGCCACGTCAAACCCGCCCGGGAGGAAGGCCACCCGGGCCCCGTGCATCCGAGCCTGCGCCAGCTTCCCGCCCGCCACCGCGCCTTTCGGAAGCAGCACCACGCACCGCAGTCCTGCTCGGGCCGCGTAGGCAGCCGCGCTCGCCGCGGTGTTCCCCGTGGAGGCGCAGATCACCCCCCGGGCGCCCGCCTCCATCGCCTTCGCCACCGCCACCACCATGCCCCGGTCCTTGAAGGAGCCGGTGGGGTTGGCACCCTCCCACTTGAAGTACAGCTCGATGCGGAGTGCGGGCCCGATGGCGGTGGAGGGGATGAGGGGGGTGTTGCCCTCCAGGAGGGTGAGGGGAGGAGTCCGGTCCGTGACGGGGAGCCGATCCCGGAAAGCCGCGAGGATCCCCGGCCACGGCCTCATTGGGCCGCGGGATACGATCCCAGAACGATCGCCCACCGGCAGTGCTCCTCCAGACGCTGCAGGGCCCGCTGCACCCGTGGATCGTCCACGTGTCCCTCGAAGTCCACATAGAAAACGTACTCCCATACCGCCTCCCGGGCGGGTCGGGACTCCAGCTTCGTGAGGTTAAGCTCCTCCCCCGCGAACGCTCCCAAGGCCCGGTAGAGGGCCCCAGGCCGGTGTTCCGTGGCGAACACCACGGAGGTCTTGCTGGGATCCCGGCGCGGCACGGGCTCTGGGGCAATGCTGAGGAAGCGGGTGGTGTTGAGGGGGTTATTGTGGATGTCCTCCGCGAGGACCACGAGCCCGTACAGCTCCGCAGCCCTGCGGCTCGCGATGGCGGCCTCCTCTGCCTCCCCCCGGGCGGCCACCAGCCGGGCAGATCCCGCGGTGTCGTAGGCGGGGACGGGCTCGGCCCCCAATTTCCGCAGGAAGGCCTCGCACTGCGCCAGGGCCTGCGGGTGGCTGTAGACCCTGCGGATCCCCTCAAGGCGGGCCCCGGGAACCCCCAGTAGGCAGTGCGCGATGCGGAGGGAGATCTCCCCCGTGATGACGAGCCGATCGTGGAACTCCAGGAGGAGGTCGTAGGTCTCGTTGATGCTGCCCGCCTCCGAGTTCTCCACGGGCACGATCCCGGCCTCGCAGTCACCGCTCGCCACGCTCTCAAAGACCTCCCGCAGGGTGCGGCGGGGAACCGTCTTTACCGGGCCGAAGTGCCGGAGGGCCGCCTCCTCGCTGTAGGCGCCCGCCTCTCCCTGGAAGACCACCCGCCGCATCCTACCTCCGCAGCTCCCGGGCCCGCCGGGCGGCCCGCTGGACCGCCTCCACCACCGCGCCCCGGACGTCCCGCTCCTCCAGCACTCCCACCCCCGCCATGGTGGTCCCGCCGGGGGAGGTGACCCGCCGGCGCAGCTCCCCGGGATCCTCCCCCGTCTCCCGGAGCATGCAGGCGGCGCCGAAGACGGTCTGGACCACGAGATCCCGGGCGATCTGGGGATCCAACCCCGCCCGGATCCCACCCTCGATGAGGCTCTCCACCAGGAAGAAGACGTATGCGGGACCGCTCCCGGAAAGCCCGGTAACCGCGTCCAGGAGGCCCTCCGGAACCTCCACCACCTTTCCCACCGCGCCGAACAGCTCCCGGGTCAGGCGGGCCTCCGCCTCACCCGCGCAGCGCCCCAGGGTAAAGGCCGTGACCCCCTCGCGGATGGCGGTGGGGGTGTTGGGCATGGTCCGCACCACGGGAACGCCCGGAAAGGCGTGCTCCAGGGTCTGGAGGGTAAGACCGGTCACCACGGAGATCAGCACGTGACGGGCGGATACGTGGTCCGCCAGCTCCTCGAGGGCTTCCGGGGCGTCCTTGGGCTTCACGGCCAGTACCAGCACGTCTGCACGGGCACACAGCTCGGCGTGGGTCTGTGCCGTCCGGACCCCGTAACGGGCTGCCAGAGCATGCAGCCGCTCTCGGTTGGAGCGATTCACCATCCAGATGCGCTCCGGGGGCACGCGCTCCGCGCTCAACAGGCCCACGAGGAGCGCCTCCGCCATGTTGCCGGCTCCCACGAACCCGAAGGTATGCCGTTCCAGCATCCTGAGCTCCCTCAACAGAACGCGCCTCCGCCCTCAAGGGCGGAGGCGCCTCCGCGGTACCACCTTGGTTCCGGGACGGAACGCCGTCCCGGCTCTCTTCCGCGCGGTATCGGGCGCGTCCCGACGAGCTTCCGGCCCTTCGGAAAGGCCCTTCTCACCCGTAGCTCCGGGGCGGGTCAGGGAAGCGGATCCCGACAGCGCCTTGCAGCCACCAGGGCACTGTTCTCTGCTCGGCCCGGCTTCCCCGTTTTCCCCTTCCTCGCCGAGTTTACGAACTATGTAGCACGCTTCCGTCCCATCCGTCAACGCGTCAGGCGGAGGGAACCCCGAACCGCACCAGCCGGGCCTCCCTCCACAGGCGCTCGAGCCGGTAGTACTTCCGCTCCTCGGGCCCGAAGATGTGCACCACCACGTCCCCGTAGTCCAGCAACACCCAGCGGGCGTGCTCCGTCCCCTCTCGGTGCTGCAGGCGCGCCCCCGCCGCCCGCATGGCTTCCTCCACCGCCTCCGTGATGGCCCGGATCTGCACCGCGGTCTGCCCCGTGCAGATGACGAAGTAATCCGCCACGAGGGTCTGCTCCCGCAGATCCAGCACCGCTACCGCCTCCGCCTTGTGCTCCTCCGCCGCGTGCGCGGCAAGCAACGCGCGCTCCCAGGCATCCAAGCCGGCTACCCCCTCCTTTCGGTCCTGCTGTAGAGTCCGTGCTTGAGGATGTACTGCTCCACTCCCTCCGGCACCAGGTACCGGATGGTCCGTCCCTCCCGAACCCGCCTGCGGATCTCCGTGGAGGAGATGGCGAGGGCCGGGATCTCCAGGAGGTGGATCCGATGCCGGTATTCCCGGGCGATGTCGCTGGACTGCCATACATCCCTGCCAATGGTGTAGCCGGGCCTGGAGGCTCCGATGAATTCGCACATACGCAATAGCTCCTCGGTCCGGTGCCACTCTCCCCGTAGGATCTGCCCGATGGCGTCCGCTCCCGTGATGTAGTACAGCTCGTCGTGCGGGTAACGGTGCCGGAAGGCCCGGACGGTATCCACCGTATACGAGGGCCCGGGCCGGTCGATCTCCTCCCGGGAGACGCAGAAGTGCGGGTGGGTGGCGGTGGCGAGGACCACCATGAGGTACCGGTGCTCGGGGTCCGTCACCTCTGAGGGATCCTTGTGGGGCGGGCAGCGGTTTGGGACGAAGATCACGAGATCCAGTTGGAGCTGGAACCGGGCCTCCTCCGCGGTCACCAGGTGCCCCAGATGGATGGGATCGAAAGTACCTCCCATAATCCCGTACCGGGCCATCTACCCTCCTAGGGCTGCCTCCTTTGGCCTCAGTGGAGCGTTCCCCCCGGAGGATCCTGAGTCCTCCCCCTCTCTCCGGATCTTCCGGAGCTGGGCATACAGGGCCTGCACCAGAGCCGGAATCCCCTCGCCCGTGAGGGCGGAGATGGGGTAGACGGGAATCCCCCGCTCCACGAACGCCACCCGGGCCTGCTCCACGCGGGCCCGGGCCTCCGAGAGGTCGATTTTGTTCAGGGCTACCGCGCACGGCCGCTCCGCGAGCGCGGGGTCGTAAGCCCGCAGCTCCGCCCGAAGCACCTCGTAGGTGTGCGAGGGGTCCTCCGCGGTCAGGTCCAGGATGAACAGCAACAGGCGGGTGCGGGAGATGTGGCGGAGGAACTGGTGCCCCAGTCCCGCACCCCGATGCGCGCCCTCGATGAGGCCGGGAAGGTCCGCGGCCACGAAGCTCTGCCCCTCTGCGACCCGGACCACCCCGAGGTGGGGATGAAGGGTGGTAAACGGGTAGTCCGCGATCTTGGGTCGGGCCGCGGAGATGCGAGCGAGCAGCGTGGACTTGCCTGCATTGGGGAAGCCCACGAATCCCACGTCTGCCAGGACCCGCAGCTCCAAATCCAGCACCCGCTCCTCCCCCTTCTCCCCCGGCTCCGCGAACCGGGGTGCCCGACGGGTGGGGGTCGCGAAGCGGGCGTTGCCGCGCCCTCCGCGGCCACCGCGGGCCACCACCACCTCCTGACCGTGGCGCACCAAGTCCGCGAGCACCTCACCGGTGTGGGCGTCGCGCACCACGGTTCCCGCGGGAACGGGGATCACGAGGTTCGGGGCGGATCTGCCGGTCCTGTTCCCTCCCTGCCCGTGCTCTCCCCGCTTCGCTCGGAAGACCCGGCGGTACCGGAAGTCCACCAGGGTGTGAAGGCCCTCGTCCGCCCGGAGGATCACGTCCCCCCCCTTGCCCCCGTCTCCCCCGTCGGGCCCGCCCTTGGGCACGTACTTCTCCCGGCGGAAGCTCACACAGCCCGCCCCGCCGTCTCCCGCCTTCACGAAAATGCGCGCCTGGTCGATGAACATCCGATTCCCCCTCCCGGCTCAACGCGAACGGAGGGAGAACCCTTCCCGGCAAGCAGAAGGCCCGGGAACACCCCCGGGCCTTCTGCGGATCCCGAGACCAGCGGGCCTCACGCGGGCGGGGCCGGGAGAACGCTCACCCGGCGGCGGTCCCGCCCCCGGGGCTCGAAGACCACCACCCCGTCCACGAGGGCGAAGAGGGTGTCGTCCCGCCCGATGCCCACGTTCCGACCGGGCCAGAACCGGGTTCCCCGCTGGCGCACGAGGACGCTGCCCGCGGTCACGTACTGTCCCGCGAACCGCTTCACGCCCAGGCGCTGGCCCGCGCTGTCGCGGCCGTTCCTGCTGCTCCCGCCTGCCTTCTTCTGCGCCATAGCCCCTCACCTCCCAACCTCGATGCGCTCGATGCGCACCGCGGTGTACGGTTGACGGTGCCCGAGCCGGCGGCGGTACCGGACCTTGGGCTTGAACTTGAACACCAGGATCTTGGGAAACCTGCCCTGCTCCACGATCCGGCCCACCACCCGGGCCCCCTTCACGAACGGATTTCCCACCACCGTCTCTCCCTGGGAGACCAGCAACACACGATCCAGGACCACCTCGTCCCCCGCCTGCCCACCCAGCTTCTCGAGGCGGACCACCTCGCCCTCGCGAACCCGGACCTGCTTGCCACCGGACTCGATCACCGCATACACCGCAATCCCTCCTCACTTCGACCGCGCCGATTGTAGCAGGGGGTCCTGTTCCCCCGCAACCGTCGGGGAGTCAGGCGGGAAGGGCGAGTACCGCGTCGCTCGGCCGGACCACCGGCCCGCCCCGTTCGTCCGTACCCTCGAACACCAGGAGGGCGAAGTAATCCTCCACCAGCTTCTCCCGCGGTTCCCGCGAGGCGATGAACACCCCGACTCCCACCACCTCCGCACGGAACTCCCGCATGAGATCGTACATCCCCCGCACCGTCCCTCCCCCCCGCAGGAAGTCGTCAACGAACAGGACCCGCTGGCCTTCCCGGATGGCCCGGAGGGGGAGGCTCATCTGCTGGACCATGCGGGACGAACCGGAGAGGTAGTTCACGGTCACCGCGGGACCTTCCGTGACACGACCCGCCCGCCGGATGGTCACCAGGGGCACGTTGAAGGCCCGGGCGGTCATGAAGGCTACGGGGATCCCCTTGACCTCCATGGTCAGGACCACGTCGGGCCGGCGATCGCCGAAGTACGTGGCGAACGCCTCCCCCACCTGCTCCACGATGGAGGGTGTGGAGAGGAGATCCGTGGTGTAGAGGAATCCACCGGGCAGAAGACGGTGCGGGGTACTCAGCTTGGCACTCAGCTCCTCTGCGACCACCCGGATGCGGCGCGGGTCCCGCTCCGGGACATAGCGCACGCCTCCCGCGGCTCCCGCCAGGGTCTCGATCCGACCCAGCCCGAACCGCTGAAAGGCCACCCGCAGGGCCGCGACATCCTCGCTGACGGTGGACTTCGCGACCCCCAGCAACTGCATGAACACGTTCAGGGAGTACACCTTGTAGGGCTCCGCCCGCAGCAGATGCGCGATGTACAGCATGCGCTCCCCCCGGCGGAGGCGGGGGGAGCCTGTCGTGCCTCCCCGCACGGTACCCATGACTTCTCGGGATTCCGATCCCCTGGCCATCTTCACCTATCCGTCCTGAGCCCCGAAGGCCTGCTCGATCCGCTGCAGAGCCTCCGGCCGATTCAGGTCCACGTCCACTGCAAGCTCCGGCCGATGGCAGACCACCGCCTTGCCCCGGATCCCCGCGATCGCCTGAACCCGCTCCTCCAGTTCCGCGATGCGGAGCCGCCCGAGCACGTACTTCACCACGTACTGGGGGCCGAACAGACTCGCCAGCCGGGCCGGATTCTTCCGGATCTCTATCACCTGCCGGATCACAGGCTCAAGGCGCTGGAGGATTCCGGAACGCACGAGGACCACCCCCCCGCCCGTGAACACCCCCTCCGCCGTGCGCACATAGGTCTTGCGGAGCCCGGGGAACGCGGCCTCCACCACCGCGCGGGGGACAACGGGGTAGTACACCTCCACCTCCTCTTCGCGGCACTGGTCGAGGAACTCGGAGAGGGCCTGAGGGGTGAGGAGCGGAAGGTCCGAGGCCACAAGGAGGACCCATGGAGCCGGGCTCAAGGCCCTCAGCCCCGCCAAGGCGTTTCCGAGGAGATCCTGGGTGTCCGGGATCCAAAGATCGCACAGGCCCCGCACCCCCTCCGGGAGGTCTGCGGGCCCCACGAGAGCGATGCGTCCCACCCCGGGAGCGGCCCGTACCGCCCGCATCACCCGCTCCACCATGGGGATCCCGGCGATGGGCAGGAACGCTTTGTTGGGCAGCCCCTCCGGGAGACCTTCCTCCCCCCCACCCCCTGCCAGAACCACCACGTCCACTCTCACCGCTCCAGCTCCGCGAAGGTTCGGGTGAGGATCACCTGTCCAGGGAAGGTGCCGGAGAGGGTCTGGACCGCCCCGCGGGCCGCTTCCTCCTCCACGAACAGGCCGAACACCGTGGGCCCCGTACCGGTCATGGAAGCTCCCAGAGCCCCCGCATCCCTCAGGCGCTCCAGGAGCTCCGCCACCAGGGGATGGTGGGCGCACACCAAGGGCGTGAAAACGTTGCTCAGCCGGGCCGCCACCCCCCGGACATCCCCTGCCCGCAGGGCCTGGATGGTCCCCTCCGTGTCCGGACGGTGCGTGATCCCTCCATGATCCAGGGATTCGTAGGCCAACCCGGTGGGGATGCCGAAGTCCGGACAGAGGAGCACCACCCATGTGCTTGGCAGGGTCGGCAGGTACTGAAGTCGTTCCCCTCGACCCGTGGCCAGGGCGGCCCCCCCCGCCAGAAAGAAGGGAACGTCCGAGCCGATCTGGGCTGCCAGGGACAGTAGTTCCCGCCCGTCCAGCCGCAGCTTCCACAGCTGCGCGAGTCCCAGAAGGGTCACCGCCGCGTCCGAGGACCCACCTCCCAGCCCGGAGGCAGGGGGAATGCGCTTGTGAAGCTCGATCTCGATGCTCCGATCCACCCCATAGGTGTCCCGGAGCAGCTGCGCGGTCCGGAACACGAGGTTCTGCTCATCCGTGGGCACCGCCCGGTGATCGCACCGCACCGTGATGCCCCGCTCCGCCTCCCGCAGGATCACGACGTCGTGAAGCTCGAGGGTGTGCAGCACCGTGACGACTTCGTGGTAACCGTCCGGGCGCCGGCCGATGACGTCGAGGGTCAGGTTGACCTTTGCATAGGCGTTGAGCCGCAGCTCCTTCACTGCAACCTCCCTCGGAGGATCATGCCTCGCCCCTCCTCGAACCAAATGCCTCCTCATTCTTGGACGGAAACCCCTCGGAATCCTACCGGACGGTGGGGAGATCCGAAAGTGGTGCGCTGCGGGGAAATCCGCTATGCTGGGAAACTGCGCAGGGTCGGCAGAGATCGAGGAGGTCATGGTGCCACGTGCCCTTCGAGCCCGTCGGAGCCGGGGACGGATCCTCCGGGGGCTGGGATTGCTGGTCTTGCTGGCGCTGGGGAGCTTCCTGGCCTGGAACCTCGCCCGGGTCGCCTCGGCCCTGGGAGTCTCCTCTCTCCTGCGCTCCAGCGGGGATCCACGGTTCGCTTGGCCCCTACGGCTCCGGGACCGTGTGAACGTTCTCCTGATCGGCACAGACATCACCCTCACCACCCGCCGCCAGGTGGTCCCGGATCTCGCGCGGGCGGATACCCTGGTCCTCATGTCCTTCGACCCGCACACCCGCACCGCGCAGTTCCTCTCCATCCCCCGGGACACCCGAGTGCGCCTCCCGGACCACGGCACCTCGAAGATCAATGCCTCGTACGCTTTGGGCGGCATCCCCCTCACCGTCCGAGCGGTGGAGGACCTCGTGGGCGTCCGGGTGCACTACTACCTGAAGATGGGGGCAGAATCCTTCGCCCAACTCGTGGACGCGGTGGGGGGCGTCTGGGTGGATGTGGAACAGGACATGCACTACCAGGACTGGTGGGGGGGCTTCTCCGTGAACCTCAAAAAGGGGCGGCAGCTACTCACGGGGGACCAGGCCATGGGCTACGCCCGGTTCCGCATGGACGCCCTGGGCGATATCGGGCGGGTCCAGCGCCAGCAGAAGGTGATCCGGGCCCTCTTCGCGCGGATGCGGGAACCCCAGACAGTGCTCCGGTTTCCGCAGCTCCTCCACTGGTTCCGCACCCGCGTCCACACCAACCTCGACATCCAGAAGGTCCTGACCCTCGGCTGGTTTTTGCACGGGATCGGCACGGACCACATCCGCACCGCCACGCTGCCGGGTCGCTTCGCCCCCCTGTTCTGGGAGCCGGACGAACCCCGGGTGCGGGCACTGGTGCTGGAGATGTTCTACGGTCTGGATCCGCAAGCGGTGGCGCAGACCCGGGTGGAGGTCCTGAACGCGAGCGAGGTGCCGGGCATGGCGCGGGAGGTCGCCGCACGGCTTGAACGGATGGGATTCCCCGTAGTCCGGGTGGATGTCGCCCCCCGGCCCCGGAACCAGACCGCCATCGTCTCCCACCGCGGAGATGCGCGCCTCGCCCAGGCGGTGCGGGAGATGCTGGGAACCGGGGCGCTCGCCACCCGCCCCACCCAGGTCATGCACGCAGATCTCACGGTGCTCGTGGGGAGGGACTACGCGCACCGCCGCCTCCTCGCCCGGCGATCCATCACCCCTTAACGCGCTTGGGAATCCCCTGCTGGGGGTACGTCCGGGGCGGAGGTGGGGCATCCGAATCGGGCCAGGGCCTCCGCGAGCGCCAGGAACTCCCGGAGGGAAAGCGTCTCCCCGCGCCGGTGGAGCGCCACGTTCGCGGCTTCCGCCGCCGCTTCCAGGACCGCCGGAGGAATCCCTAGGGTCCGGAGGGCATTCCGGAGCTGCTTGCGACGGTGGGCAAAGGCCGCCCGGATCACCCGGAACACCAAGGCCTCATCCACCGGGCCGGGGGGAGGGTGCGGCCGCAGGACCACCACCGCGGAGTGTACTTTGGGCGGCGGCAGGAAAGCGCGGGGCGGGATCCGCAGGACGATTTCCACCTGGGCCCGGTACTGGACGAGCAGGCTCAACAGCCCGTAATCCTTCGTCCCCGGACAGGCGACCATGCGTTCCGCCACCTCCCGTTGGACCATGAGCACCAGCCGCTCCAGGTCCGGGACCTCCTGCAGCAGGCGCACGGTGAGCGGCGAGGCGATCTGATAGGGAAGGTTGCTCACCACCTTCCGGACAAACCCTGGAGGGAAGAGGGTCCGCAGGTCTAGGGCGAGGATGTCCCCCTGCACGATCCGCACGTTGGGGTAGCTGGAGACCCGCTCCTGCAACACGGACCGGAGGGCAGGGTCCACCTCTACCGCCACCACCCAGCCCGCGCGTCGGGCCAGCTGCTCCGTCAAGGTCCCCGTCCCGGCCCCCACCTCCAGCACCGCATCCTGGGGTCCCAGATCCGCCACAGCCACGATGTGCTCCAGAACCCGGGAATCCACGAGGAAGTGCTGCCCCAGTCTCCGCTTGGGCTGCAGGCGATGGCGGCGGAGGGTCGTGTGGAGCGCACGCCTCAACCATCCCATCTTTATCTATTTTAGGGAAAGACGGATCATCGGCCCAGGATCCACACCCGGACCCGACGCCGGCCCCACCGCAGGGCCTCCCGTACGGAGTTGAAGCACACGTCAATGCGCAGCCCCCGGATGGCTCCCCCGGTGTCCGCGGCGATGGCGGTCCCGTACCCCTCCACGTACACCACGCTTCCCAGCGGGATCACCCGTGGATCCACCGCGATCACCCCGTGGCGGGCTCGCAGGCCCGTGGCGGTCACCCCATCCACCCCTCGATCCCCGTACGGGGCATAGGCGCTCGCGGTCACCACCAGAGAGGGCCGGCGGCTCAGCTCCCCGCGGGAGGGGACGTACCCGCGCCCGACACGCACCACCCGGGGCTGCGGCGGGCGGACCACCCGCTGACCGACCCGCTCGCGGCGAACCACCTGTCCGTCCACCCGGGTGACCCGGTAGATGTGCTCGACCAAGCCCAGCCGGCCGGGTTGGATCACCTCCGCTCCCCGGACGAACAGCACCCGCCCCAACCGGTACGCCACGGGAAAGGGAACGGTCTCGCGCACCACCTCGATCTCCTCCCGCACCCGCTGCACCCGGATCTCGCTCCCGCTCTCCAGCAGTGCGTTCAGGGGGGGAGACACCCGGTCCAAGGGCTGAAGACGGATCCCTGCAGCCTCCAGGACTTCCCGGGGTGTCCGGGCGATGGTGCGCAACGCGTGGACCTTCCCGTCCACCCGAACCCGCACGGAAATCGCCCGTACCACCACCACCCGGATTCCGGGCGCAAGGGGTGTGGAGAGGGGCGGAAAGACCGCATCTTCCGGTCGAATGCGGATCTGCCGTTCCAAGAGGAGCTCTCCCACGGTTTGGGAGCGGGTGAGCATCGCCTCCACGCGACCGTCCACCTCCAACTCCACCACCACCCCTTCCTCCGCGGCCCCGCGTAGGCCCGTGGCCAGAACCAGCCCGGCCATCATCATCTGTACGATCCCACGGTGCCAGGAAAGGCGCATTGATCCCCTCCCGCGCTGTCCGTATGCGGGACCACAGCCCGACAAACGGCTAGGCGATCGGAATATTTACCTGTACAACTGGGATGATCTTAGAGCATAAATTTACATCAATTCAACTCGGCTTCAGAGGGGCCGGGGGTGACGCTAGGGAATTCAGAATTCCGGTGCTGAGGGAGGCCTGCGGAGGGGCGTGCCGATGAAGACGCCCTCGCCTCCCAGGGTCTCTTGGAGACGTCCCTCGAGGAGGATCTGGACCGCGTCCACGCCGCGTATGCGGGTTGCCGTATAGACGACCTGGTGGACCCGGGCCAGCATGCTGGTGCTTCCCCCTCCCCGCTCGAATTCCCGGCTCAGGTTGACGTACGCGACCCCGCGCTCAATGCGCACGCTGAGGAGCCGGGTTCCGGAGGGGATCTCCGAGCTGTAGCCCATCCCCTGCTCCTCCGGGTTCGGCCCTTCCAGGAGAGACCGAAGGGCGTGCGCCAGGCGCTCCGTCGGAGTTCGGCCGCGGGCTATCCGGAGGCCGGGCGCGAGGCGACCGACGTTGCACTTCTCCTCCCAGTGCACGAAGTACACCAGGGTGGGTTCCTCCCGGGGCCAGCCCCACCAAAGGGCCACCGCTCCCAGACCCAGGAGGAGCAGGATTCCCCACCACGCCAGCCGACGCATGCTTCCGGGCCTCCTCAGAGGGGATTTGGGCTCTTCTCGTGGAGGAGTTCTGCGGGCGATGGAGAAGAGTCCTCCCTGCGAAGGACAGGGAAATTCACCGTTTCCATGAGTCCATGAGCGGGGGGTGAGAGCCCTACCGGCGGAGATGGGAGGAAGGGGTGGAGTGCTTGTGTGATTCTCCACGGACAAGGGAGGACACGTAGAGGAGGTGGTGAAGGTGAACGTCACGGTACGGGTGAACGGAAAGGCCTACACACAGGACGTGGAGCCCCGCACCCTGCTGGTGTACTTCCTCCGGGAGCACCTGGGGCTCACAGGGACCCACGTGGGCTGTGACACCTCCAGCTGCGGGGCCTGCACGGTTCTCCTGAACGGCAAGGCGGTGAAGTCCTGCACGGTTCTCGCGGTCCAGGCGGACGGCGCTGAGATCACCACCGTGGAGGGGCTCGCCCGGGATGGGGAACTCCACCCCATCCAGCAGGCCTTCTGGGAGGAGCACGGCCTGCAGTGTGGGTTCTGCACGCCCGGGATGATGCTGACAGCCCTGGATCTCCTGCAACGCAATCCGAATCCCACGGACGATGAGATCCGGCACGGGCTGGAGGGGAACTTGTGCCGGTGTACTGGGTACCAGCACATCGTGAACGCCATCCGGTCGGCGGCGCGAATGATGCGGGGAGGCGCACCGGCCGCCGCTGGGGGGAGGTGAGGGGGGATGGCGGTAACGCAGGTCTTCGGTGCCAGGATCCGGAGGCGGGAAGACCCGAGGCTCATCACCGGAAACGCCACCTACACGGACGACGTGGTGCTCCCCCGCATGTGCTACGTGGCCTTCGTACGCAGCCCGCATGCCCACGCACGGATCAAGCGCATAGACACGAGCCGGGCCAAGGCGGCTCCCGGAGTGGTGGAGGTGCTCACGGGGGCCGACCTGGAGGGGAAGGTGCAGCCTATTCCCTGCGGGTGGCTGGTACCGGGCTGTGATCTGAAGACCCCGCCGCATCCCGCCCTGGCCAAGGACAAGGTGCGGTATGTGGGAGACGCAGTGGCGGTGGTGGTGGCGGAGACCCGGGCGCAGGCGTACGACGCCGCGGAGCTGGTGGAGGTGGAGTACGAGGTGCTGCCCGCGGTGGTGGACATGGAGCAGGCGCTCCGCGGGGAGGTGCTGGTGCACGAGGATGTCCCCCAGAACCGGGCGCTCCTGTGGGCCCTGAAAGGAGGGGACTTCGAAGCCGCCGCGCGGGAACCGGGAGTTCAGGTCATCCGGCAGCGCCTCATCAACCAGCGGCTCATCCCCACCGCCATGGAGCCCCGGGCCGCGGTGGCCCAGTACAATCCCGCTACAGGTGAGCTCACCCTCTGGAACACGAGTCAAGCGCCCCACATCGTCCGCGTGCTCCTCTCGAGTACCCTGGGAATCCCGGAGCACCGAGTGCGGGTCATCGCTCCGGAGGTGGGGGGAGGGTTCGGGAGCAAGATCCCCTTCTACCCGGAGGAGGCGGTGGTGGCCTACCTCGCCATCCGGCTGGGACGGTCCGTGAAATGGACGGAGACCCGGCGGGAGAACTACATGGGAACCATCCACGGACGGGACCACGTCACGGACGCGGAGATCGCCGTACGGCCGGACGGGACCATCGTGGGCCTGCGGGTGCGTACGCTCGCGAACCTCGGCGCCTACCTCTCCACTGCCGCCCCCGCCATCCCCACCCTGCTCTACGGCCTCATGCTCAGCGGCGTCTACCGGATCCCGAACATCGAGTGCGAGGTCACCGGGGTGTTCACGAACACCACCCCCACGGATGCGTACCGGGGCGCGGGGCGGCCGGAGGCCACATACGTGGTAGAGCGCATGGTGGACCTGGCAGCCCGGGAACTGGGAATGGACCCCGTGGAGTTCCGGCGGAAGAACTTCATCCCCAAGGACGCCTTCCCTTACGCCACACCCACCGGGGTGGTGTACGACAGCGGGGACTACGAGGCAGCCCTCAACCGGGCCCTGGAGATCCTCGACTATGCCAAGGCCCGCTCGCAACAGGAGGAAGCCCGCCGCCAGGGGCGGTACGTGGGCATCGGGTTCTCCACCTACGTGGAGGTGACGGGCGCAGGTCCGTCCAAGATCGCGGGTGCCACGGGCTTCCAGGGAGGCCTGTGGGAGAGCGCGGGGGTTCGCCTCTACCCCACGGGGAAGGTCACGGTGTTCACCGGCACAAGCCCCCACGGACAGGGTGAGGAGACCACCTTCGCCCAGATCGTCTCGCAGGAGCTGGGCGTCCCTCTCGACGACATCGAGGTGATCCACGGGGATACGGACGCCATCGCCATGGGATGGGGCACGTACGGGAGCCGCACCACTCCGGTGGGAGGGACCGCGGTTTACCTGGCGGCCCAGCGGGTGAAGGAGAAGGCCATGCGGATCGCCGCCCACCAGCTGGAGGTGGCGGTGGAGGATCTGGTGTTCGAGAACGGGCGGTTCCACGTGCGGGGCGCACCCGAGCGGGCCATCACCATCCAGGAGGTGGCCCGGCAGGCGTACTTCGCGTGGAACCTCCCCGAGGGGATGGAGCCAGGGCTGGAGGCTCAGGTGAACTGGGATCCCCCAAACTTCGTCTTCCCCTTCGGGACGCACGTCTGCATGGTGGAGGTGGACCCGGAGACCGGGCAGGTGAGGTTCCTGCGGTACGTGGCGGTGGACGACTGCGGAAGGGTCATCAACCCCCTCCTCGTGGACGGCCAGGTCCACGGGGGAATCGTCCAGGGCGTGGCCCAGGCTCTGTGGGAGTTCGCGAAGTACGACGAGAACGGGCACCTGCTCACCACCTCTCTCGCGGACTACGCGGTCCCGAAGGCCAGCTGGCTTCCCTGGTTCGAGACGGATCGGACGGAGACGCCGAGCCCCGTCAACCCGCTCGGGGTGAAGGGAGTAGGGGAGACGGGCACCATCGCGGCAACTCCGTGCGTGGTCAACGCGGTGATGGATGCCTTAAGCCCCCTCGGCATCCGGCACATTGACATGCCGCTTCTGCCTGAACGGGTGTGGCGGGCCATCCAGGCGGCGAAAGGAGGTGGAAGAGGATGATCCCCGCGACCTTCGAGTACGTCCGGGCGCATTCGATCGAGGAGGCCATCCAGCTGCTCCAACGGTACGGAGACCGGGCCAAACTGCTGGCCGGCGGGCACAGTCTCCTGCCCCTCATGAAGCTCCGGCTCGCGCAACCCGAGGTTCTCATCGACCTCGGCCGGGTACAGGAGCTGCGGGGGGTCCGGGAGGACACAGGGGCACTTTTGATCGGCGCCATGACCACCCACGACGAGATCGCCCGCAATCCCCTGGTGCAGCAGCAGTGCCCTCTACTGGCCGAGACAGCCTCCCAGATCGGCGACATCCAGGTCCGCAACATGGGGACCATCGGCGGAAGCCTCGCGCACGCGGATCCCGCCGCGGACTACCCCGCGGCGGTTCTCGCCCTGGAGGCGGAAATCCTCTGCCAGGGCCCCGGAGGGGCACGCACCGTGAGAGCCACGGAGTGGTTCGTGGACCTGCTCACCACCGCCCTCCGACCCGAGGAGGTCATCACCCAGGTGCGGGTCCCCGTGCGCAGGCCGGGGCAGGGCTACGCGTACGTGAAGATGCCTCATCCCGCCAGCGGCTACTCCCTCATCGGGGTGGCCTGCCTCGTGACCCTGGAGGGCGGCGTCTGCCGGGAGGCGAGGGTGGCCATCACCGGCGTGGGCCCCAAGGCCGTGCGGCTGGAGAGGGTGGAAGGAGCGCTCGTGGGCAAGGCCCTGGACGAAGCTGTGGTGGCGGAAGCCGCAAAGGTTGCCGCGGACGGGCTGGAGGCCACGGACGATCTATATGCCTCCGCGGAGTACAAGCGCCACCTGGCCACGGTATACACCAAGCGCGCCGTGCTGCGCGCCATCGAGCGTGCGCGGGCGTAAGCAAAGGATACAGGGGCGTCGGCTCTGGTCAGAGCCGACGCCCCTGGTTTAGCCAGTCACACCGCATCGATCCCCAGCTTCCAGGCGATCCACCGGTCCATGGACATCCCCGCCCCCACTCCGTCTACGCCCAGCAGGCCTTTCCGCACCTCCCCCACGGTTCCGGAGTACTCCGCGTACACGTCGTGGGGGTGGATGGTCTCGAAGTTGGTCTGTCGGGCCAGCAGGAAGGCATCGTCTGGGAGGTCGGGGTAGCGATCCAGGAGGTTTCGGATCATCTCCCGGACCGCGTCCTCCACGAACCTGGGCCGGCGGTGCGCCTTCGCCACCAGGAACAGCTCGTCCGGTCGCTTGAGCAGGTCGTAGATCTCCGCGCTCATGGCCGCCTCCACCACGCTCGCGAGCTCCTCCGCCCGCAGCGCCTCCACCCCGCCCACCACGAGCCGGCCCGTTCCCCGCTGGTTGTGCGTGGCGAGCGGCACCACCTGCAGCACGTGTTCTGCCGTCTCCGGGCTGATGCCCTCCTCCAGGAGTCGCTCCCGGGCGTAGGTCCGGATCATATCCTGGGCACACGGACAGGCCATCATCCCCTCCACTTCGATCCCCACGAGTCGCACCGTGTGTTGGGGGGCGCTGGCGGCCCGGGCCAGAAGGGTATACAGCTTCTGGGTGGTCTTGCCCGAAGCGGGAGCGTAGCGGGTGGCGGGAAGGCGCGCCCGGATGAAGACCTCCGCCCGTCGCGCGCCCTGGGCGGCGATGAGCTGGTGCGCCATCCGCTCCGCCACCGTCTCCAGGTCGGGCGCGGGCTCGTCCGCCGCCTCCTCCAGGATCTCCTCCACGCTGTCGCTGAACCGGGACATGTGCACCCCGCGCTGGTTCGGCCCGAGATCCACGTAGAGGTCCATCTCCGCGTAGAAGAGGTTGTCGCGACCGCCGTCGAGGATTCGGACGATGCGCCGCAGCCCGGTGATCCCCACGCGGCTGAGACCCAGGCGAAGGGCGGGCGGTTCCCCCTGCACGTCCCGCTGGAGCTGGGTTCCGAAGCCCGGACGCACCCGCGTCAGGCTGCCCTCTCGTTGGGTCACCTGAGCCGCGAGCTCCGCCATGGGCTGGCCCCGCTGGGGGTGGAGGAGGTGTGGGGCGATTTCCGCAAGAGGAACGAGCACAAAGGCCCGCTCCGTCATCCGCGGGTGCGGGATCACCAGTTCCGGGGTCTCCAGCACGAGGTCGTCGTAGAGCAACAGATCCAGATCGATGACCCGGGGACCGTACCGCACCGTCTCCTGCCGCCCCATCCGCCGCTCGATGCGCTTCAGGAACCGGAAGAGCTCCAGGGGATCCAGCTCCGTCTCCACCTGGGCCACCATGTTGAGGAACCACGGCTGATCCGGGTAGTAAGCAGGTTCCGTCTCGTAGACGGAGGAGACCCGCACGATTCGGGTCCGTTCCCGCAGCTGCTGCAGCGCCTCCAGGAGGTTCGTGTGGCGATCTCCGAGGTTCGA
Source organism: Candidatus Sysuimicrobium calidum (assembly GCA_031459935.1). Classification (GTDB taxonomy): domain Bacteria; phylum Sysuimicrobiota; class Sysuimicrobiia; order Sysuimicrobiales; family Sysuimicrobiaceae; genus Sysuimicrobium; species Sysuimicrobium calidum. The sequence goes on along the minus strand of JAVKHN010000002.1, from coordinate 21,799 downwards.
GCCCAAGCCGATCCAAGCGGTATGCATGGTCATGCGGTTCCTCCTGCACCACCCGGATTCCCTTTTGTCAGGACGAGCATATCGGATCCTCCCTGGGGATCCCAGAGAGCGGCCCTACCCGCTCGCGGGCGGGAAGCGGACCTCCGCCACCAGGTGCGCGCACTCCGAAGAGTCCAGAGGGATCGGGTGGCCGTTCCCGTCCAGCCCCTGCAGGGAGAGGACCTCGAGGGACGTGGAGCCCGCTAGCCGCTGCCGGCGCACCAAAAACCGGCGCAGGAGCTCCACCAGGGCGGACTCCGTCCGGAACATGGGGTGCACGGAGCGGATCTCCCAGGTGATCCGGAGGGTAGCGTCCTCCGAGACCACCTGAGGTTCCACCGCCTCGCCCACGAAGATCTTCCGCATCACCCCCGGTGCCCACCGCGCGGGGTCCTCCGTCCCCCACTCCACATCCACCAGCCACCGGAACCGCCGGAAGTCCTCCGTCAGGGTCTCCCGCACCCGATCGTTGCGCAGGGCGGCGGCAGGGTGATACGTGGCGAAGAGCCAGCGGTGGGGTTCCCGGAACGCCCGGCCCCGTACGCGGCTGATCTTCTGGTCCGACCCCAGCAGGGCGGTGACCGCCGTGGCCCCCAGCAGGCACACGATCCGGGGCTGGATCACCGCCATCTGGCGGATCAGATAGGGGAGGCACCGAGCCACCTCTTCCGGGGTGGGCACCCGATTCCCGGGAGGCCGGCACTTCAGGGTATTGGTGATGAACACCTTCTCTCGCGGGATCCGAATCCCCTCCAGCAGCTGCGTGAGGAGCCGGCCCGCGGGGCCCACGAAGGGCCTTCCCTGCCGATCCTCCTGCTCCCCGGGCGCCTCCCCCACGAACATCACGGGGGCGTCCGGAGGCCCTTCTCCCGGAACCGCCTGCGTTCGGGTCGCACACAGTTCCCCACAGTGCCTGCAGCTTCGGATCTCCTCCGCGATGCGGGCAAGGGCCTCCGCGCGGGCGGCGGCAGTGGGACTCACGGCTGGAGGGCGAGCCGGAAGTGCACCCGAACCTCGTCCCGACCCATCTCTCGGAAGCCCCGCGAGCGATACAGGCGCTGGGCCTGCTGCATCCAGGGAGCGGTATCCAGCTCCACCTCCCGGTACCCGCACACCCGGCAGTACACCAGAGCCGCATCCAGCAGCTTGGCCCCGATGCCACGCCGCCGAAACTCCGGATGCACGTACTGGTGCTTCAGGACCGCCCGGCCCTTCGCCCGCTCCTGGACCGCGGTGGTTCCGACGATCCGTCCGTCCAGACGGGCCACGAAGAACACGGAGCGGGGCTGCGGGAAATGGGACTCAAGATTCGAGAGCTCCTCCTCGGTCTGCGGGTCGTACGGAAGCCCCAATTCCGCCAGGATACAGCGGATCAGCTGCTGGATGGCCGGTTCGTCCTCCGGCCTGGCCGGTTCGATGACGAGGCTCATGATCCTCACCGGGGGCATCTGCCCCCGCCCTCTTTAGGATACGAGCTCCGCACAAGCCCACTTCCACGAGGGTTTACACCGCGGCCAGGACCTCCCGTTCAAAATCCCGCAGGGTCGGGCGGATGCGCAGGGTTCGTCCCCCTCCGTTTCCCAGGGCATCCGTGGTCTTGAGACCGCTCCCGGTGATGAAAGCCACCACGGTTGCGTCCGGATGCAGTCGGCCGGCCTCTGCCAGCTTCCGGAGCACCGCCACGGTGGTCCCTCCCGCGGTCTCCGCGAAGATCCCCTCCGTCCGGGCGAGCAGTTCAATGCCCTCCACGATCTCCTCGTCCGTGGCCACCTCCACCACCCCTCCCGTTCTCCGGACCGCCTGCAGGGCGTAGTACCCGTCCGCAGGGTTGCCGATGGCCAGAGACTTGGCGATGGTCTGGGGCCGCACCGGACGCACCTGGTCCAGCCCCTGCCGGAAGGCGGCTGCGATGGGGCTGCACCCCTCGGGCTGGGCTCCGTGGAGCCGGGGAAGCGATCCCTCCACGAGCCCCACCCTCCGCAGTTCCTCAAAGGCCTTCTCTGTCTTCACGAGCAGATTGCCGCTGGCCACGGGAATGACCACGTGATCGGGGAACCGCCAGCCCAGCTGCTCTGCGGTCTCGAAGGCCAGGGTCTTGCAGCCTTCGGAGTAGAAGGGACGTACGTTGATGTTAGTGAAGGCCCACGGGTATTCCCCCGCGATCTCCGTGCACAGCCGGTTCACGTCGTCGTAGGTCCCCTCCACTTCCACGATGGTGGGACCGTACACCGCGCTCATAATGAGCTTTGCCGGCTCCAACCCCACAGGGACGAACACCACCGCCCGCATCCCCGCCCGGGCCGCGTGGGCTGCTACGGCGTTGGCCAGGTTCCCCGTGGAGGCGCACGCCAGCACCTCGAATCCGAACCGACGCGCGGCGCTCACCGCCACCGCCACCACCCGGTCCTTAAACGACCACGTGGGGTTCGTAGTGTCGTTCTTGAGGTACAGGTTCCGCAGGCCCAGCAGGCGGCCCAGGCGGTGTGCGCGCACGAGAGGCGTCCAACCGGGCTGGAGGTCCGCCTCCTGGGGCTCCACGGGAAGCAGGGTCCGGTACCGCCAGATCGAGCCCGGACCGGACGCGATCTCCTGTCGCGTGGTCTGGGCCGCGATCCAATCGTAGTCGTAGAGGACCTCCAGAGGCCCGAAACACTCCGTACATACGTATTCCGGGCCTGCTTCATAGATGGCCCCGCAGGCCCGACACCTCAGGTGGGTGGCATGCCCCATCTCTCACCTCCGAAGCGCATGGGCTTGAACACGTGTTCCTTCCAGATCTACCTGCGCCACCACTGTCCGGGCCCTCACCCCGTGTCCGGTAAAGGCTGCCTGCATGGCTTCCGCCACCTGCGAAGCCTGCGGCAGAGGCGCAAAAGCCAGGAGGGAGGGGCCGGCCCCGCTCAGCGCCACCCCCAGGGCTCCCGCCTTCCGGGCTGCGGCGCACACGTCCTCGAAGCCCGGCACAAGCGGCTTCCGGTACGGCTGATGCAACCGGTCCTCCGTGGCGATCCCCAATAGATCCCACCGCCTCGCCACGAGGGCTCCCACGAGGAGCGCTGTCCGGCCTACGTTGAAGACCGCGTCCTCCCGGGGCACCCGTGCGGGCAGCTGCTGACGGGCGAGGGGTGTGGGGACCTCGAACTCCGGGATAGCCACCACGGCCGCGGGGAACTCCCGCACGGGCAACCGCACCCAATGCGCCGCCCCGTCCTCCACCACCGCAGCGGTCATCCCCCCCACGAGGGCGGGCACCACGTTGTCCGGGTGACCCTCCAGACGGGTAGCGAGGGAGGCGAGGCGCGAACGGCCCAGGGGCCGTCCCAGCAACTCGTTGGCGGCCACCATTCCTCCCACGATGGCGGCGGCGCTGCTGCCGAGCCCGCGGCCCAAGGGAATGCGGTTCCAGCAGCGCAGGCAGAACGCCACCTCTGCCCCCGCGGCATCCGCCACCGCGCGGGCGGCCCGGTATACCAGGTTTTCCTCGTCCTCCGGGAGCAGGCCTTCCCCCTCCCCATGGACGGTGAGACGGGGATGGTCCGAGAGGCTCGCCTCCACCTCGTTGTAGATGTCCAGGGCAAGGCCCAGGGCATCGAACCCCGGTCCGAGGTTCGCCGAGCTGGCTGGTACGATCACCCGGATCGTGGACACGCGACCCCTCGTGCAAAAAAATTGCCCTCCGAGCCTTCGGAGGGCCAACCGTGCGCCCTCATCTCTCGGAGCTCGGCTCCGCGGGAGTTGGCACCTTGCCGGCAAACGACCGGCAGGTTGCCGGGGGTCATCGGGCCCGTCCCTCGCCCACTCTGGATGAGGTGCCGATATTGAGTTTTGCTTGAGCGTACCCTACCAGCCCTGCGGGCGGTTGTCAAGCACTAGGCCCGCACCTCCTGTCGCTGGAAGGTGACGTAAGCGGCGCAGAAGAGCAGGATGGTGCCCGCGATGAGGGCCACCATCTGCGGCCAGACCAGCAACAGGCTCTGCGAGAGCGGCAGGGGGGTACCCAGTACCGCCCCCTCCAGCTGCGTGAGGAGCACGGGGCCCAGGGCCCGCACCTGGGGGTTCAGAAGCGCCAGGATGGTCTCCGCATACAGGGTGTTGGGGGAGAACCGGGCCAGCAACAGGTGAATTCTGGCCTGGGCGAGCTCGGTCGAACCGTAGCCGGCCTGCTGCGCCACCACCGCCTGTGCCACCAGCGCACTCAGGATGTCCCAGAACACCGCGAACAGCAGCCACACCGCGATGGCGGTGAGGGCGGAGGTGGCGGGCTGTCGGAAGACCGTGGAGAACAGCATGGACAGGGCCAGCCACACGCCCGCATACCCCAGGGTAGCAAGGAGGAACCAGAGCCCCCGGGCCACTTCCTCCCCCCCCGGAGGGACCCCGAGGATGAAAAGCCCCATCCCGGTGGTGACCAGCCACAGACCCACGAGCACGATCCCCAGGGTGAACACCCCTGCCAGGAACTTGCCCAGCAGCAGCGCATCCCGGTAGATGGGCTGCGCCAGTACCCGGCTCAGGGTCCTTCGGGCGTGCTCCCCGTTGATGGCATCGAAACCCAGGGCGATGGCGGAGAGGGGTACGAGGAAACTGAGGAATCCCACGAAGGAGGGAAGGGGATCGCGGGCGGTGGTGAAGAGTTTGAGAAATACAAAGGGATCCTCCCCGATCTCCTGCCGGATGCTCTGGCTCGCCGCGTAGACGGTCCCCACCGCGGTGAGGAGCATGAGGGCCTCGAGGATCTGCATCCGGATGCCGGTGAGGTGGTCGCTCAGCTCCTTGTAGAGCACGGCCCACAGCCCGGTCCACGGGGAGCCCTCACGCCGGAGGTCCGGCTGCGCGGTCCGTTCCTTCACCGCGGTGCTCATGTCCCTCCCTCCCTACTGAGATCCTGGAAGTACCGGGCGTACACCTCATCCAGCCCCGGCCGCTCCAGGGTCAGCCCCAAAAGCTCCCCCCGCCCCACGACCTGCCGGGCGATCTCCGCCCGGATGTCCGCCCGTGCCTCCACGGTGAACCTCCCGTCCCCCTCCGGGTTCACCCGGACCACTTGCGGAAGATCTCGCAACAGTCCCGCGAGGTCCACGCCCTGCGTCTCCAAGCGGATCCGGTAGGATCCGCCCAGCACCCGCTCGCTCAGCTCCTCCACGCGACCCTCCAGGACCATCCGCCCCTTGTGGAACAGGCCCACGCGGTCACAGATGGCCTGCACTTGGTGGAGCAGGTGGGAGGCGAGCAGGATCGACATCCCCTCCGCCCGCAGGCTCCGGATCAGGTGCAGGAACTCCATGGCGGCCTCCGGGTCCAGGCCCAGGGTGGGCTCGTCCAGGATGGCCACCCGGGGCCGCTTAAGCAGGACCTCGGCCAGGCCCAGGCGCTGGCGCATGCCGCGGGAGAAGGTCCCCACCTTGTGGTCCGCCACATCACTGAGGCCCATGCGCTCCAGGACCTCGCCGATGCGGACCCTCGCCTCGCGGTGAGGCAACCCGTTCAGGTTCGCGATGTACCGGAGGTTCTCCCAGGCGGTGAGCTCGTCGTAGAACCCCACGGAATCCGGGAGGTAGCCCACCCGCCGTTTGACCTCCAGGGGCTGACGGGTGGGATCGAACCCCAGGACCCGGGCGGTGCCCGCGGTGGGATCCGTGAGGCCCAGGAGCATGAGGATGGTGGTGGTCTTGCCGGACCCGTTGGGACCCAACAGCCCGAAGATCTCCCCTTCCCGGACCACCAGGTTGAGGTCCTGGACCGCAACGGTCCGGCCGTAGTGCTTGGTGAGCCCTTGGGTCTCGATGGCGACCGTCATCGCCGTCCGTACCGGCTCACCGCCTGTCCCACCACCAGCAGCGCGGCCGCGATGAGGATCACGCCCACCACACCCCACAGGGTGCGGGTGAGAACCGTGATCCGGAAATCCTCGGACTTCGACACGTCCCCCGCGCTCGCGGTGAAGGTCACCATGTAGTCACCTGCGATGGCCCGGGGAGAGGGGCGGACCCGCGCGGTAACCTCCACCTGCTGCTTGGGCGCGATCTCCTCGATGCGCTCCGGTTCGAACTTCACGTCCCACCCGGAAGGCGGGGAGCTGGTGAGGGTGACGTTGCGGGCGGGAGCGCTCCCGTCGTTCTTCACGAGGATCTTGAGCGGTGTTTCCTGCCCCGCGTACGCCCGGCCCGAGAGACGGCCATCCGGCGCGGTGATGGAGAGCTCTGGGCGCCCGGTGACCTCCAGCGCGAGCGGCAGGGAGGCGCTTGTCCCCGCGGCACTGGCACGGACCACGAGCGAATAACGCCCCGCGGGCATGTCCTGGGGGACGTTCACCTCCACGTCCAGGTCCCGGGATTCACCGGCCTTCACGGGGAGGCTCGTGACCTGCTGGGTCCCGATGGTGGGGGTGAAGGAGACCTGGAACCGCCGGGGGGCTTCCGCGTCCAGCCGGACCAGCAGCTCCTGGTCGCTGTCGTTCCGGAGGGTCACCCGGAATCTGAAGCTGCTGGTGGCAGGGCCCCGGAGGGTGGGAAGTTCCGCGGTCAGGCTGATCCGCGGCGGCAGGGCCTGTCCGAGGGTCAGGCGGAGGGGGAGCTGCGCTCGCCCGTCCTGGCCCACCGCGGCCACCCCGAACCGGAAGGTTCCGGAGCGGACGGTGCGGGGGGGATCCAGGCGGAGGCTCACCGTGGCTTCCTGGTCCGGAAGCACGTACACCGCGCTCACCACCCGGCCGCCCGCGAGGAACGTGGCTCGCCACCCCGCAGCCACCTCGGTCACCTCCAAACGCACCACCTGGGGCGGAAGTCCGAAGTTTCGGACCGTCAGGGTGAGCGTAACGGATTCTCCGGCTCGCACGATCTGGTCCGGATAGGGGGTATAGAGAGCCAGTCCCCGAAACGCGGGGGCGGCCAGCCCCCCCGTGCCGAGCAGGAGCGCGAGGCCAAGAGCCCACAGCAAGCAGCGCAACCGGCGCACGCGGTTCACCTCCTCCATGGAGATCCCTTCCTTAGGTACCCGACCTGCCCTCGGAGTTCCTTCTGCTCTTGGGAATCCCTTTGAAGACCACCGGCCCCCTGAGCCGGTCCCTCCGGGAAGTCTACCACAAGACCGCAAATGGAGGACCGGAAGAGTCTGCTATTATGTTGGCGGCCATGGATCCCGTGCTGGTGCAGATCGGACCGGTTATCATCCGCTGGTACGGCGCGATGATGGCCCTCGCCATCCTTCTGGGCCTCTGGCTCAGCGGCCGGATGGCGCCCCGTTTCGGCATTCCCTCGGAGGTGGTAGATCGACACGGGATCCCCTTCATCCTCTGGCTGTTCGTGGGCGCGCGGCTGGGTTACGTGGTCTCCCATCCCGCTCCCTTCCTCGCCAATCCCCTGGAGATCGTCCGCATAGACCACGGGGGTCTTGCATCCCACGGGGCCATCGTGGCGGGGCTTGTGTACGCTTGGTGGCTGCAACGGCGAGAGGGAATTTCCCTCTGGTCCTTCACGGACCTGTGCTCGGTGTGGATTCCCCTGGCGAACCTGCTGGTACGGTTCGGAAACTTCATGAACGGAGAACTGTATGGGGACCGGACCTCCCTGCCCTGGGGGGTGGTCTTCCCCACGGCCCCGGATGGTCCCCGGCATCCCCTGCAGCTCTACGAGATGCTCACCTCCGCGGTGCTGTTCGGACTTGTCCTCCATTGGACAGACCGTCGTCGGTATCCCGGACAGGTGTTCTGGAAGACCATGGTCTTCCTCTCCGGTGTACGCTTCCTTTTGGACCTGCTGCGTTCCCACGATCGCGTGATCGGGTTTTTGACCCTGGGCCAGCTGGCAGCTCTCGTGCTCCTCGCCTTCGGGGTGTACGTGCTCATCAGCCATCGGGTTCCCGCCGGGTCGGGAGGAACACCGGAGGGGGAAACTCCAACGGCACGGGGGAGAGAAGGATGAACTTCACGTTCGTCGGATCCTACGAAGCGCATCCCATCCTGTGTCGGTTCGCGGAGGGCCTGCGGGGAACGCTGGAGGCTCACGGGCACCAGTACGTGGAGGACCGGGGACGGGATCTCCGGATGGTGTTCAACTTCATCGATCCCGAGCGCCCCCGCCCGTACCGCCGACGCGCCAAGGCCACCTTCGTGGTGTCCGTGGCCCTTGGCGCTCCGGGCGTGGAGGACGTCCTGCGGGCTGCCTACCCTCTCCTCGTCCGGTCTCTGGCGAACCTGGTGATCTACCTCGTGCCGGAGGGAGAGGGATGGCGCACGTACTTCGTCACCCTGGAGCAGGGCCGGTACGAGGTCCGCGGGGAGGGGGAAGCGTATTTCGAACGCGTGTATGATCGGCTGTATCCGCTGGCCACGAGCCAGCTGGTGATCGACAACGAATTCCACCCGGACCTGCCGGAGGAGCTGTGGGAAGGGGATGCGCTCACCCGCAAGCTTGCGGAGGCCGGCCGCCGTCTGGACGCTTTGCAGCTCCTACCCTCCCCCTTCCCCATCGAGGAACTCCTGAGCCCCCGCGACCTCCGACACGTGCAGCGCCTGTACGGCATCGGTGGCCTCAGCTACGGCAACCTCAGCGTGCGCAAGGACGCCACCCGCTTCTGGATGAGCGCCAGCGGGGTGAACAAGGCAGACCTCCGGGTCATCGGACGGGACATCCTCCTCGTGAAGGGCTACGATCCCGTGCGGAACCGGATCCTCCTGAGCGTCCCACCCCACATCCAGCCCCGACGTGTCTCCGTGGATGCTATCGAGCACTGGATGATCTACACGGAGCACCCCTCCGTGGGCGCCATCATCCACGTGCACGCCTGGATGCGGGGGATCCCCTCCACGGAGATCAACTACCCCTGCGGGACCCTGCAGCTCGCGAAAGCCGTGGCGGAGCTGGTACGGCAGGCTCCGGATCCGACCCGGGCCGTGGTGGGGCTCAAGAACCACGGGATTACGGTGACGGGTCCGGATCTCGAGGACATTCTGGAGCGGCTGGAGCGGGACATCATCCGACAGGTCCCCATGACCTGAGGCGTGCGCGCCCTGGTCTTCCACCCCACCATCCCCCGCTACCTGGCCACCCGGATCCTGGGGAGGCTTGCCCGCCGGGCCTACTGGAGCGCCCTCTCCCCGCTGTCCCTCCGGGAGGTTCCGGAACCCCGGTTGCCCGGCCCCGAGTGGATCAAGGTGCGTACCCGCCTGGGAGGGATCTGCGGGTCAGACCTGCACCTGCTCCGGCTGGACACGAGTCCTTATGCCTCCGCCTTCACCTCCTTCCCCTTCGTACCGGGCCATGAGAACGTGGGCACCGTAGCGGAGGTGGGGACCGCGGTACGGGAGGTGGAACCTGGCCAGCGGGTGGTGGTGGAACCCACTCTCCCGTGCGCCGCCCGGGAGATCAGACCCTGCCGGTTCTGCAGCCGCGGGGATTACCACCTGTGCGAGCGTACCAGAGAGGGTACGCTCGCACCCGGGCTTCTGATCGGTGCCTGCCGGGACACGGGCGGGAGCTGGGGGGAGTTCTTCGTGGCCCACCGGTCCCAGGTCTTCCCCCTCCCGGACTCCGTGAGTGACGAGAACGCCCTCCTCATCGAACCCATGGCCTCCGCCCTCCACCCGCTCCTGCGGTACCCTCCTCAGGACGACCACACGGTGCTGGTGATCGGGGGGGGGATCATCGGGCAGCTGGTGGTGGCAAGCCTGCGGGCGATGCAGAGCCGCGCCCGGGTGATCCTGCTCGCCAAGTACCCTTTCCAGGCGGAGGTTTCCAAGCGGCTGGGGGCCGACCATACGGTGTCCGTGGGTCGGGGGGACCGACACTACGAGGCGGTGGCGGAGCTCACAGACGGCCGTCTAGTGCGGCCCATGCTCGGCAGGCGCGTCCTCGTGGGCGGGGGCGCGGATTGGGTCGCGGAGTGCACGGGCACCGAGCAGGCCCTGGACGACGCCCTGCGGCTCGCACGGCCCGGCGGCACCGTGGTCCCCCTCGGCCTGCCGGCCGTTCCCCGGATCGTGGACTGGACGCCCCTGTGGTTGAAGGAGCTGCGGGTACTGGGCAGCTACACCTACGCCTGGGAACTCTGGGACGGGCAGCGCCGCCGTACCCTGGAGATCGTCCTGGAGTGGATGGCAACAGGCCAGGTGGACCTCGGTTTCCTGGTCACCCACACCTTTCCCCTGGAGCAGTTCCCTCAGGCGTTCCGGGTGGCCATGGCCAAGGCGGAAACCGCCGCCTTCAAGGTGGCCTTTAGCTTCGGCCCCGGATGAACGCCACACGCGCGGGCTGCGCCGCGCGGAGGGGTACCCGCTCCGCCACGGAGACAGGGAGGAGCACCTCCAGGGTCTGGGGGTGAATCGTGAACCGGGCGGGGGTGGTGCCTACGAACTCACCGTCCGCATGGACGGCCACCGGTATTATGCTGCGCACCTCCACCTCCTTGGCCCGCATTACCTCGACCTTCGGATGTCTCACATGAGAGCCATCCAGGAGGCGCGGAAGCAGTCGCACCACCTCGACCCGGCTCACCTCCCGGACGAGCACCACCTCCAGCCACCCGTCGTCGGGGCGCGCTTCCGGGCACATGCGCAACCCCCCCGCGTAGCAGGGGAGGTTTCCCGCGGCCAGCATGAAGGTGGGCTGGATCCACACCCGCTGGTCCATGGAGATCTCCATGCGCACGGGGCGGAAGGCGGCGAGCTGGTGGAAGATCCCCGCCACGTACATCCCCTTCCCGCCCAGCAGCTTCGGCCACTGGTTGACCCGGCGGGCCACCTCCGCATCGAAGCCGCATCCCGCAATGGTGAGGAAGAACCGACCGTTCACCCACCCCACGTCGATTCGGCGGAGGCGGCCACCCACCAGGGCCCGGGCTGCAGCCTCAGGCTCTCCAGGAACTCCCATGCAGGTGGCGAAGTCATTGGCCGTCCCCACCGGGAGGGGAGCCAGGAACCGGGCAGGGGCGCTGGAGGCCCGCAACAGACCGTTCGCCACCTCGTTACAGGTTCCATCCCCTCCCACCGCCAGGATCCCGTCGCAGTCCAGAGCGGAGGCCGCCAGCTCCACCGCGTGTCCCCTCCCCGTGGAGTACACCTCCTCCACGGACCAGCCCGCCTGCACGAAGTGGGCCCGCAGCCGCGGCCACAGCTTCCGGGCCCGACCCCGGCCCGCAACGGGATTGATGATGGCAAGTACCTTCACGGCCAAGGAATTTCCCCAAATGTTGGAAAATTCCTCCCGAGTGGCTAGCCGTAGCGGTACTGGATCCCGAACCCGCCCCGGGGCAGCCGCCAGTCAATGACCCGGTACGGACAGCCCACCAGACAGGTGGTACACTCCACGCAGTTCTCGTAATAGATCACGATGCGGCTCTCCGAGGGATCCCACTCGTACACCCGAGCCGGGCAGAAGGTGGTGCAGGGGCGACCCCAGGTCTTTCCGCACCGCTCCAGACAGGTGGTGGGATCCGTGATGGCGATGTGGCTCTGCCTGTCATGTTTCCACCGCAGCAGGTACAGCTTCTCTTCGAGTCTCACCCTCCCGCCTCCCTTCAGCGCACCGCCCGCCAGATTTCGTACAGGTCCCGGAGCAGCTGCAAAGGCCTGCGTCGGCGGATGATCTCCCGCCAGATCTTGCGCTGCTTGGTGCGCTTGGGCGATCCATCCACGGTGAGCATCTCGTGCACCGCGTCGTGTACGAGCTCCGGGTAGATTCGGAAGAGATCGGGTCGGCGGTCCGCCAGTTCCGGCAGATGACGGTACTTCACGAGATCCTGCAGCACGAACGATTCCCGCAGCTTCGCCTCGTACAGGGCGAGGGTGCGTGCGCTGAAGTCTCCCCGCCGCTTGGCTTCGATCACCGTCTCCCCCGCCATGCGGCCGGCGGCCATGGCCAGGTTGCTGCCCTCCCGGTGCAGTCCGTTCACCATCATCGCGGCGTCGCCCGCGATGAGCACCCCGTTGCCGAACAGCTTCGGCATGGCCTCATACCCCCCCTCCGGGATGGCGTGCGCCGCATACTCCAGCACCTCCCCCCCCGCGAGCAGCGGCCGGACCGCGGGGTGCTGCTTGAGCCGCTCCAACAGCTCATCGGGGGTACGACGGGTTCGCATGAGGTGGCTCACCAGAACGCCCACGCCCACGGAGAGGGAGTCACGGTTCGTGTACAGGAAGCCGTAGCCGGACATCCCGTCCGTGACGGCCCCATAGAGCTCGATGGTGACTCCCTGTCCCGGCTCCAGATTGAACCGGCTCTCGATGACCTCCGCGGGAAGTCCGATGACCTCCTTCACCCCCAGAGCCAGGTGGTGCGGGGAAACGGGATGGTCGCGCAACCTGGCCCGCTGCGCGAGGAAGGAATTCACCCCGTCCGCGATCACCACCACATCCGCGTAGAGATCCCCTTCCTCCCGGCCCGTGCGTACGCCCACGATCCGATCGTCCTGCCAGAGCACATCCTCCGCCACCGTCTGTGGAACCAGCAGCGCCCCCGCCTCCTCCGCCCGGGCTGCAAACCACCGATCCCACCGCGCCCGGAGCACAGTGAAGGCGTTCGGGCACCCGTCCGGGTGGTAGGCCTGGCGCGGGTTGCGGTGACCGAGGGAGACCACCCCTTCCTCCGTGGTGATCCACACCCGCTCCTCCACCACCACGCGCTCTATGGGGGCGTCCAGCTTCCAGAACTCCGGGACCACGTCCGCCACCATGCGGCCGTACATGACCCCACCCATCACGTTTTTGGCACCCGGGTACTCCCCGCGCTCCAGGAGCACCACGGAGAGGCCAGCCCGAGCCATGGTGATGGCGGCCGCGGCGCCCGCAGGGCCCGCACCCACCACGATGGCGTCGAATTTCTCCTTGCTCATGGGATCACTCCCGCAGCGATGTGCACCCACCGGATCACGGGGCCTCCGACCACGCCCCCCAGCAGCACCCCGAGGGCGGCCACAGCCACGCCCGCCCCCGCCCACCACCCGCCCACCACCCGGACGCCGGGTCGGCCCTCGTCCGCATACGCCGCGTAAGCGGCCCGCAGGTAGTACGCCACGGAGACCACACTGGTGGCCACCCCCACCAGGGCCAGCCAGCCGAGGCCCGCCTCCAGAGCCGCGGTGAAGAGGTAGAACTTCCCCACGAACCCCGCGGTGGGGGGAATCCCCACCAAGGAGGCCATGAAGAGGACGAAGGCGGCCGCCAGGGCTGGGGAACGATCCCCGAGGCCGCCCAGGTCCTGTACCTCGTCCGCCTCCAGTCCCATCCGTTCCAGGAGCACCAACACCCCGAAGGCGCCCAGCTGCATGAGGGCGTACGCGGCGAGATAGTAGGCAGAGGCCACAAGCCCCGTGGCGGTCCCCGCGGCGAGTCCCATGAGGAGGTAGCCCGCATGCGCGATGCTGCTGTAGGCCAGCATACGCTTGAGGTTCCGCTGCCACAGGGCACCGAGGTTGCCCACCACCATGGTCATGGCGCTCAACACGGCCACGAAGGGCCGCCACAGATCCACCAGCCCGGGCAGAGCCAGGGGGATCAGCCGCGCCAGAGCCGCGATGGCACCTACCTTGGCGATCACGGACATGTAGGCGGCCGCAGGCATGGGAGACCCCTCATACACGTCCGGAGCCCAGGCGTGGAAAGGCACCACTGCCGCCTTGTACGCCAGCCCCACGAGCAGCAGGCCCGCACCCAGCCGCAGCAGCAGCCCGTCCTCTCCCCCCAGCCGCGCCAGGTCCAGGGTGCCTGCTTGCCCGTACACCAGAGCCATCCCGTACAGGAACACCCCGGAGGCAAAGGAGCCCAGCAGGAAGTACTTGAGGCCCGCCTCCTGAGAGGAACGGTGGTGCCGGGCAAAGGCCGCGAGCACATAGAGCGGAACGGAGAGGAGCTCCAGGGCCAGGAACGTCAGCAGGAGGTTGCGGGATGCGGCCAGCAGCTGCGCTCCCACAGCCGAGAAGAGCAGCAGCGCGTAGTACTCCCCCCGCTCCAGGCCCGTCCGGACCAGGTAGTCGCGGGAGAGCACCAGACCCACCGCCGCCACTCCCAGGACCAGGACCCGGAACACGCGGGTGAGTCCGTCCCGGATGATCATGCCGTCGAAGGCCGCGGTGGAAGCCGCTTCCGATAAGGTGGCCCACAGGGCCAGGAAGACGCCCCCGAGACTCAACCACAGGAGGAGCCGACGCTGCACGGGGGTGCGCAGGGGCAGGTCCGCGAACAGGACCGCGGTGGCCGCGGTGGCTACCAGGATCTCCGGGAGCAACGTTCGCAGATCGTTCACCGCACCACCTCTCCCGCCGCGTGCAGCCGGGCACTCAGAAGGCTCAGCGCCGCCTCGCTCCGCTCCAACAACGGCTTCGGATACAGCCCGATCCACAGGATCACAAGGATCAGGGCCACGAGGGCGGTCGCTTCCTTCCAGGTTAAGGGGGTGAACCGATCCGGATCGACCCGCCGGGGGCCGAAATACACCCGCTGCGCCATCCACAAGAGGTAGACCGCGGAGAGGATCACCCCGCCCGCCGCCAGCGCCGCGAGCCGCACGTCCGCCCGGAAGGTCCCCAACAGGACCAGGAACTCCCCCACGAACCCGTTGGTGCCGGGAAGGGCCGCGGAGCTAAACACGATGAAGAGGGAGAGGGCCGCGAAGGTGGGCATCACCTTTGCGACGCCTCCGAAGGCATCCATCTGTCGCGTGTGGGCCCGCTCGTAGAGCACGCCCACCAACAGGAACAAGCCCCCTGTGGAGAGGCCGTGGTTCACCATCTGCAGCAAAGCGCCGTGCATCCCTTGGAGGGTGAAGACGAAGGTGCCGAGGACCACGAACCCCAGGTGGCTGATGGAGGAGTACGCCACGAGCTTCTTGATGTCCTGTTGCGCGAAGGCCACAGCACCCCCGTAGAGGATCCCCACCACGGCGAGGAGGCTGAGCAACGAAGCCGCCTCCCGGGCCGCCTGGGGGAAAAGCCCGAGGCCGTAGCGCAGCAGTCCGTACGCCCCCATCTTCAGCAGAAGGCCCGCCAGGATCACGGAGCCCGCGGTGGGAGCCTCCACGTGGGCATCCGGGAGCCAGGTGTGCAGAGGAAAGAGGGGAACCTTGATGGCGAAGGCCGCGGTGAAGGCCCAGAACAGCCACCGCTGGTCCTGCGGCGGGAGTGGGGTCTGGAGCAGGCGCAGGACGTCAAACGTGCCCGTGCGCAGGTACAGGACGATGATGCCGAGCAGCATCAGCACGCTGCCCGCCATGGTGAACAGGAAGAACTTCACGGCCGCATACCTCCGCCGCTCCCCGCCCCACAGCCCGATGAGGAAGTACATGGGGATGAGCACCGCCTCCCAGAACACGTAGAAGAGCACGAGGTCCAGGGCGAGGAAGGTGCCCAGGATCGCTCCTTCCAGGAGCAGCAGGAGGCTCAGGTATTCTTTGACCCGTTGGCGCACCGCGTCCCAGGTTCCCAGCAGCGCCACGGGGAAGAGGAAGGCGGTGAGCAGAACGAGCAGAAGCGAGATCCCATCCACCCCGAGCTGGTAGCTGGCCCCCAAAGCGGGGATCCACGGGACCCGCTCCACCCACCGGAATCCCCTCTCTTCGGGCGGGAAGGCCCAAAACAGCCACGCGGCGAGCGCGAGCGTGAGGAGGAACGTGATGGAGGCCACCGCCCGCAGCAGCTCCTCCCGCCGGGGGAGGAGCATCACCACCACGGAGCCCAGGATGGGGAGAAGCACGAGGGCCGAGAGCATCATCGTACCAACCAGTAGGCCACCGCGAGCACGGTCCCCACCAGGAACAGGGCCGCGTACTGCCGCACGTACCCCGTCTGCCACCGCCGCACGCCTGTCCCCAGAGCGCCCACCATGGCCGCCAGACCGTTTGCGGCCCCGTCAATCCAGTGGAGGTCCACCGTCTGGGCGCAGAAGCGCGCGAGCGCCCGGGCGGGCCGCACGAGGACCGCCTGGTAGAGGTCCTCCACATACCACTGCCGGCTCAACGCCTGCCCCAGTGCCCCGAGCTCCGGCATCCGGCGCCCACGGTACGCAAGCCATCCCACCGCGATGCCCGCGAGCGCCGCCCCCACGGAGGCAAGCCCCAGGACAAGCTCGCCGAAGGCTTCCGATTCGGGGGAGGGCTTCACCTCCGGCTCGAAGGCGGCTGCCAGGAACCGATCGAAGGGAGCGCCCAACGCCTTCGCGCCCAGGAATCCGCCCACCGCGGAGAGCACGAGCAAAACCCCCATCGGCCAGCGCATCACGGGGGGAGCCTCGTGCGGGTGGCGCGCCGGATCCGCGGGGGGGCCCGCGAAGGTGAGAACCGCGGCCCGGGTGATGTAGAGGGCCGTGATTCCCGCGGTGAGGACCCCTACCCCCCACAGAGCGACGAGGCTGTGCGCACGGGCTGCGGCCAGGATGTGTTCCTTGCTGAAGAACCCCACAAAGGGGGGGATCCCGCTCAGGCTCAAGGCGCCCACCAGGAAACTGGCCGCGGTGAAGGGCATAGCTCGCCCCAACCCTCCCAGCCGCCGCATGTCGATGAGGTCGTGCATGGCGTGCATCACGCTCCCGGCACTCAGAAACAGAAGGGCCTTGAAGAAGGCATGGGCGGTGAGGTGGAACATCCCGGCCACCGCGGAGCCCGCCCCCAGCCCCAGGAACATGTACCCGATCTGGCTGATGGTGGAGTACGCGAGAACGCGCTTGAGATCCGTCTGGCCCACGGCCACGGTGGCGGCAAAGAGGGCCGTACTGGCTCCCACCGCGGCCACCACGGGAAGCACGCCGCTCGCCAGGTAGAGGGGCCACAGCCGGGCCACCAGGTACACGCCCGCGGTGACCATGGTGGCCGCGTGGATGAGGGCGGAGACCGGTGTGGGGCCCTCCATGGCATCCGGGAGCCACACGTACAGGGGCAGCTGCGCGGACTTCCCCGTGGCGCCCGCGAAGAGCAGCAGGGCCGCAACGGTGAGAGCACCCGGAGGGGCCTGCGGCAGGCGTTCTCGGATCGCCTCGAAGTCCAGGGTCTGGAAGATCACAAACAGCAGGCACAGGCCCAGCAAGAACGCCGCGTCTCCGATGCGGTTGGTGACGAACGCCTTGCGGCCCGCGGCGGCAGCAGGCTCCCGCTCGAACCAGAACCCGATGAGCAGGTAGCTGCACAGCCCCACAAGCTCCCACCCCACGAAGAGCACCAGCAGGTTTCCTCCCAGGACCAGAAGGAGCATGGAGGCCACGAAGAGGTTCAGGTAGGTGAAGTAACGGCTAATGGCCTCCTCGCCGCGCATGTAGCCCACGGAGTACACGTGGATCAAAAACCCCACCCCCGTGACCACCAGGACCATCACCGCGGCAAGGCGATCCAGCTGCAGCTCCCAAGCTACCCGGAAGTCCCCCGAGACGATCCACTCCCAGAGGACCGCGCGCAGCGCGGTCTGCGGCGATGCCGCGCTCAAATCCCGAATCCCCAGGATCCCTAGCCCAAAGGCCCCCAGGACCACCAGGCATCCGACCCAGCTCACCGCCCGGGCAGACAGCCGACCCCCCACCAGGCCGTTTGTCACCGCGCCCGCAAGCGGCAACGCCACGATGCCCACCACCACCCACTCCATCTCTAGCCTCGCAGGAGATCCATCTCGTCCACGTCCACGGCCCGGTGGGTGCGAAAGAGGGCGATGAGCATGGCAAGGCCCACCACCACCTCCACCGCGGCTATCACCAGCACGAAGAAGACCACCAGCTGCCCGGAGAGGTCCCCGTGCATCCGGGCAAAGCTCAGAAAAGCCAGGTTCACGGAGTTCAGCATGAGCTCGATGGACATGAACACGATGAGGGCGGTGCGGCGCAGGAGGACCCCGAGCCCTCCCAGCACAAACAGGAGGATGCTCAGGAGCACGTACGCGGAGGGGGGGACCGTCATCGCCTGCCCCTCGTGAGCAGGACCTCCTCGCGCCGCGCCTCCGTCCGCTCAGAAACCCGGCGCTCGGGGGCCTTTCCCAGAACGATCCCTGCCACCATCCCCACCAGCAGCAGCACGCCCGCCAGCTCAAACGGGAGGACGAAGGTGGTGAGCAGTTCCCGGCCGATGGCTGGAGCCGTGCCGAATCCCGCGGCCACGGGCACCTCCGCCGTGCCACGGCCGAGTTCCCGCAGGACCGCGAAGGCCACGAGCGCAACCAGCGCCCCTCCGGAAGCGATCGCGACCGCCCCGTGGAGCCGCCCGGGCCCGGGAGATGGCCGCAGATCAGGATTGTGGGCATGGAGGAGCATGATCACGAAGAGGAAGAGAACCAGGATGGCCCCCGCGTAGACGATGACCTGTAGCACCGCCACGAACTCTGCCAGGAGCGTGAGGTAGAGCACCGCGAGGGAAACCAGGACCACCAGGAGGCTCAGGGCACTGTGCACGGGAGCCCGGGCCGCCACCACGCCCACCCCGCCCGCCAGGCTCAACGCAGCCGCCACCACGAAGAGCACGGACTCCATCCTAGACCTCCCGACGGGGATCCCGTCCCGAAGCTCCCGGATACGGCTCCGTGAGCATCTCCTTCGTGTAGATGAGGGCCTCTCGGGAGTAATCCGCCAGCTCGAAGTCGTGTCCCAGGACGATGGCCCCCGTGGGGCAGGCTTCCTCGCAGAACCCACAGAAGATACACCGGAGCATGTTGATCTGGAATTCCTCCGCGTACCGCTCTCCCTTGCTCACGCGCTTCTCAGGGGTGTTCTCCGCGGGTTTCACGTAGATGGCCTGGGCTGGGCACACGATGGCGCACAGCTCACAGCCCACGCACCGCTCATCCCCGTCCTCGTACAGGGTGAGCCAGTGGCGCCCCTTGAACTGGGGCGGGATCCGGGGCCGCTGCTCCGGATACTGGAGGGTGACGGGGCGCCGGAACAGGTACCGCGCAGTCACCCCCAGTCCTCTCAGGATCGCTGCGCCCTCCACCACCGCACGCCGGATCGTTTGGTTCACAGCCCCCTCCTAGACCACGAACAACGAGGTGACCACGAGGTTTGCGAGGGCAAGCGGGATCAACAGCTTCCAGCTCAGCCCCATGAGGTGATCATACCGCACCCGGGGAACCGTGGCCCGGATCCAGATGAACACCCCCACGAAGGCCGCTGTCTTCAGGAGGAACCACACCACCCCGGGCAGCACCGGTCCTAGCCAACCGCCGAAGAACAGGAGGGTCGTAAGCGCGCTCTGGGTGATGATGGCGAGGTACTCCGCGATGTAGAACATTACGAACTTGAGCCCACCGTACTCCGTGTGGTAGCCCGCGATGAGCTCCTGTTCCGCCTCCGGGAGGTCAAAGGGCGCCCGGTTGGTCTCCGCCAGGGCCGAGAGGAAGAACACCACGAAGGCCAGGGGTTGCTTGACGACGAACCACAGTTCCTGCTGCGCCTCCACGATCTCCACGAGGCTCAGGGTGCCCGCGGTCAACACCACGCTCAGGGCCGATAGCCCCCACGCCAGCTCGTAGCTCACCACCTGAGCCGCGCTCCGCAGGCTCCCCAGCAGGGCGTACTTACTGTTGGAGGACCACCCTCCCAGGATGAGGCCGTATACTCCGATGGAGGAGGCCCCCAGCACCAGGAGGATTCCCGCGTTCGGGTTCGCGATGTACAGGTGGATCCGGCGGCCGGCCAGCTCCACGGGCGGGCCGAAGGGGATCACCGCGTACGCGAACAGGGTCGCCACCAGGACGAGGAGGGGAGCTGCGAGATACACCACCCGGTCCGCGGCCCGGGGCATGAAGTCCTCCTTGGCCAGCAGCTTGATGCCGTCCGCCAGGGGTTGCAGCAGGCCCCACGGACCCACCCGGTTGGGCCCGATGCGATGGTGGAACCTGCCCAGGAGCCGCCGCTCCAAGAAGACCGTGTAGGCGGTGGCGGTGAGGAGCAGAAACGCCAGCAGAGCGCTTTTCGCGGCAGCCTCCAGCACCAGCGTCACCGCACTCCCTCCAGGGCCCGCACCCGGGCCCGCACCAACTTACGAAAGACGCCCCAGCGGCTCAACGGGAGCTCCCGAAACCCCATGGGGACCAGTACCTGTCCCGGCAGAGTCTCCCGGGATACCCGGCACCGCACCGCGGCCGGGGTGCCGTCCACGTCCAGTTCCATTGCATCTCCATCCCGAAGGCCCACCGATGCCGCGTCCAGTGGGTGGAGAACCGCGAAGGGCTCGCCCACGAGCTCGGGGATCCCCCGGCACCGTTCTGCCATCTCGCCCTGGCGAAAGAGCCGCGGCACGGGCACGAGCACCAGCCCTTCGCCCTCGATCCCCGGCCCTTCGAGGTCCACGGGCTCGATGCGGGGTGTGCGGCGCGGGATGGGATACGGGCGGTCCAGTTCAAGCCCCGGGATCACCCGGCGCATCTCCTCGAAAACGGCCTCAGGGTCGGGGTACGTCAGGGAAAGCCCGAGGTGGGCGGCGAGGGCCTGCAGGATGGTGCCATCGGCCCAGGCACCCTCCGGGCCCAGTCGGGCCTGCTCCGTGCGCTGCGGCCTGCCCTCGATGTTGCCCACCGTCCCCGGCCGCTCCGCACCTGCCAGGGCCGGGAGCACCACGTCTGCGGTTCTTGCGGTCTCCGTCCAGAACAGATCCGTTGCCACCAGGAACAGATGAGCCCGGGCCCGGGCCCACAGGGCTGCATCGGGGAAGTCCCGGGCGGGATCCGCCCCTGCCACGTACAGGACCCGAAGCTCTCCCCGTGCGGCCGCCTGCAGCATCCCCACCGTATCGAGGCCAGGCCTGGGAGGCGGCTGAACGCCCCAGACGGATTCGATCCGGGCACGGGCCTCCGGATCGTCCAGGGATAGCAGACCCGGCAATACATCCGGCGCCATGCCCGCGATGGCGGCTCCGATGGCGCTACCCCGGCCCTGCAAGAGCGAAAGCGTTCCTCCGCACAGGGCCCGTAGGGTGTTGGCAGCCCGGAGCACCCGCTCCGCGTTCGGGCCCATCAGGCTCATGCGACCCACGAAGATGGCCACGGGGCCCTGTCGCAACGCCTCCGCGGCCCGCTCCAGGGCCTCCGCGGAAACCCCGGCCTGCCGGGCCACCACGTCCACGTCCACCTCCTCCAGGGCCTCCGCTGCTTGAGGCTGCGTCATCCGGTCTCGCACCAAACGCGCCAGGGCCAGGAGCAGCCGGTGCTCGTGCCCGTACCGGTGGAGGATGGGGTGCGAGCAGTACCGCTCGATCTCCAGTCGCTTGGGGGCCAATACCACCGCGCTCGCACCTCGGTCCAGGGCGCGCTTGGCGCGCAGCCACAACACCGGGTACTCCTCCGAGAGGTCGCAGCCCACGAGCACCAGGGTCTGTACGAGCTCCAGCTGGTCCACTGGGCCGCCGGCGGATCGGGGCCCGAGGCCTCGCTGGCGGCTATCCGGGTCCGCCACCTCCCCACCTTCCAACCCCTCCATCCCCCAGGCCCAGTCCCGGGTGGGGAGCGGGTGCAGGGTGTCCACCCGGAAGTCCAGGTTGTTGGAGCCCAGGGTACGCACCAGCCGGCTCAGAAGGTAGGCCTCCTCCAGGGTGAGGCGTTCCCCACCCAGGGCTCCGATGCCGTCCGGAGCCGCCTCCCGGAGCTGACGCGCCACCAGCTCCAGGGCCTCGTCCCAGCTGCAGGGCTCCAGCTTCCCCTCGCGCCGCACGTACGGCGTACGCAGCCGGTCCGGGCGGTTGATGTAGTCGTACCCGAAGAAGCCCAGATCGCACAGCCAGACATCGTTGAGGGCCCGGTGCTCTCGCGCCCGGATCCGTACTACCTCCCCGTCCCGCACGTCCACCCAAACCGCGCACCCCAGGCCACA
>JAVKHN010000019.1:0-35714 GCA_031459935.1 Candidatus Sysuimicrobium calidum | reverse complement strand
GGCTGTTGAGCTTTCTGATCATCCTCCGGGAGGTGAGCGCTTCCCTCATGCTGGCCGCTCCCGGAAACCAGGTGCTGGCGGTGGCCCTGGTGGTCCTGGTGAACCAGGGAAGGATCGAGGAGGTGTGCGCCGTGGCCGTCCTCACCTTGCTCGGGGTGGTCGGCCTGCGGAACGCCCTCACCAGGATCGCCTCAGCCCGGCTCTGAGGTGCTGGACCGCCGGAGTCTGACGACAAAAGGCGCGATGCGAATTCGAATTAAGGAGGAGATCATGGTACGGAGGTGGAGGTTCTTAGCAATCGTCTTTGCCTTCTGGGGGATGGCAGGACTTCTGGCCGCAAGCGTCCTCGCCTCCAGCCCCTCCCCCCTGCGCGGAGGCAGACTGCGGGTCGCGGACGACCCTCCCGGAGGGCCGTTTGGGGTTCCCTGGAAGCGAGGGATCTACGGCTCCATCCCGGCCTCCGTGGTCTTCGAGGCCCCCTTCTGGGGCGACGCCCGCGGACGCATCTACCCGCAGCTGGCAGAACGATGGGAGCTTTCTCCGGACCGGAAAGCGATCCTGCTGCGGATCCGCAGAGGAGTGCGCTTCCACGACGGCACGGAGCTTACCGCGGAGGTCATGCGGTTCAACCTCCAGAAGCAGATCGAGAGCCGCCGCCTTCCCGGCATCGTGCAATCCGCGGACGTGGTGGACGCATACACCGTCCGCGTGAACCTGACGGACTGGCACAATGGCCTTCCCTTGTGGCTCGACGGCCTCGGCTCCACCGAGATCGTCTCTGCCCGGCACATCCAGCGGATCGGGGAGGACCGGGCCCAGTGGGAGCCCGTGGGCACCGGCCCCTTCCGGGTGGTCCGGTACGATCCCAATGCCTACGCGGAATACGTTCGGTTCAACGGATACTGGGATCGGCCGAAGCCCTACCTGGATCGCATAGAGATGCGGTTCTTCCGGGATCAGCAGACCCTGAAGGCAGCTCTCCTGGCAGGCCAGCTGGACGTGGCCGGCTTCAGCGATCCCGTGATCATCAGCGAGCTAAAGGCCACAGGGAGGTTCCAGCTGATCACCGGCCTCCACACCGTGAACATCGCCTTGATCCCCGACAGCATGAACGCCGACTCCCCTCTCGCCGACCGGAGGGTGCGGGAGGCCGTGCACGCCGCCATCGACCGGGAATCCATCGCCAGAGGCTTGGGCTACGGGGTATTCGAGGCGTGGAACCAGATCGCCCATCCCGGCCACGAGGCTGCCCTCCCCGATTACCCGGTTCCCCCTTACGATCCCGCGCGGGTCCGCCGCCTGCTTGCGGAGGCAGGTTACCCTGATGGCTTCCGCACGCGTCTCATTTTCGATCCCACCGTGGTCTCCCGCGAAATCGCCACGGCCATCCAGGGGTACCTGGAGAGGGCCGGCATTCGGGCGGAGCTGGAAATGGTGGACAGGCCTCGTTTTGCGGAATACCAACAGAAGGGATGGCGTGGCTTCCTGATCGAAACCATGAGCTACGTCGCCAACTTCAACAGCTGGGTTGAGTTCTTCTTCACGAATCCCCCAGCCCGCTATGCGAGCATGAGACGGCCACCGGAGCTCGAGAGGGCATGGCAGGAATCCCGGACGACCCTCACTCCTCAACGGCACAAGCTGCAGCTGTTGCACCGGGTTCTGCTGCAGGATCTCACGGTGATCCCGGTGATGATCGGGCCCCGGAAGCTCTACATCGCTCAGCCGTACGTGCGGAACACCGGACACCTGCAGGGCGGGACCTGGCCGAGGTGGAGGCCAGGGGATGCCTGGATCGCCCGGTAAGCACACACCGGACCCGGAGAACGCCATGGACCGGATGCCTGCCACGGGGCGCCTCCCCTCCCGGGGTCCGGACCCCGTGTGTCTGGTGGACACCACCCTCCGCGATGGGCTTCAGAGCCTGTGGGCCAGTTGGATCGGCCCGGACCTGTTCCGGGAGGTGGCGCCGGCGATCGACCGGGCAGGCTTCTGGGCCATGGAGGTGCCCTTTAACCCCATCTTCTTCCGCAAGATGCTGCGGGATCTGAAGATCAACCCGTGGGAGCTCTGCCGGCTCGTGGGGCGGACGGTCCAGCGAACCCGCCGGGCCTGCATGGTGGGGACCTTGCTGCGCGGCTTTGAGTACCGGGCACCGAAGAGTCTGCTCCGCCTGTATCTGCAGAAGATCGCGGAGACGAAGGCCCTCGTGCGCGCGCAGATGACCCCCAACCGGATGGACGAGCTCGAAATAGACTTCCCCTACATGGTTCCCCTCCTGAAGGAGCTGGGGTATGAGGTGGTGGTCGCCATCGCTTACGACGACACTCCGCGGCATACGGCTGGCTATTACGTGGAGCAGGTGAATCGGGCGTTGAGGTTCCCCGTGGACGCCATCTACCTGAAGGATTTCGGGGGAATCCTGACTCCAGAACGGGCGCAGGAGATCCTCCCCGCCATGAAAAACGCGTGCGGACCTGTTCCCTTCGAACTGCACTCCCACTGCACCATCGGCCTGGCGGACATGGCCTACGTGGAGGCCGTCCGGGCAGGCGTAAGGATCCTCCACACGGGAATTCCCCCTCTCGCGAGCGGCACAGCGCAGCCGAGCATCTTCCGCACCCTCCGGAACCTCCAAGCCCTGGGAGGGAGCTGCCAAGTGGATCTCGTGGAGGTCGAGGCCGCATCGAAAGCGTTGAGGAGGATCGGAGCGGATCACGGGTTCCCCGAGGGATCCCCCTCGGAGTTCGATCTCGGCTATTTCGAGCACCGGGTTCCCGGCGGGGTGCTCTCCAACCTCCAGTATCAGCTCCGGGAACTGGGGCTGGAGGACCGTTTGGAGGAAGTCCTGCAGGAGGTGGTGCGGGTCCGGCGGGAGCTGGGTTACCCCATGATGATCACCCCGTACGCCCAGATGGTGGTCACCCAGGCAGCTTTCAACGTGGCCACCGGGAGGCGCTACGAGGTGGTGCCGGATGATGTCATCCGGTTCGCCCTGGGATGGTTCGGAAAGGAGTCGGGTGCGGACCAGATGGATCCGGACGTCCGGGATCGCATCCTGGGGCGCCAGCGGGCGAGGGAGATCCAGCAGGCCTTGCAACGGGAAGAGGAGGAGCGGGAGAAAGGCGTTGAGGAGATCAAGCGCGAGATGGGGTACGTGTTCCGGGACGACGAGGAGTTCCTGAACGCGGTGATCTATGAGGGGTACGCGCGCACGGAGGGCCCGGGATCTCCGGAGGGCCTCCCATCCCTGGAACGGAGTCAGGTCCGGCCCCGGGAGCGACGTGTTTACGTGGAAGTCCGCCGGGGAGAGGCGCGCGCCCTCCTCGTGCTGCACCCCGGCCCACGCGAGGAGCGCTAGAGCGTCTTGCTGAAGACCTGAAGGTAGGGGCGATAGCCCATCCCCTCCCAGAAGGCGAGGGCCACGGGGTTCTGAGGGGCCACGGTGAGTTCCACGCGCCGGACTCCTTGCGCGCGCAGCCAAACCTCCAGCCGCTCCACCATGCGACGGGCGATTCCCTGACGGCGATAGGGCTCCCGGGTGTACACATCCTGGATGTAGCCCCGTCGGCGGTACCGGAAGAAGGAGGGAGCCAGCATGGTGCGGCCCACCGCCATCCCCGCGAACTCCCCCCGAACCCAGGCCACCACCACGCACGCGTCCTCCCGGTCCAACAGGGAGGCCACGTATGCCGCGTAGGACTGCCGCCACCCGCGGCTGAGGGCGAACCCGGGATCGAAGCGCTCGTGGTAGCTCGCCAGCTCCCCCCACGCCTCCACGAGGTAGGGAAGATCGCGGAGGGTTGCAGGACGCACCTGCACCCGCTCCAGCTGTCGCATACCAGGCTAGTTGGGCAGCGTTCCCGCGAACTCCTGCCTGCGCGCCCGCGTCTCCCAGTACCCCGGGGTACTGGGGACAGCCAGGGGCCGCAGGAATCCCCCGGGCCTCCATCGGATACTAGAGGTGTGGAGTGGGAGGAACGGCTGCGGGACCTGGAGGGCATGGTACGGGTCACCGCCTCGGAGATCGCCCTCGCCGCGGCGGAGGCCCTGGAGGCGTGGATCGCGGCCTCCACGGAGGGGGATCCCCATGTCTTTCTGGGCGCCTTCGACGCCGCCATCCGGGAACTGCTTCACCGCAAACCCACCTCCGCCCCCCTCATGAACCTCCACCACCGCGTGCTGCACTTCGCGGAGGAGATGGCGCGGGAGGGAACCCCCCTCCTGCAGATTCGGGAGGAGCTCCGGGACTGGCTGCGGGGGTACCGCGCCCACATCGCGGAATCCCGGGCCCGGATCGCCCACTTTGCCGCAGAGGTCCTGGCGGACGCCCAGGTGATCCTCACCATCTCCAACAGCCAGACGGTGCGGGCGGTGATCGAGGAGCTCTGGCAGCACAACCCCGAGCTCAGCGTGGTGGTGTTCGAGAGCCGGCCGTTGATGGACGGCCGGAGGCTCGCCCAGGCTCTGGCGGAGCAGGGCATCAACACCACCCTCACCGTAGACGGCGCCATGGCCTACTACATGGACGTGGCCTCCGCGGTGGTCACGGGGGCGGAAGCTGTCTCCCTCTCTGGGTTCTTCGTGAACACCATCGGCACCCGACCCCTCCTGCTCGTGGCCCAGGCCCAGGGCGTCCCCTGCTACGTGGCCACCCAGACCATCAAGATCCTGCCTCCCCTGTTGCGGGAGGGCTTTCCCACGGTCCTGGGCTCGCCCACAGACCTCGCGCAGGAGTGGACGCCCCCGGAATCCCTCCACCTCTCACCGCTCCTGTTCGAGCAGATCCCGGATCGTCTGGTGACCGCCTACCTGACGGAGGAGGGGGTCACAAGCCCCCTGCGGCTCGCCACCGTGAGCCGGCCCCTGGGGATATGATCGCTTTCTCGCCCGCGGTGGATGTGGCGGTGCGCGCGGCCCGGGAAGCCGGACATGTGCTCCTGGAGCACTTCCTGCGCCCCAGCCGGCCCGAGGAGGTGCGGTACAAGGGGCCCACGAGTCCCGTGACGGAGGCGGACTACGCCAGCGAGGCGTGCATCGTCTCGCGGTTGCGGGAGGCCTTTCCGGAGTACGGGATCGTGGCGGAGGAAAGCGGTGGCTCAGCCCGGCCGGGGGTGCCGTGCTGGTACGTGGATCCCCTGGACGGGACCACGAACTTCGCGCACCGGCTTCCCTGGTTCGCGGTCTCCATCGCCCTCGCGGCAGATGAGCTCGTCCAGATCGGGGTGGTCTACCACCCCATCCTGGACGAGCTCTTCGTAGCGGAGCGAGAAAAGGGCGCGTGGCTCATCCGGGGAAGCCACCGGGAGCGGCTGCGGGTCTCCCGGATCGGAAGGCTTGACCAAGCCCTGGTGGCCACGGGAACCCCTCCGGACATCGGCGTCACGGGCCGCAACCTGCCCCAGATGGGCGCCCTCGCGAGGGCCGCGGAGGACCTGCGGCTGGTGGGGTCCGCGGCCCTGGGGCTCGCGTACGTGGCCGCGGGCCGTCTGGATGCCTTCTGGGAGCCGGAGCTGAACCCGTGGGATGTGGCCGCGGGAACGCTGCTGGTGCAGGAGGCGGGCGGCACGGTCACAGGGATGAACGGCTCGCCCTACACGGTGCGCACGCGGGATCTGCTGGCCACCAACGGTCTCCTGCACGAGGCCATGCTGCGCCTGGTACGGGAGGCGTGATCGGAGAGCTGTTCGCCCTGCTGGCGGCCCTGGCCTTTGCGCTCAGCACGGTTCTGGCCCACTGGTTCATGACCGCCCACAACCCCGTGCGACCCGAAGCCGGGGTGCTCGTGAGCATGACCACCAACGTCGCCGTGTTCGGCGCCCTCCTCCTCCTCGAGCTCACCCGAGGCCTTCCGCCCCTCACCCCCCTGTCGCTGCTCTTCTTCCTCCTGGGTGGCCTCTGGAGCACCATGGTGGGCCGCAACCTCTCGTACCTGAGCGTGCTGCACATCGGTCCCGCCCGGTCCACCGCCATCCGCCTCTCCAACACCCTGTTTGCGGCTTTGATCGGACTTGTGGGGCTGGGGGAGCTCCCACGCCCGATCCAGCTCGGCGGAGCATTCCTCATCACGGCGGGCCTGTGGCTCGTGATCTCGGAACGGTCTCCCGCAGGTCGCGGGAGACCGGATCCCCGCGGCGTGCTCGCGGCCCTCGGGGCTGCAGTGGCCTTCGCCCTGGGCGACACCTGCCGCAGGGCGGGGCTGCGGATCACACCCGCACCCTTTCTGGGTGCCACCCTCGGCGCGGCCATGGCTCTGGTGGCACAGCTCGGCTGGTTTGCGGCCCGCCGGCTCCAAGGAGGGGGTGTCCGCATCGTGTGGCGCGGGGACGTGCTGGGAAGCGCTCTTACGAACACCGCGGCCATCCTCCTGCTGTTCCTGGCCCTGCAGCGGACCACAGTGGCGAACGCCGCGGTCCTCTACAACCTGCAGGTGCTGTTCGTGATCCTGCTGAGCCGGTGGATGCTGCCGGAACCGGAGCCCGCAAGCGCACCACTCGTGGCGGGAAGCCTTCTGTGCACGGCGGGGACTGCCGGCGTGCTCTTCGGATAAGGGCCTTACCGCCACCGGAACTGCCGCTCGAGGACCTCCTCCGGGACCTGCAGGATCACAGGAGCTCCGTGCGGGCAGACAGCCGGGGTACGGGTCTGACCCAACGCCTCCACCAGCCCCCGCATGGCGGGACGTTCCAGCCTTCGACCCCTGCGCACCGCGGTGCGGCAGGCGAGCTCCACCACCAACCGCTCCCGCCATCCCTCCGTCTCCTCCTCCGCCACCTCCACCAGTACCCGGGCCATCTCCTCCATCTCGCCCATCTGGAGCACACCGGGAAGCGATGGCGCCGCCCGCACCAGAAACGCCCGCATGCCGAACACCTCCAGCCGGAATCCCAACGCCTCGAACTCCCTGAGCCTTCGGGTGAACCGGTCCACCTGGCTGGGGCGGAGCTCGAGCACCAGGGGCTCCGGGAGCTCCATGAACGGCGGGGCGGAAGCCGCGTGCATGGCCCTCAGGTGCTCATACAGGACCCGCTCGTGGGCCCGGTGCTGGTCCACCAGGTAGAGGCCACCCGGGCCCTCGAGCAGAAGGAGCCGGTCCTGCACCTGCTCCACCAATCGCAGGGGCGGGAGGGAAGGGGTCACGATGCGGTCCAGCTCCCAGTCGGCCGGCCTCTCCTCCACCCGGTCCGCGGGGGTCACGGGGAAGGAGGGAGGCGTGAGGGGTCCGAGGGTCTTCGGCCGGCGGCCGATGGCGGACCGGATCCGCTCGCTCAGGCCTGCCGCGATGGCCGTCTCCTCCAGGAGCCGCACCTCCAACTTTGAAGGGTGCAGGTTCACGTCCACGAGCTCCGGGGCGGTCTCGATGGTCACCACGAGGATGGGATGCCGGCCGCGGGGGAGAACCCACCGGTACGCGGCCTCCACCGCGTGCATGAGTCCCCTCGGCTGCACCCACCGGCCGTTCGTGACGAAGTGCAGGTCGGCCCGGTGCGGCCGGGTCACCTCCGCGGCGCTCACGAATCCCTCTACCCGGGCCCTGCCCACCTCCGCCGGTTCCAGGCGCACGAGCCGGCCCGCGAGCCCCGCGCCGTACACCTCCACCAGGGCCGTCAGCAGATCCCCGGAACCGCTGGTGCGGAGCACCGGCCGTCGGTCCACGGAGAGGGAGAAGGCGACGTGCGGAGCCGCGAGGGCGAGCCGGCGCACGGTCTGGACGATTTGGGCGGTCTCCGCTCGGGGATTCTGGACGGCAGCCCGGCGGGCGGGGACGCGCTCGAAGAGGTGCCGGACGGTGGCGGTGGTCCCGCGGGGCCGGGGCGCGGGCTCCTGCAGCAGGCATCGGCCGTGTCGCACCACCACGCGGGCTCCCATCCCATCCGTCCCTGCAGCGCTCACCAGCTCCAGCTCCGCCACCGCGGCGATGCTGGGAAGGGCCTCCCCGCGGAAGCCCAGGGTGCGGATGGAGAGCAGGTCGTCGGTGGGCAGCTTGCTGGTGGCATGCCGCTGGCAGGCGAGCCACAGCTCCTCCGGGGGAATCCCGATCCCGTCGTCGCTCACCCGGATGAGGCCGAACCCTGCGTCGTAGACCTCCACGTGCACGTGCCGCGCGTGGGCGTCCAGGGCGTTCTCCACCAGCTCCTTCACCACGGAGGCGGGTCGCTCCACCACCTCGCCCGCGGCGATCCGCGCCACCACGTGCTCGGGCAGGATGCGGATGGGGGCGCGCATCAGAGGCCGCCCACCAGCCGGCTCTTCTGTTGGACGAGCCAGCTGAGGGCCTCCAGGGGCGTGAGGCGCTCGAGATCCAGTTCCCTCAAGGCCCGCATCAGCTGCTCTACGGGATCGGGGCTGGGGCCGAACCCGTCGAGCGGGAGCTGCTCCGCTTTCCCCGGCGGCCTCCGCGGATCAGACGGCGCCCTTGCAGGTTCCGGCGGGGGGACCGCTTCTGCCAGCAACGCCTCCGCGCGATCCGCCACCCACCTCGGGATTCCCGCGAGGCGCGCCACCTGGATCCCGTAGGCACGGCTCGCGGGACCCGGACGCACCCGGTACAGGAAGATCACGCGGCCGTCCTGCTCCGTGGCCGCAAGATGCACGTTGGCCACGCCCGGCAGCTTCCCTGCGAGGGCGGTGAGTTCCAGGTAGTGCGTGGCGAAGAGGGTACGGGCCCGAATGCGGTCATGGAGGTCCTCCAGCACCGCGCGGGCAATGGCGAGCCCGTCCTGGGTCCCGGTGCCCCGGCCCACCTCGTCCAGGATGACGAGGCTGTGAGGGGTGGCCTGGTGCAGGATGGTCGCGGTCTCCATCATCTCCACCAGGAAGGTGCTGGCCCCGCCCGCGAGGTCGTCCTGGGCACCCACCCGGGTGAAGATGCGGTCCACGAGTCCGATGCGGGCCTCGCGGGCCGGCACGAAGGACCCGATCTGCGCCAGGAGCACGATGAGGGCCACTTGCCTCAGATAGGTGGATTTCCCGCCCATGTTGGGGCCGGTGACGAGCAGGATGCGGGGGCCGTCCCCGCCCAGCCGGCAGTCGTTGGGGATGAAGACCTCTCCCTCCAGGTTCGCCTCCACCACGGGGTGACGGCCCTCCACGATCTGCAGCTCCTCGCTTTGCTCCAGCGTGGGTCGGGTCCAGTTCCACCGGGCCGCTACCTCCGCCAGGGAGAGGAAGGCGTCCAGCTCCGCCACCCGCGCGGCCAGGTCCAGCAGTCGCGGGGTGTGGGCCGCCACCTCGGAGGTGAGGCGTTCCAGGGCCTCTCGCTCCAGCTCGCCGAGGCGCTCCTCCGCGCTGAGGATCCGGGCCTCTGCCTCCTTCAGGGCCAGGGTGTAGAAGCGCTCGCCCGTGGCCACGGTCTGCTTGCGGATGTAGTCCGGAGGGACGAGATGCAGGTTGGGGCGGGTGACCTCGAGGTAGTACCCGAACACCTTGTTGTAGCCCACCTTCAGGGATCGGATCCCCGTCCGCTCCCGCTCCCGGACCTCGAGGGTCAACAGCCACCGCCGGGTCTCGTGGATCTCTGCACGGGCTGCATCCAGCTCCGGGCTATAGCCCGGACGGATGCGCACCCCCTCTTCATCCTCCACCACCGCGCGTTTCACCAGCTCCACCGTGTCCTCGCACGGATCCATTCCCGCCGCGAGGGCCTCCAGAGCGGGGCTGCGGCTGGACCGCAGGCACTCCACGATGCGGGCCACGGCTTCCAGGGACATCTGCAGGGTGAGGAACTCCCGACCCGAGGCCTGCCGGTGCGCTATCCGTCCCACCAACCGTTCCAGATCCCCCACGGCCGCGAGCTCCGCGCCAAGGGCAGCCCGGAGCACCGGGTCCGCCACCAGGGCCTCGATCACGTCCTGCCGCCGCCGGAGCTCCGGAAGGTCCCGGGTGGGCTGGGAGAGCATGCGGCGCAGCCACCGGGCCCCCTGTGCGGTGCGGGTCTGGTCCAGCACGCCCAGCAGACTCCCCCGCACGCTTTCCGTGCGCAGGCTGCGGGTGAGCTCCAGGTTGCGGCGGGTGGCGGGATCCAGGCCCACCCGCAAGCCCAAGGTCTCCGTGCGCAGTCCCACCAGCAGCGACAACAGGGCGGGGTTCGTGCGCTCCAGGTAGGCGAGAATGGCCCCCGCGGCCCCGGTGGCGGCCTGCCGGCCGCCACACCCGTAGGGCTCCAGGGAGCGAACACGGAAGTGCGCGCACAGTGCCTCCCGGGCCCGATCGGGATCGAACAGCCAGGGTTCCAGGCGGGTGACGCGGCCGGGGACCTGGATCCCCGGCAGTTCCTCCGGGATCAAACACTCCGCAGGAGCAAGGCGCGCGAGCTCTTCCACAAGCTGTGCAGCGGACTCCAGCTCCATGGTGGCGAACTCCCCGGTGCTCACGTCCACCCACGAAAGCCCCCATCGTCCGTTCAGCGGGAGGATGGCGGCCAGGTAGCGGTTCTCGGAAGCCGGTAACAGCGAGGGTTCCGCCACGGTACCCGGGGTGAGCACCCGGGTGACGGCCCGCTGGATGAGGCCGCGGCCGGGAGGGGTGAGCTGCTCCGCGATGGCCACCGTATGGCCCGCGGCCAGGAGCCGGCCCAGGTAGTGGGGGAGGGCGTGGTGGGGGATCCCCGCCATGGGGACCCGGCCGCTGCGGCCAAAGCTGCGGGAGGTGAGCACCACCCGGGCGTCTCGGGCCACGAGCCGGGCGTCCTCGTCGAAGGCCTCGTAGAAGTCGCCCAGCCGGTACAGGAGGATGGCGTGCGGATACTGCCGCTTGAGCTCCAGGTACTGGCGGCGGGAGGGGACGAGCTCGTCCTCCCCCCGCCGGCTGCGCCGCCTCTGCTGTGTGGACGTGCTCACGGTTCTCTTCCCACCCGGCGCACCCCATTATAGGAAGTGCATGAAGGCGCGGAAGACTGAAAACAACCGGCGCACCACCGGGATCCACAGGGCGATCCCCCTCCTCGTGGGGTTGCTCCTTGCTGCTCGACTGGAAGCCGCTTCCGCCCGCACCCTTTCCGTGGACGTGCTCGTGGTCGGCGGGACGCCGGCGGGCATCGCCGCGGCCACCGCCGCGGCCCGTCTGGGCCGCCGGGTGCACCTCGTGGAGCCTCTCCCGAAACTCGGCGGGGTGATCACCTGGGCCTGGCTCACCACCTTCGACATGAACCTCAGCCCGGAGGGCGCCCATCTCACCCGGGGGATCTTCCTGGAATACTACAAGCGATTGGGCCTGAGCTTCGACCTGGACGAGGCGGTGGACAAGCTCACCTGGGCCGTCTGGCGGGAGCCGCTGGTGGGCTCCACCACCAACGCGCCGCTGTTGCGGCTTCTCCGGGAAGGAGACCGGATCGCGGGCGCGGAGTTCGAGGACCGGGACTGGCAGCGCACCCTCGTGGTGCGGGCAAAGCAGGTGGTGGACGCCACGGACGACGCGGAACTGGGCGCGGCCGCGGGCGTTCCGTATGTACTGGGCAAACCCGGCCCAGACGGGAAACCCTGGATGCAGCCCGCCACCCTCATCTTCCGGGTACGGGGGGTGGACTGGGGCCGACTGGTGGCGGACCTCCTGCGCCGCAGGGCCGCGGGTGCGGACCCCGCCCGCTGGGGCGTGAACGGGAAGGCCGCGTGGGGATATCCGGAGATGGCCCAGCGCTACCGGCCCACCCAGCCCCAGGTGGGGCTACTGGGCCTCAACCTAGCCCTGCAGAACGACGGGAGTGTGCTCGTCAATGCCCTGCAGGTGTACTCCGTGAACGGGCTGGACCCGGAGTCCACAGCCCTGGGCATGGAACGGGCCCGGCGGGAGCTCCCGCACGTGGTGCGCCACCTCCGCGAGCACGTCCCGGGCTTCGAGCAAGCGGAGCTCGCGGGATGGGCCCCGATGCTCTACATCCGGGAGACCCGCCACATCCGGGGGCTGTATACCCTCACCGCGGAGGACATCCTCCGGGGCCGCCGGTTCGAGGACCGCATCGCCTTGGCCTCCTACCCCATCGACATCCACCCGTACGTGCCGGGATGGGCGAACCCGTACCCGCCCGTGCGCATCACCTACAGCATCCCCCTGCGCTCCCTCATCCCCCTGGGGATGACGAACCTGCTGGTGGCCTCCCGGTCATTCTCCGCCACCTCGGAGGCTGCGGGATCCGCCCGGGTGATTCCTACCACCATGGCCATGGGGCAGGCGGCGGGGGTGGTGGCCGCCTTCTGCGCCCGGCGCGGATGCACCCCGACGGAGGTGGCACGTCGGACGGAGCTCCTGCGGGAGGTCCAGCGCCTCCTCCGGGCGCAGGGCGCTTACCTGGGGGAGTAAGCATGGCGAACGGGGCTCCGGGCGGGATGCGGCAGGCGGACCTGTTCGTGTACACCGTGGGCGGCCCAGCTTCTCCGCGGTGAAGGGTTCACGGATCCGGAAGCGGTCCATCAGGCTCGCGGCGATGGTGCCGTACCCCCCTCCCAGCGCTCAACCCTCATTCGAATCTTCGCGCCTCGCCGGCTCCCTCCGGGGGGTGTATTGTTCACCAATCCTGGAACGATCCTCGGCCTCTCCCTGGAAGTAGCCCTGCACGTACGATAGCCTGGCAGTGGAGGCTTGGGCGTGCGGTTCTCTGCCCCCACCCCGGTAACGGATCTCCCGGCGCGTCCCCGTGCGGAGGAAGTCCCGTTCCTTCTCCTGCGCGGCATCGTGAAGGTCTTCCCCGGAGTCGTGGCCAACGACCGGGTGACCCTGGAGGTGCGTTCGGGCGAGGTGCACGCGCTGCTGGGCGAGAACGGGGCGGGGAAGACGACCCTGGTGAACGTCCTGTACGGGATCTACCAGCCCGACGCCGGGGAGATCCTCCTGGAGGGCCGGCCCGTACGCATCCGCTCCCCGCGGGACGCCATCGCCCTCGGCATCGGCATGGTCCCCCAACATCCGCAGCTGGTGCGCCGGCATACGGTAGCAGAGAACATCGCCCTGGGGCTGCCTGGTCTTCCCTTCTTCCGACCCCTCCGGATGCTGGAGAGCCGCATCCGGGAGCTGGCGGAACGGTACGGGCTCGCGGTGGATCCCCGTGCCCGTGTGGCGGATCTCTCCGCGGGGGAGCAGCAGCGGGTGGAGATCCTGCGGGTCCTGGTACGGGGCGCGAGGGTTCTCGTGCTCGACGAGCCCACCACCGCCCTCACCCCGCAGGAGGCGAGGACCCTGTTCCGGGTGCTGCGCCGGATGCGGGAGGAAGGGTGTGCGGTGATCCTCATCACCCACAGGCTGGATGAGGTGATGGAGGCGAGCGATCGGGTGACGGTGCTGCGGCGGGGGCGGGTGGTCGGCACGCTCCGCACCTCGGAGGCGGAGGCACGCCAGCTGGCCCGGCTGATGGTGGGCCGGGAGGTGCAGTTCGGACTCCGCCGTACCCCACGTCTACCGGGGTCGGAGGTGCTGGTCCTCGAGGACGTCTGGGCCTCGGGCGATGGGGGCGTCCCTGCCCTGCGCGGGGTTTCCCTCGAGGTGCGCTCGGGCGAGGTATTCGGGCTTGCCGGGGTCGCGGGGAACGGGCAGCGGGAGTGTGTGGAGGTGTGCACGGGGTTGCGGAGGGCAGCGAGCGGCAGGGTGCACGTGCTGGGACGGGAAGTGGTCCACCCGGATCCGCGCAGGCTCCACCAGGCGGGGGTGGCGCACGTACCGGAGGACCGGGTGCGCCGGGGGGTGGTGGGCAGCCTCTCCGTGGCGGAGAACCTGGTGCTGAAGCGGTACAGGCAGCCGCCCTTCGCCCGGGGGCCGTTTCTAGATCGCCGCGCGGTGGAGGCCTTTGCCCGCCGCCTGATGGCCGCCTACGCCATCGACGCCCCGGATCCCTCCGCACCCGCCCGGGTTCTCTCCGGAGGTAACCTCCAGCGGCTCATCCTGGCCCGGGAGCTCGCTGGAGAGCCCCGACTCATTGTCGCCGCCCACCCCACCAGCGGACTGGATGTGGCCGCCACCCAACAGGTGCGGCGCATCCTCCTGGAGCGGCGGGATGCTGGAGCCGGGGTGTTCCTCGTGTCCGAGGACCTTGAGGAGATCCTGGAACTCTCCGACCGCATCGGGGTGATGTTCCGGGGACGGGTGGTCGGGGTACTGTCCGCGGAAGAGGCGAACCCCGAGCGGGTGGGGCTGTGGATGATGGGACACGGGACATGCGACGCATCGGCCCATTCCTCGTGACGCCCAATCCCGCTCCCTCTTGGGGATGGAGTACCTTTGTCTCGCTCCTCGCCCTCACCGGAGCCCTCGTGGTCGCGGGCGGGGTGTTCTGGGCGTACGGGGTGTCGCCCTTTGTGGCCTACCGGGCCATCGCGGAGGGGACTTTCCTGGATCCCCGGGCTCTCCCGGAAGTGGTGCGGATGGCGATTCCCCTCCTGCTGGTGGGCTCGGGACTCGTGCTGGCCTTCCGCGCCCAGTTCTGGAACATCGGCACAGAGGGCCAGCTGCTGGCGGGGGCCGTGGCGGCCACGGGAATTGCCCTCTTCTCTCCCCTCCCTCCTGCCCTCCTGATTCCGGCGATGTTCGCCGCCGGGTTCGCGCTCGGAGCCCTGTGGGCAGCGGTCCCGGCGCTGCTGCGGCTGCGATGGGGGGCCCACGAGGTGCTCACCACGCTCCTGCTGAACTACGTGGCCGCCTACGGGGTGGAGTGGCTGGTGCACGGCCCGTGGAAGGGGCCGAGCATGATGGGCTTCGCGTACACGGACCTCTTCCCGGAGGCCGCCTGGCTCCCCTTGCTGGGTGGGACGCGGGTGCACTGGCCCACCCTGGTCCTCGGTCTGGGATTCGCGGTCTTCGGGAGCGTGCTGCTGTACAGGACGGTCCTGGGGTTCGAGATCCGGGTACAGGGCGACAACCCGGAGGCGGCCCGGTACGCGGGGATTCCCGCGGCTCGCACCGTCCTGGCCGTGGCCCTGCTCTCCGGCGGCGCCGCAGGGCTCGCGGGGGTGGGAGAGGTGGCGGGGATCCACCACCGGCTGCTGAGCCCCGGACAGGTTTCCATGGGCTACGGGTATGCGGGAATCCTGGTGGCGTGGCTGGCCCGTGGGAACCCGCTTGGCACCATCCTGAGCGCGCTGCTGCTGGGTTTGGTCTTCACGAGCGGGGATGTGATGCAGGTGGCTCTCCAGATGCCCTTCCGGGTCACGGACGTCTTCAACGGACTCATCCTCCTCTTCCTCGTCGGGAGCACGCCGCTGCTGCAGATGCGGATCCGGTGGGTGCCGAAAGCCAGGGAAAAGGCATGGATGCCGTCCTCATGACCTCTCTGCGGGCCCTTGCCTTCGGCACCCCGCTTTTGTGGGCCGCCCTGGGCGAGATCGTGGCGGAGCGCAGCGGGGTGGTGAACCTGGGGGTGGAGGGGATGATGGTCCTCGGCGCCTTCTTCGCCTTCGCCACCGCCCAGCTCACCGGCTCCCCCGCCCTGGGGCTGAGCGTGGCCGCGCTCGCGGGAGGAACTGCAGCCCTGGTGCACGCCGTGGTGTGTGTCCGGCTGCGGGGCAACCAGTACGTCTCGGGCCTCGCTCTGGGCATGGTGGGGATGGGGATCGCGGGACTCCTGGGCCGGGGATGGGAGGGGACGCCGCTCCGGAACCCGCTCCCGGAGCTCTCCTGGATCACCCTCTCGGGGCTCCTGCTGAGCGGGCTCGTGTGGGTCTTCCTCTACCACACCCGGTGGGGGATCGCGCTGCGGTCCGTGGGGGAATCCCCGGCTGCCGCGGACGTCCAGGGGATTCCGGTGTTCCTGGTGCGGTACCTGGCGGTGGGGTTCGGCGGCCTCACGGCGGGCATCGCGGGCGGGTTTCTCTCCGTAGCGTACCGGCCCAGCTGGACCGAGGGGATGACCGCGGGCATGGGGTGGATCGCCATCGCCATCACGGTCTTTTCGGGGTGGGATCCGTTGCGGGCCGTGGCAGGCTCCCTGCTCTTCGGGGCGCTGTTCCACCTCAGCTTCCGGCTGCAGGGCTTCATCGCCCCGGAGCTGCTGAAGATGACGCCCTACCTGGGAACCGTCCTCGTCCTCACCCTGACCATGGCCCGCAGGGGATCCCGGGTTCAGGAGGTCCCGGAGGCTCTGGGAGTCCCCTACGTGCGGGGAGAACGCTAGAGGAAGGGAGGGAGGCGCATGCGCAGGCTCATATGGGTGCTCGCGGTTCTGCTCGCGATCGGGCTCGCCGCGGGCGGAGCCGCCCAGCAGCGGAAGCTGCGGGCGGGGTGGATCTACGTGGGGCCCATCGGGGATTACGGGTGGACCCACGCGCACGACGTAGGTCGCCGGATCGCGGAGAAGACCCTGCCCTGGCTGGAGACCACCTACGTGGAGAAGGTGCCCGAAGGCCAGGTAGAGGCGTTCATCGACCGGCTCATCCGGGGTGGAGCAAGGGTGATCTTCACCACCAGCTTTGGGTACATGGACGGAACCCTGAGCGCGGCCAAGCGGCACCCGGACATCATCTTCGCGCACGCCTCCGGGTTCAAGCGGGCTCCCAACGTGGCCACGTACATGGCGGACTTCTACCAGGTGTACTACCTCAACGGCCTCATGGCAGGAGCCCTGACCCGCACCGGGAAGATCGGGTACGTGGGCGCCTTCCCCATCCCGGAGGTGAAGCGGCACATCTCCGCCTTCGCCCTGGGCGTGCGGGCAGTCAACCCCCGGGCCACGGTGCACGTGCGGTGGATCTACGAATGGTTCAACCCCGCGGCGGCGAAGGAGGCCACGGAGGCCCTGATCGCGGAGGGCGCAGACGTCTTCGCCTTCACGGAGGACTCGCCCACCGTGGTGCAGGTGGCCGCCCAAAAGGGACTCCCCAGCTTCGGCCACTACTCTCCCATGTACCGGTTCGCGCCCCGGCACGTGGTGAGCGGGCAGCTGGTGCACTGGGAGAAGATCTACATCGACTTCCTCCGGAAGGTCTACAACGGCACCTACACGCCCCGCAACCTCCAGAACGTGGACTACTGGTGGCTGCTGGCGGAGGGCGCGGTGGAGCTCGGGGCTCAGCCCGGCATGCCCATCAACCCCGTGTTCCAACCACGGCTGAAGGCGGTGCGGGTGCGGGTCCCCGGGATCGGGACGATCTCCGTGTATGACCTCGTGTTCCGGCGACTGCGGGAGATGTCCCAGTCTCCGCCTGCCTACGACCCCTTCACCGGGCCCATCTACGACCGGAACGGCAGGCTGCGGGTGAGCGCAGGCCGGCGCATGACCGTGCAGGAACTGATCACCATGGAGTGGGCCGCCCCCGGCATCGTGGGTCCCTGGCCCAAGGAGCCGAAGTAGACGTCGATCCTGGGCCTGAGGACCCAGTCCGTGGCCGTGCGGTTCGTGCTGCCCGGTCGGTGAACGCGGGAGTCGCGAAACACACCGCGGCGCAGCAGGACTGCCTGGACGGCCTCAGACGGACCCCTCGAGGGCCTCGCGGCCAAGACGGCTGAGGACCTCCGGCCCAGTCGGGTGTACGATGATGGCTTCCTCCAGCCGCACGCCGAAGGCACCCGGGAGGTAGATTCCCGGCTCCACGGTGAAGACCATCCCTTCGCAAAGCAGCGTTGGGTTCGGCTCGGTGACGGAGGGGGGTTCATGGGGTGCGAGCCCCAGGCCGTGGCCCGTGCGGTGCACGAACCGATCGGCGTACCCGGCTTTTGCGATCACCTGCCGCGCGGCCCGGTCCACCTCCCCGAGGGGGATCCCCGGCCGGATCACCTCCAGGGCGGCCTGCACCGCCTCCTCCACGATCCCGTGCACCTCCCGATAGCTCTCCGGGGGCGGACCGAGGAGGACCATGCGGGTGAGGTCCGAGCAGTACCCCCACACCCGGCTGCCCAGGTCCACCAGGACCGGTTCTCCGGCCTGGAGCGGTCTAAGGGAGGTGCGGTGGTGGGGGAAGGCGGAGTTCGGTCCGGAGGCCACCAGGGTGAAGAGCACCTCCTCCGCGCCCGCCTGCTTCATGGCCGTCCCCGCTGCCTCCGCCACCTCGTGCTCGGAGACCCCCGGTCTGCAGGATCGGGCCGCGGCCAGCACCCCCGCATCCGCGGCGGCTGCGGACCGGCGGAGGGCGTCCAGCTCCTCCGGGTCCTTGCGCATCCGCAGAGGGGCGAGCAGGGAGGAGGCAAGGGTGAACCGGGCGTCCGGCAGGAGTTCCTGGAGCAGGAGGAGGTGATCCGCCCGGAGATCGTCAGCCACCGCTACGGTCCGCACGCGTCCCACCGCCCGGACTGCCTCCTGCGCGGCCCGGGCGGGTCCTTCCGCATCCGCGTACGGGAACAGCGGTAACCCCAGCGGAGCCAGCTCCCCGACCTGGAGCCGGGGAACGAGCAGGAGGGCTTGGTCCGAGGAGATCAGCAGGAAACAGGCCCGCTCGTCCCGGAGGGGCGACCGACCGGTGAGATAGAGGAAGTCTTCC
The DNA here is from genome assembly GCA_031459935.1 of Candidatus Sysuimicrobium calidum. Classification (GTDB taxonomy): domain Bacteria; phylum Sysuimicrobiota; class Sysuimicrobiia; order Sysuimicrobiales; family Sysuimicrobiaceae; genus Sysuimicrobium; species Sysuimicrobium calidum. The sequence continues at coordinate 17,325 of JAVKHN010000019.1, read as the reverse complement.
CCGGGAGGCAGGACCACGAGGTCGGTGCCCGCCTGCGCCATCCGGCGGCGCAGGTCATCCAGGCGGTCAACGCGCATCACACTCCCGTCCAGCCGAACTTCTTCCGGACCTCCCGGGCAATCTCGGGGTTGATGTCCACGGGGAGGAGGTTCTCGTACTCCCCCATGCGGGTCACCAGCCGCGCGCCGTTGGGAGCCCACTTCCCCATGACCTTTCCCAGCTCCGGGACATAGGCCAGGCTTCCCCCCTGGTACAGCACCCCTCCGTAGAACTCTCCGTACTGTCCCACCGCCAGCACGGGCACCAGGAGCTCCATGCACCGGGTGCGCACCGCGGACTGCATGGTCTCGAGCTGATACGGAAGCTCGCTGCTGGCGGTCATCTGCACCACGAGCACCTCCGCCCCGGCCCGGGCCAGCCGGTGGGCCACCTCAGGTACCAGGAGCTCGTACCCGGCCAGGATGCCCACCTTGATGCCGTCGATCACCGCGGGGCGGTTGGGCCCCGGATCGAACTGCCCCCGCTCGAAGGGATGGAACACCCGTTTGTAGTGCTTGCTCAGGATCTTGCCCTGGGGGGAGATCACAAAGGAGCAGAGTCGCGGTTTCGGGGGTCTGCGGGCCCCCTTGGGCTTCGGCAAAAGCTCCCGGGTGGTCCCGCAGATCACATACACGTTTGCCTCCCGCGCGGCCCGGCTCAACCGCTCGGTGATGGGACAGGGGATGGGCATGGGCTTTATGTTCCCCAGGAAGTACTCGGAAAAGCACACCACCCTGGCCCCCTCCCGACCCCCCCTCCGGATGAACTCCACGGCCTTCTCCAGGTTGTCCGTCGTCCCCTCCTCCCAGGACCGGCTCTCGCCCCACCGGTATCGGATCTGAGCCAGCCCGAATCGCACCCCATCACCTCCTGCCAAGAGCCGAACGAAGGTACGGGTTAAGAATACGCGCTGGAATGCGCTCAATTCCTTCCCTAGAATTAGATTTTGCCACCTCCGTACCGATTTTCGCCCGATTTGGGGGATTTCGGCCCCCGCGCGCTGCCCTTGGCAGCCGGGTCCCCAAGCGCTATCCTGGCCTCGCCATGCCCAAAGCCCTCCTGCCCCGGGAGACCCCCGAGCAGCAGGCTCGGCGCGTCCAGAGGATCCGGGAGATCCTCCAGCGCCTTTACCCGGATCCCCAGATCCCCCTCCATCACCGCTCACCCTTCGAACTGCTGATCGCCACCATCCTCTCCGCCCGGTGCACGGATGAGATGGTGAACCGGGTGACTCCTCAGCTCTTCGCCCGTTTCCCCACGCCACAGGCCCTCGCCCAGGCGGACCTCCGGGAGGTGGAACGGCTCATCCGGCCCACGGGGTTCTACCGGCAGAAGGCCCGGACCATCCAGGCCACGAGCCGGGTCCTGGTGGACCGGTATCGGGGGGAGGTGCCGCCCCGGATGGAGGAACTGGTGAAGCTCCCCGGGGTAGGACGCAAGACCGCGAACGTCCTCTTCTCCGCCGCGGAGATCGAGCGCTGGCCCGGCTGGCCGGCGATCCCACAGGCCGACGGATCCGGCATCGTGGTGGACACCCACGTGACCCGCCTGAGCCAGCGTCTCGGCCTGAGCTCCCGAACGGACCCGGAGAAGATCGAGGGGGATCTCATGGCCCTGGTGCCGCCGGAGGAGTGGGGGAGGTTTGCCCTCCGCCTCATTGCCTTCGGCCGGCAGGTGTGTACCGCCCGGGCTCCGAAGTGCTCTGCCTGTCCCCTGCGGGAGGTGTGCCCCTCGGCTCCGTATGCTGGAAACCCGCCGTGGATGGGCAGAAGCGCCCGGTAAAATCGTACGGGTGACTCCTTGTGCCTCCGGAGGTGGATCGTGCAAGGCCCCCGAGCGGAGCGAACGCTGCTCATCGTCAAGCCCGATGGGGTCCAGCGGGGACTGGTGGGCGAGATCCTACGACGGCTAGAACGGGCGGGCCTTAAGATCGTGGGCCTCAAGATGCTGCGGGCTTCCAGGAGTCTGCTGGAGCAACATTACCCCGACCGGGAGGACTTCCTTTACACCATCGGTACAAAGACAAAGGAAGCCTTCGAGGCCTACGGGCTCGATGTGCGGGAGCGAATGGGGACCGAGGACCTTGTGGAGATCGGGGCCCGGGTGCGCGGCTGGCTCATCGAGTTCATGGCCTCCGGACCGGTAGTCGCCGCGGTGATCGAGGGGGTGCATGCGGTGAGCGCGGTCCGCAAGCTCGTGGGCAAGACCCTTCCCATCTTTGCGGAACCAGGCACCATCCGGGGAGACTTCAGCACGGACTCCCCCACCCTCGCCAACCTGGAGCTGCGGCCCGTACGCAACCTCGTGCACGCCTCGGGGACCCTGGAGGAGGCTACACACGAGATCGGACTTTGGTTTGCGGAAGAGGAGATCCACCCCTACCGCCGGGCGGACGAGGGGATCCTCTAATCAGCAAATCCATCCAGAGCAGGGATCTTCGCCAGGACCCAGCCTCCCCCCTGGAGGAACATCTCCTCCTGGATCCCGGGGAGGAGGTCGGGGGGTGCTACCGCGTCCACGGTCACCTTCCCGGTGTCCACCGCGAGGACGAGGAAGCGAAGGCCTGTGTGCGGGTTGGTCTCCCGGGCCACCCGGACGACGCGACCGCTCAGCACGGCCGTGGCCTCCGGGCGCTCCGAGGTCGGGGGTTCGTCCAGGCTGAAGTAGGGGGTGCTGGCGAAGGTGTAGGGTGGGAGCCGGAATCCCGCCTGGAGCGCTTCCTCCGCCACCGCCAGGGCGTCCGGAAAGGTCCGGGCCTCGTGCAGGAAAACCACCATCCGGGCGCGCACCAGGCACGGAAGGGACTCCAGGAAGGGGCTGACGGCCAGGTAATCCACGAGATCGCAGACGAGGGGGAACTCGCCGGAGTAGGGCTCCTCCGGATCCGTGGGGTTGACCCACGCCTCTACCCATCCCTCCTCCGGGTAATCCGGATCCGCCCCGCACCCCACCACGCCCAGAAGGTGGTCGCGGCCGGAGTCGTAGAACGGCAGAACCCCCAGCGCCTCTTTCCGCGGCCCGACCTCCACCCACAGCTCCACGCCCCGCCCCACGGACCACCTCCGCAATCCCAGCACCGGATCCCGTCCCACCGGTACTCCCGCCCGGGCCGCCTGTTCTGCCAGACGGGTAAGATCCGGGGCGTTATGGACCGCGAAGCCAACGCACGTGTAGTAGTTCATAAAAACAGAAGGTCACCTCACAGGCGACCTCTTCCCCCCTCCCCGAGCGACCTCGGGGACCTCGGTTCCTCCCGAGCCATCCACGGTCTAGCGGCGGCGTCGGGTCCGCTGCACCGAACGTCCCCCCGTGCTCCGACGGGCGGTCGTCCGGCGCGCTGCGGTGCGGCTCGTAGCTTTCGCCTTCCGGGCCGTCGTCCTGGCCTTGGCCCGAGCCGTCGCCCTGCGACGAGCAGGCGCCGCCTTCCTCGGCTTGGCAGCAGCCTTCCGCTTCGCGGGGGCCGCCTTCTTCGCCACGGGCCTGCGGGCCGCGGGCTTGCGCGCGGCAGGTTTGCGCGCTGCAGGACGACGCGCAGGTCGCCGGGGCGCGGGTTGCTCGGGCGCGGGTGTAGGCTCCGTGGGCGCCATCGCTTCCGTCTCCGTGTACATCCTCTCTTCCTCCTCCATCATGGGTGAAAGCACCTGCTGGAGCTGTTCTTCTTCATCCCCGGAGAGGAATCCTTCTCGTTCGGTCCCCACCATCGCAACAACCCCCTTCATGCTGCTCTCGCGTAAATCATTGTAGGCGTTGTTCCTGCACGTGCGCAAACAACACGGTTTTTCGCGACTCCGGAAAACCGATCCGAGCGAACTCCACCGCAAACCAGGCGCTACGGAACCCTCCCGGAAGGGAACACCGGCTTGGAATGGCGGCCCGGATTGACGCGAACAAAAGTTCGCATTACCCTCGAGGTATGCTGCGGGAATACGTGGAGATCCGGGTCCGGAGCGTGCTCAACCGGGTGCAGGGGATGCCCTTCCGGTGGTCGATCAACCCCTACCGGGGCTGCGCCCACGCCTGTGTGTTCTGCTACGCCCGGCGGACACACGGGTTCCTCGAAGAGGATGGCATCCAGGGATGGGGCAACCGGATCTTCGTGAAGGTGAATGCCCCGGAGGTCCTGCGGGCGGAGCTGGCCCACCCCGCATGGAAGCGCGAGGAGGTGGTCGTCGGGACCGCCACGGATCCGTATCAGCCCATCGAGGGCCGCTACCGCATCACCCGGCGGATCCTCGAGGCCCTGTGTGATTCCCGCACGCCGGTAAACCTCGTCACCCGCTCGCCGCTCATCCTGCGTGACCTGGACGTCCTACAGGGCCTCCACCAGCGGGCAGGGATCACGGTCTGTGTAAGCATCGCCACCCTCGACGAGCACCTGAGCCGGACGATCGAGCCTACGGTAGCGCCTCCCCACCAACGCCTGCGGACCGTGGCACGGCTCAGCGCCGCGGGCCTGGCGGTGGGGGTTCTCGTGGCCCCCATTCTGCCGGGCCTCACGGATGCTCCGAAAACCCTCGAGGCCGTGATCCGCGCCGCCCGGGATCACGGCGCCCGGTTCGTCGGACACAGCGTCCTGAATCTGGGAGAGGTCACCCGGGAGGCGTTCTTTCGGTTCCTCCAGGAACGTCATCCCGAGCTGGTAGCGCTCTACGAGCGGCTGTACCCGCGCAAGTACGCGCCCCGCGCGTATGTGGACACCGTGGATCGCACCGTGGGAAGATACCGGGAACGCCTCGGCTTCCGAAACCGACCCCTGCCCCGCTCCTCGCCTCCCCGCCAACTCCTGCTGCTCCCCCGGATCGCCCTCGAACCGCCCCGCGCACGAGGAAAGGTCAGCCCTCAAGCCCTCCGAGAAACTGCAAGAGGGCCCGCGCAAGGGCTTCCGGAGCCTCCAGGCTCGGGGTGTGCCCGCAGCGGGGGAGGAGGACCAGCTGCGCCCGAGGGAACCCCTCCGCCATCCTCCGGGCGCTCTCCAGGGGTGTGACCGGGTCCTCCTCTCCCGCCACCACCAGCGCGGGCACCTGGATCCGCGGAAGCAGATCCCGGCTGTCGGGCCGGTCCCTCATTCCCACAAGACACCCCACCAGCACATGGGCCGGGATCGCGGAGGCGATCTCGCGGAGGCGCTCCAGGAGCTCCGGGCGGGAGGCCTTCGCGGTGGCACCCAGGAGGTTGGGCAGGAAGGCCTCGAGGAAGGAGCGGGATCCTTCGGCGCGGATGGTCTCGATGGCCTGACGTCGCCGAGCTTTTCCTTCCTCCGTGTCCGGTTCCGCCCGTGTGCACACCAGGATCAGGCCCACCAGGCGCCCGGGAGCGCGCGCGGCCACGCGGAACGCGACGTAGCCCCCCATGGAATGCCCTCCCAGCACGAACCGGTCCAACCCGAGCGTGTCCGCGAGTCCCAGGACGTCCTCCGCGAGGGACTCCATGGTGTAGGGGCCTTCCGGCTTGTCCGACCGACCGAACCCTCGCAGATCCGGCGTCACCACCCGGCACCGGGAGGCAAGGACATCCCGGAGGGGAGACCAGATCTCGGAGGAAAGGGGGAACCCATGAAGGAGGAGCACGGGAAGGCCCTTCCCTGCATCCTCGCAGTACCAGCGGCAACCCCGGACCTCCAGATACATGCCACCCTCCTCAGGACGGGCTATCCCGATCTTACCAGCCCCTACCCTCCGGAGAGCCGCTTGGTGCGTGCCCCTCCCTTGCCGTACAATGCCTGCGGGAAGGGCCGTTAGCTCAGTGGGTAGAGCGCCGGGCTTTTAACCCGGGCGTCGGGGGTTCGAGTCCCTCACGGCCCACCAAGTGGGGCATGGCGGTTCTCAAGCACCCGCAAGTCCTCACCGGAACGGTCCCGGACCGTTTCCTCCGGGCGGTGCGGGAGCGAGCCGGTCGCGTAGCCCTGCAACACAAGCGCCGGGGACTCTGGCAGCCCGTCACCTGGGAGGAGTACGGTCGGTCCGCGGAGGAGATCGCCCGGGGACTCGTGGCCCTGGGCCTGCAGAGGGGCGAGGCCGCGGCCATCATCGGCCAGAACCGGCCTGAGTGGCTCTTCTGCGACATGGGGATCCAGCTTGCCGGGGGGATCTCCGTGGCCGTGTACACCACCAGTCCTCCGGAGCAGTGCGCCTACGTGCTCGGGCACAGCGAGAGCCGGGTCTTCTTCGTGGAGAACGAGGAGCAGCTGGACAAAGCCCTGATCATCCGCTCGCAGCTTCCGCACCTCCGGACCATCGTGGTGATGGATCCGGAGGGCCTGGAGGGATTTGCGGATCCGCAGGTGATGACGCTCGACGAACTGCGGGCCCTGGGCCGGGCCCTCGGGGACGCCGGCGTGCTGGAAGCCCGACTCCGGGAGGTCGAGGAGGAGGACGTGGCGGTCCTCCTGTACACCTCTGGCACCACGGGGCCGCCGAAAGCCGCCATGCTCACCCACCGCAACCTCCTGTGGACCGCACAGGCGCTGGGTGCCGCAAACCCTCTGTACCCCACGGACACCGCCCTCTCCTTCCTCCCCCTCGCCCACATCGCGGAGCGCATGCTCTCCCTTTACCTCCCTCTCGTGTGGGGCTACACCGTGCACTTCGCGGAAAGCCTCGAGACCCTCTTCCAGAACCTCCAGGAGGTCCGACCCACCATCCTCTTCGCGGTGCCCCGCCTGTGGGAGAAGCTCTACGCGCAGGTGGAACTGCACATGCGAGCGGGCGGGGTGGATTTCCTCAAGCGCACCGCGTACCGGACCGCGGTCCACTTTGGCCGGCGGCACGCGTTGAGCCGCCTTGCGGGCCAGCCGATCCCGGCTTCCCTGCGCGTGGCGCACGCCCTGAGCGAAGCCCTGGTCCTGCGGCCCCTGCGCCGTCGTCTGGGGCTCGATCGCGTCCGGTTCGCGGTCTCCGGAGCTGCCCCCATCGCCCCCGAGATCCTGGAGTACTACCACGCCATCGGCGTGCCCGTCCGGGAGGTGTACGGTCAGACGGAGGGAAGCGGCCCCACCACCATCCACCATGGCGACCGGATCCGGCTGGGGACCGTGGGCCAGCCTCTCCCGGGGGTGGAGGTGCGCATCGCGGAGGACGGGGAGATCCTGGTGCGGGGACCCAACGTGTTTGCGGGATACTTCAAGGATCCGGAGGCCACCGCGCAGGCCCTTCGGGATGGCTGGCTGCACAGTGGGGACGTGGGCGAGATGGATGCGGAGGGCTTTCTGCGCATCACAGACCGGAAGAAGGACATCCTCATCAACGCATACGGCAAGAACATCGCGCCCGCTTACGTGGAGAACAAACTCAAAGCAAGCCCCTACATCCATGACGCGGTGGTGATCGGGGACCGGCGACCGTACCTTGTGGCCCTCATCGTGCTCGACGAGGACCACGTGGCCCGCTGGGCGCAGGAGCACCGGATTCCCTTCACCACGTTTGCGGACCTCAGCATGAACGAGCGGGTTCAAGAACTCCTCGAGCAGGAAGTGCAACAGGTGAACCGCGCCCTCAGCCCTCCCGAGCAGGTCAAGCGGTTCGCCATCCTCCCCAAGCGCCTCTACGAGGAGGACGGAGAGATCACCCCCACCCTCAAGGTGAAGCGGAAGGTCATCGCGGAGAGGTACGCGGACCTCATCGAGTCCCTCTACCGGAGCTGACCCCTCAGGCCCACCGGCGTCTGGGCCGCCACCGGCGGAACCCCTTGGGAGAGGGCTCCTGCCCCATCCCCAGGTACAGGGCCTGTACCTGGGGATCCTCCCGCAGCCGCTCCGGGGGCCCCTCCAGCACGAGCCGGCCAGCCTCCAGCACGTATCCGTAGTGGGCGATGCGAAGGGCCATGCGGGCGTTCTGCTCCACCAACAGCGCGGTCATCCCCTCCCGGTTCAGGACCTGGAGGGCGGCGAAGGTCTCCGCCACCACCTGGGGTGCGAGTCCTAGGGAGGGCTCGTCCAGCAGCAGCAGAGTGGGCCGCAGCAGCAGGGCCCTGGCCAGGGCCAGCATCTGCTGCTCGCCCCCTGAAAGGGTTCCCGCAAGCTGCCTCCATCGCTCCCGGAGCACGGGGAACCGGTCCAGCACCGCCTCCATCTCCCCGGCGCGGACCCGGCGGCCGAAGCTTACGAGGGTCAGGTTCTCCGCCACCGTGAGTTCCGGAAAGATTCCCCGGCCCTCGGGCACCAACACCATTCCCATCCGTGTGATCTCATGGGGCTCCTTCCCCTGGAGGCGCTGGCCCCGGAACAGCACCTCCCCCTTCTCGGGCTGATCCGGGATGAGCCCCATGAGGGTGCGCAGCAGGGTGGTCTTGCCTGCACCATTAGGGCCCAGCAGGGCCACGATCTCCCCCTCCCGTACCCGCAGGGAAACGCCCCGGAGCACCACGAACCCGCGGCGGTAACCGCTCTCCAGGTTGCGCACCTCCAGCAGCGCGCTCACCCCATGGCCCCGAGATAGGCCTCGATCACCCGCGGATCCCGCTGCACCTCCTCCGGGGATCCCTGGGCGATGACCTCCCCGTGGTCCATCACCACCACCCGCTCCGCCAGCCCCATGGCCATCCGGAGGTCGTGCTCGATCAGGAGCAGGGTGACCCCGAACCGCCGCCTTGTCTGCCGGAGGCGATACGCCAGCTCCTCCTTGTCCTCCGGCGCAAGGCCCGCGGAGGGCTCGTCCAGGAGCAGCAACCGCGGCCCGGTGCACAGGGCACGCCCCAGCTCCACCAGGCGCTGGATGCCATGCGGCAGGGCTCCCACCGGCCGGTCCCGGTACGCCTCCAGCCGGAGGAACTCCAGGATCTCCTCCGCCCGCTCCCGCTGGGCGATCTCCTCCCGCACCGCCCGCGGCACGTCCAGGGCCACTTCCCACACCCGGGCCCGGAAGTACCGGTGGCAGCCCAGCAGCAGCACCTCCAGGACCGTCATGCCCCGTGGAAGCTCCAGGTTCTGGAAGGTGCGGGCCACCCCCAACCGCGCGATGCGCTCAGGGCGCAGGCGGGTGAGCTCGTGTTCCTCGAGCCGGATGCTGCCCCGCTGCGGCCGGTAGAGCCCGCAGATGCAGTTGAACAGGCTGGTCTTGCCCGCGCCATTGGGACCGAGGAGGGCCACGAGCTCCCGCGCGCCCACCTCCAGGCAGACGTCCCGGAGGGCGGTGATCCCGCCGAACCGCAGGGAGACCCCCTCTACCCGGAGGAGCGGATGCCCCAAGGGTCTAGAACCGCACGGGGTACGGGATCCAGTCCGAGATCCGGACGTACCGCCCGCCCTCCGCCCGGGTGAGAAAGATCCGGTGGATGCCCTGCCGTCGATCCGGACCAAAGGTGACCCCCCGGATGACCTCCCCGTCCCAGTTCCGCAGGCTCTCCAGGGCTGACACCACCCGCTCCTTGGTGAGCTCCCGACCCGCGCGCCGCAGGGCCTCCACCAGGGGCTCCAGGAAGGCCCAGCCCGCGAGCGCGTTGTGGGGGTTGGCCCGCAGGGCGGGATCCATCCGGGTGAGGATGCCCAGGGCCTGGTCCACCCGGGCATCCCCGGTGCCGGGAAGCGGGAAGAAGCCGGTGGAGATCACGTTGTTCCACGCCTCACCCGCCAGGGTGAACATGATGGGGTCTGCCAGGGTGAAGGAGCTCAGAAGCCTCGGCGCATACCCGACCTTCGCCATCTCCCGCACGATGAGGGCGCCGTGCCGCGGGGTGGCATAGAGGAGCACCGCCTCCGCCCGGGACTCCCGCAGCTTCACCGCCTCCGTGCTCACGTCCGCCGCGGTCACCTCATAAGGCACCTGGGCCACGATGCGGATCCGGGCCCTGTGCGCCCCCTGCTTGGCGCCCAGCAGGCCCTTCTGACCGTACAGGTCGTTCTGGTAGAAGACCGCTACCGTGTGCACGCCCAACCTCTCGGCCGCATACTCCACCAGGATCCGGGCCTCCTCCACGTAAGAGGGGTAGGTCACGAAGAGATAGCGCTTCTGCCGGAACCCGTACCACATGGTGGCGTCCGCGGTGGGCGTGATCCACAGGACCTGGTTGCGCACGAGGTAGTCCCGCACCGCGAACGCGTTTGCGCTCCCGATGAGGCTCACGATGGCGAACACGCCCACCCGCTCCACCAGCTCCCGCACGTTCGCCGCGGCGCGAGGCGGAAGGTAGCCGTCGTCCCGCACCACCACCCGCAATCTCCGTCCGTGGATCCCCCCCTGCTCGTTGAGATACCGGGCGTAGGCCTCCATGCCCCTGCCGACCGCGCCCCAGTACGCGGCGGGGCCGCTTAAGGGCATGGAGGTCCCGATCACCACCTCCTCCGGGGTCACGCCCCGTTCCTGGGCCACGGTCTGCCCCAGGGGTCCTATAAGTCCCACCACCAGCAGGAACACCACCAAGCGCCGCATTCCCCCACCTCCCTTCCGGATTTACACCCGGCGCTGGAAGGGGCGCCCCAGCAGGCCCTCGGGTCGGATCAGGAGCGCCGCCACGATCACCCCGAACGCCAGGGTGGTCTTGAACCGCACCGAGACGTATCCTGCAAACAGGCTCTCCAGCACGCCCAACCCAAAGCCGCCCACCACCGCGCCCGGCAGGCTCTCCATCCCGCCCAGGACCGCGGCGGCAAATCCCTTCAAAAAGGGGTCCAGCATCATGAAGGGGTCCACGAAGACCGCGGGGGCAAGCAACACTCCCGCGCAGGCCCCCAGGACCCCGGAGAGGGCCCACGTGGCCGCGAGCACCCGAGCTGCGGGAACCCCCACCAGCTGCGCGGCCTCCGGATCCTGCGCCACCGCCCGCATGGCAAGCCCCCATCGGGATCTCTGCACGAACACCGACAGGCCAGCCACCAGCAGGATCCCGATCCCCAAGGTTCCCAGGGTGCGTTCGCTTGCCGCCACCCCGCCCCACCGCACCACCCGGGACTCCGAAAGGGGGAAGGGGAACACCCGGGTCTGCGTCCCCCACCCCCAGACCTGCAGACCGCTCAGGACCAGGGCGAAAGCCAGGGTGGCGATCACAGACCCCAGCAGGGTACCGCCCCGCACGGGCCGCAAAAAGATCCGGTAAAAGGCCATGGCGAGCAGTCCGGAACTTCCTAAACCCGCGGCCACGGCCAGGGGGTAAGGCCAGCCCGCGGCCAGGGCGGAGAGGGCCAGGAACACCCCCATGGAGGAGAGATCCCCGTGGGCGAAGTTCAGCACGCGGCTGGAGCGGTACAGGAGCACGATCCCTAAGGCCACGAGGGCGTAGAGGCTGCCGGCCGCGAGCCCGTTGGCGATGTACTGCAGCAAGAGCGTCATAGCGGCCAGGCCTTCCAGTACCGCCGGATCCGCAGCCACCGGGCGTACAGTCCCCCCGGATCGAACCGGAGGACCAGAAGGAGGATAAGCCCGTATACCACGTTCAGGGCCTCCCCGAGCCCCGAGAGGGCCTGTGGGAGGAGGGTGAGGAGGACTGCACCCAGCAGACTCCCGGAGACGGACCCCAGCCCGCCCACCACCACCATGGCCAGGAAGTAGATGGACTCGAAGAGGGTAAACAGCTGCGGCTCCAGGAAGCCCATCAGGTGCCCCAGCAGCGCGCCCGCAGCTCCCGCATAGAGGGCGCTGATCCCGAACGCCAGGGTCTTGTACGCGGTGAGGTGGATTCCCACGGTGGAGGCGGAGATCTCGCTGTCCCGAATGGCCACGAACGCCCGGCCGATGTAGCTGCGCACCAGCCGGTAGGCTCCGAGCACCAAGAACACCGCCACCGTCAGAACCACCCAGTACAGCACCCGCTCGTCCCGGAGCGACCCCCCCAGCACGGAGACTTCAGGGAAGAACAGCCCCGAGCGCCCGCCCGAAAGGGCCTCCCAGTTCACCAGCACCTGGTGGACCGCGAGCCCGAACCCCAGGGTGGCCACCGCGAGGTACGGCCCCGCGAGCCGCAGGGCCGGCAGGCCTAGCAGGGAGCCTGCAAGCCCCGAGAGCCCCGCCGCGGCCACGAGCGCGGGCCCGAACCCCCAGCCGAGCCGCGTGAGAAAAAGCCCGTGGGCATAGGCCCCGATGGCCACGAAGCCCGCATGTCCCAGGGAAACCTGCCCCGCATAGCCCATCAGGAGGTTCAGGCCCACCGCCACGATCCCGTGTACTCCCACCAGGGTGGCCACGTAGATCACGTAGCGGGGTGCGAAGAGGGGAAGCGCGGCAAGAACCCCTAGGAGAACGATCAGGGCAGTCCAGCCCGCCGCCCCCGAAACCAGGCGCAGGTCCTGGGCATAGGAGGTTCGCAGCTCCACCCCACACCTCCCCTCTCGATTCTCCGGTTTCGCACCGGATTTTGCGATCTCCTCTCCCTCCGGCTTGTCCTGCGGAGGCGGAGGGCATAGGGTAGGAGGGGGAGCCAGGTGGGCGAGAACCGGATTCTCCAGGTGATCCGGGAGCTGGAGAGGGCTACCGGCAACGGCCGGTGGTTCCCCATCGTGGGCCCAGCCAAGGGCGAGTTGCTTTATGCCTTCACCCTGCTCGCCCAGCCGCGTCTTGTGCTCGAACTAGGGACCGGCATCGGCTACTCCTGCCTCCACATGGCCCGAGCCCTGCCCCCGGGGGCGAAGCTGGTTTCTGTGGATTGGAACCCCCGAAACGCCCGGGAAGCCCTCAAGAACCTCAAGAAGGCAGGGGTCGAGGGGGTGGTGGAGGTCGTGGTCGAGGAGGTGGGTACGTTCCTCCGCCGGAGCACCTCCCTGTACGATATGATCTTCCTGGACGTGGACAAGTCTCGATACCTGCCCGTGCTGGACGATTGCGTCGAGAAGCTGAGAACAGGCGGGATCCTGGTGGCGGATAACCTCCTCTGGCCTGAACTCCGGAGCTTCCGGGAAGCCCTCATGAAGCACCCGCGGCTCCGATCGACCATCATCCACCTAGAAGACGGCGTCTCCCTGAGTGTGAAAACAGGTTAGCAGGCGGGAACCGCCCCCTTGACGGTCAGTCCCCCGGGTGCCATATTGAGAGATGTTATGAGGCGGGCATTCACCCGGTACGCACCCCGCAGCTGTATCTGTCCTCGGCGGAGGCAGGGTGTGCCTTCGCCGCAGTCTGCGTAGCCCTTCCCCGAGCACTTCCTGTCTCCGCTTCCCGTAGCCACGGACAACACAGCCTCTTCACGTCCAAAATTTCTGCAAAGGGGGGGTTCTGGTGGCTCGGTATGCGCATCCCGAGGTTTTGGTGGAGACCGAATGGCTGCACGAGCGCCTGGGGGATCCTGCGCTGCGGATCGTGGAATCCAACGAGGATCCTGATCTCTACGCGCAGGGGCACATCCCCGGTGCCATTCACCTCCGGTGGAAGACGGACCTGCAGGACCCCGTGCGCCGGGACTGGGTGAGCCGAGAGCAGCTGGAGGAGCTGCTGGGCGAGCGGGGCATCGGCAACGAGCACACCATCGTCCTCTACGGGGACCGAAACAACTGGTTCGCCACCTACACCTTCTGGCTGCTCCGGTACTACGGGGTGGAGAACGTGAAGATCCTCAACGGCGGTCGGCAGAAGTGGATCGCGGAGGGCCGCCCCCTCACCACGGAGGTGCCGCAGTACCCGCCCACCCCCTTTCGGGCCAAGGACCCGGATCCCGCCCTGCGAGCGTTCCGGGACGAGATCCTCCAGCGCTTGCAGGATCCGGCGCTCGCCCTGGTGGACGTCCGCTCCCCGCAGGAGTACCACGGCGAGCTGATCGCGCCGCCCGGATATCCGCAGGAGGGGGCGCAGCGGCCCGGACACATCCCGCGTGCCGTAAACATTCCCTGGACCCACAACGTCCGGGAGGACGGGACGTTCAAGTCCGCGGAGGAGCTGCGGGCTACCTACGAGCCGCTGGGAATCGCTCCCAACAAGGAGGTGATCGCTTACTGCCGGATCGGGGAGCGCAGTAGCCTCACCTGGTTCGTGCTGAAGTACCTGCTGGGCTACCCGAAGGTGAAGAACTACGACGGCTCCTGGACCGAATGGGGCAGCCTCGTGGGCGTCCCCATCGAGCGCACGACGCCGGTGGAGGCCAAGGAATGACCGTGGATCGCAACGCCCTGCGCACAAACCAGGTGAGCATCCTCGTGCTCGTGGCCGCGGCGTTCCTGTGGGATCTTCCCTGGCTCCTGCTCCTCACGGGCCTCGCCCTCCTCCTGGGAGCCATGGATCCCCGAATCGCCCCCTTCCAGCTCCTGTACCACCGGGCGCTGAAGGGCCGGATCGTACGGCCAGACGTTCGACCGGAGGATCCGGCCCCGCACCGGTTCGCCCAGGCCCTGGGCGGAACGCTCCTGCTTGGGGCGGGGGTGGTTCTGCTCGGTGGAGCCCCCGGGGTGGGCTGGGCCCTCGCGTGGCTCGTGGCGGCCCTGGCCCTGGTGAACCTCCTCTCCGGCTTCTGCGCGGGCTGCTTCCTCTACCTCCAGCTCGCGCGCCTGGGCCTCCTCCGGAGGTGAGGGGATGCCGGAACGGGCGCTGATCGTCCTCGGAATCTTCCTCCTGGTGGCAGTAGGGTGGTCGGTTCTCCTCCACATCCACGATCGGCGGTTCCTGCGTGCACAGGCGGACGTGCCCGGCCCCGCGGTGGTGGCCTTCACACATCCCCTGTGCGTCCCGTGTCGAACCCAGCAGATGCCGGCCCTGGAACGCCTGCAGACCCTGAACCCGGAGGTCCGCATCGAGGTGGTGGACGTGCAGCGGCAGCCGGAACGCGCCCGGCGGTACGGGATCTGGACCGTTCCTGCCACCGCGGTGGTGGACGCCTCCGGTCGCATCGCCGCCCTCAACCACGGGGTGACGGACGAGCACCGCCTCCTGGGCCAGCTGGCCCGATCTCCCTCCCCCCGTCGCGATCCCGTCCGCGCGTGACGGAACCGTAAGGGGGTGGTACAATCCGTCACGCGCGGACGGGCAGGGAGGTCCATGGAGGCGAAGGAGGCTGTCAAGGAGATTCCCCGCAAGCACGAGAGCCTCTCGGAGTGGTACACCGCGGTGTGCCTGCGGGCGGAGCTGGTGGACTACGCGCCGGTGCGCGGGTGCATGGTGATCCGGCCGTACGGATGGAGCATATGGGAGGCCATCCAGCGGTGGCTGGATGGGGAGTTCCGGCGCACGGGACACCAGACCGCGGCTTTCCCGCTGTTCATCCCCGAGTCCTTCCTGAAGAAGGAGGCGGAGCACGTGGCGGGGTTCGCCCCGCAGGTGGCGTGGGTGACCCACGGCGGAGACGAGCCGCTGGGCGAGCGGCTGGCGGTGCGTCCCACCTCCGAGGCCATCATCATGCCCATGTACGCGAAGTGGATCCAGTCCTACCGGGATCTGCCCGTGCGCATCCTCCAGTGGGGAAGTGTGGTGCGATGGGAGAAGTCCACGCGCCTGTTTCTGCGCACCCTGGAGTTCTTCTGGCACGAGGGGCACACCGCCCACCGCACCGCGGAGGAGGCGGACGAGGAGTGCCGCCTCATTCTCGACATCTACCGGCGTCTGCTGGAAGGGGAGCTCGCGATCCCCGTGCTCGTGGGCAAAAAACCCGCAAGCGAGAAGTTCGCGGGTGCGGAGTGGACCTACACCCTGGAGGCCCTCATGCCCGATGGGCAGGCCATCCAGGCGGGTACCTCCCACTTCCTCGGACAGCACTTCGCCCGTGCCTTCAACGTGAAGTTCCTGGACCGGGACAACACGGAGAAGTACGTGTGGACCACCTCCTGGGCGGTGACCACGCGCCTGATCGGGGCCCTCGTGCTGGCCCACGGGGATGACCGGGGGCTGTTTCTGCCGCCCCGTATTGCTCCCATTCAGGTGGTGATCGTTCCCATTCGGTTCGAGGACACACCCGCGGTCCTGGAGCGGGCCCGGGCCCTCGCCGCACAGCTCCGGGAACGCTTCCGGGTGCACCTGGACGATCGCGAGGAGTACACGCCCGGTTGGAAGTTCAACGAGTGGGAGCTGCGGGGTGTACCTCTGCGCATCGAGCTGGGCCCCCGGGACCTCCAACAGGAGCAGGCGGTGCTGGTGGCCCGGGACGGCGAGGGGGGCAAGCGGCCCGTGCCGCTGGGGAGCATCGAGGGGGCGGTGGCCGCGGAGCTGGAAGCTGTGCAGCGGCGGATGTTCGAGCGGGCCCGGGAGTTCCTCCAGACCCACACCCTCGCCGCCACGTCCTACGCGGAGGCCACGGAGCTCATCCGGCAGCGCCGGGGATTCGTGCGGGTGCAGTGGTGTCTGGACCAGAGTTGCGAGGACCGGTTGCGGGAGGACACGGGCGGCTTCCCTCGGGTGATCCCGGAGGAGCCTCCGGAGGGCACTTGCGTGGTCTGCGGGCAGCCCTCCCGGGCTGTGGTGTATTTCGCCCGGGCCTACTAGTCCTCCCCGCGCAGCCGGCGAAGGGCCCGCTCGTAATCTTCCGGGGTGTTCAGGTTGAAGAAGCTCACGAGCTCCGGATCCACCTGCCGCACCTCTGGCTCCGGGACGAAGCGCACGCGCAACCGCGCAAACAGATCCCGCAGGGAACCTCCACCTGCCCGCAGCAGCGCCTCCGCGGGGCAAAGCGCGGTCCGGCGATAGACCGCACACAGGGGTTCAGGCCGTCCCCGCACCACCGGTACCGCGGCGTCCACCCCCTCCGCACGGCGGAGGAGGTGGCGCAGGAGAGCGGGCTCCACGAACGGCAGGTCGCAGGCGACACAGACTCCCAACTCCGTCTTTGCGACCGACAGCCCAGCGTGCAGCCCTGCGAGCGGCCCGAGTCCCGGGAACCGATCCGGAACCACCTCGAACCCCGGGTACTGGGTCGGCTCCCGCGCGACCACGAGGACCCTCGGGCACACGGATCGAACCCGGCGCACCACCCACCCGAGCACGGTGTCCGGGCCGAAGGGGAGGGTCGCCTTGTCCCGGCCCATGCGCCGGCTGCGACCTCCCGCGAGCACGATCCCCGTAGCGTGCGGCACGCCGCGGGGGATCGTACCATAGAGGTGCGCGGTGGAGGAAGCGGTGGCCCTGGACCTGGAAGCTGCCTTCCAGCAGCTCCTGCGGGAAGCGGAGCCGATCGGGACGGAGCGCGTTCCCGTCACCACGGCCGCAGGACGGGTGGCAGCGGAGACTTACGTGTGCCCCCGGCCCGTCCCGTCCTTCCGGCGGGCGGCCATGGACGGCTACGTGGTTTGGGAGGCGGACGTGCGGGATGCCTCCCCGGACCGGCCCGCCCGGCTGCGGATCACGGGGGAAGTCCGCATGGGAGAGGGGCCGGCAGAAGGCCCGGGCCGCGGGGAGGCCTGGGCCATTCCCACGGGAGGTGCCCTGCCGCGCCGCGGGGACCGGGTGATCCCCA
>JAVKHN010000018.1:0-37698 GCA_031459935.1 Candidatus Sysuimicrobium calidum | reverse complement strand
GGCGGCCCAGCACCCCGCCCTTCGCGTTGATCTCCTCCACCGCCAGGGTGGCACCGTGGTGCCCGTGCTGGTGCACCGCGAACGCTCCGCTCGCGGAGACGATCTCCCCCACCAAGATGGGCTCCCGCTGCTGGGCCACCGCATTCCCCGCACTCAGGAAGGGAGCCGCTACAAGCCCCACCACCGCGAGGAGCAGGCAGACCGCCTCCCACCCCGACATCCGTCGCATGGTCCCTCGCCTCCTTTTTCTGGAGTGCTCGTTCAGGGAAGCCAAGGAGAGATACAGCCCCACGCTAGGTCCCCGGGCTGACCTGTCTATACAACTCTGCAGGGATCACTCTATTGAAACCCTCTTCTCCTGTCAACGTCGTGGCAAGGGCGTGCGGGAGCTCCGGTGCATCTGAACCTCTGCACGTTCAGGAGAGGGGAACGTTGGACATGTGTCGGGGGGCCGAGAGGATTGAAAAACCCCCTGGCGCGCCCGGAGGGATTCGAACCCCCGACTCGCTGCTTAGAAGGCAGCCGCTCTGTCCTCTGAGCTACGGGCGCGCCCCATCCATTGTACCGGACCGGAACGTGGCCCGGGAATCGCCCTCAATGGTATAATCCGGGTGCCTGGTGCGGTGGCCGTAGCTCAATGGCAGAGCACCAGACTGTGGCTCTGGGGGTTGGGGGTTCGAATCCCCTCGGCCACCCCATCCGGATCCCCGGGGCAGAAGAGGACTCGCAAGGTCTTGACAATGATGTGCTCTGTATACAAAACTCTGTATTGAACTGCTACGGAGACCCGATGAGGCGGTGATCGGTGCTTGCCCGGGATGCGGAGCGGCTGATCCGGTCCGAGACCCTTCCCCTAGAGCGTTCCGGGATCAGTGCGCAGATCGCGGAGATCCTGGCCAACGAGATCATCCAGGGTCGCCTGGCCGGAGGAACGAGGCTCCGGGAGGAGGCCTTAGCTGCCCAGTTCAAGACCAGCCGCACCCCTGTCCGCGAAGCCCTCCGTCGCCTGGAACGGGAGCACCTGGTGGAACACATCCCCCGCCGAGGGTTTGTGGTGGCCACCATCCACGCCCGGGCTGTGGCGGGGATCTATCTCTGCCGTGCCTGGCTTCACGGCCTCGCTGCCCGGCAGGCGGCCCTGGTGGCCACGGAAGCCGAGATCGAGGAGCTCGAGGGTCTTGTCCACCGGATGCGCCAGGCCCTGGAGCCCCCAAACGTTCCAGAACTGTTTCGCCTCAATGTGGTCTTCCACCAGCGGGTCGCAGAGATCGCTCGCAACCCCATGCTGGAGGAGATCCTGCGCGGGCTGGGACGGCCCATCCTGCGCCTGCGGTACATGTCCATCTCCGTGCCGGGGCGGACGGAAGCCTCCGTACGGGCCCACGAGGAGATCGTGGCAGCGTTCCGCGCCAAGGACCCCATCCGCGTGGAGACCCTGGTCCGGGAGAACATCCTGGCCGCGGGGGAAGCCATTCTGCGCCACTACTTTCCCGAGGAATTGAGCCAGGATCCCGCCCTCCTCGACACCTACCTGGCCACGGGATACGGCCGGCTCGGTCACCTCCGCTCAGCCCGCAGCCTCGGGAACTACCATGGTCGAAAAGACCGGGGAAGCACTGATCGCAGGGTTCGCAAAACCGGAGAGGGGAGGAGAGAACCGTGAGACGTATGGCTTTTCGGATGGGATGGGCCGGGGTCGTGGTGGCGATCCTGCTCGTGTGCTCCGTTTCGCCCGTTCCCGCCCAGGCCCCGGTGCGGCTGCGGGTGGGCATCATTCCCATCGTGGATCTGCTCCAGCTGTTCGTGGCGGATGCCAAGGGCTACTTCACAGAGGAAGGATTGCGGGTGGAGACCACGGCCATGGCGGGAGGTGCACAGATCGCTCCCGCGGTGGAGGGCGGTAGCCTGGATGTGGGATGGTCCAATATCGTCTCCATCCTCCTCGCCCGGGAGCGGGGATTTGACTTCGTGTTCTTCGCACCGGGAGCGTTTGAGGTGGATCCCCACAACCGCGTCCACCAGCTGTTGGTCCCCGCGGACTCGCCGGTGCGCAGCGCGCGGGACCTCGTGGGCAAAACCGTGGCGGTCAACACCCTGGCGAACATCCCCTACCTCGCGGCCCTGGCCTGGCTCGATCAACAGGGGGTAAACCCGGCCCAGGTACGGTTCGTGGAGATTCCGTACCCCGATATGCCCGCGGTCCTGAGCGGGAAGCGTGTGGACGCTGCGGTGGTCATCGAGCCCTTCGCGAGCGTGGCGTTGGCGCAGGGTGTCGCCCGCGTGCTGGATGCCCGTCCCTTCGCGGTCTTCGGACGGAGGGTTCTCGTGGCCGCATGGTTCGCCAAGCGCTCCTGGCTCGATCGGAACCGGCAGGTGGCGGCCGCCTTCAACCGAGCCATCCGGAAGGCGAACGAGCTGATCCTCCGTCGCCCCGGTGAGGCCCGGGCCCTCATTCCCCGCTACACCCGGGTCCCCGCGGATGTGGCGGAACGGATGCCGCTTCCGGGCTTCTTCTCCACGGTGTTCGACTCGGATGTCCAGCCCGTGGTCGATGTGGCGGTCAAACACGGGCTGCTGCGTAGACCTCTCAAGCCGGGGGACATCCTGGTGCGGGGTCTGCGCTGAAGAGCGAGTGCCGTGCGGCCCGAGCGGAGGGGATTCGACCGGTGGGCTTCGGTCGTGGGGGCAGTGCTCGTGTGGGAAGCGGTCTCCCAGATCGGGATTCTCCACCCGGCCTTCTTTCCGCCTCCCAGCCGGGTGCTGGTAGCCCTGGTCCTGGAACTGAGGACGGGGGAGATTCCCAAACACGCCTGGGTGACCCTCACCGCCTATGCCCGGGGCCTTGTCCTGGCTCTGGCGGTCGGGATCCCCTGGGGCGTCCTTCTGGGTCGGGTCCGGTCCCTGCGACGGGCCAGCGCGGTGCTGATCGAGATGCTGCGGCCCATCCCCTCCGTGGCCATCATCCCCGTGGCCATCCTGCTGCTGGGGATCGGAGAGGAAATGCGGTTCGCGGTGGCGTGCTATGCCGCGGTGTGGCCCCTGCTGTTCAACACCACGTATGGGGTCTACAACACGGATCCCGTCCTCGTGGACACCGCCAGGATCTTCGGGTTCGCGCCGTGGGAGGTTCTCCTGCGGGTAGTGGTTCCGTCCGCCCTCCCGTTCATCGCCACGGGCGTCCGGGTGAGCTCTGCGGTGGCCCTCATCGTGACCGTGACCGCGGAGATGGTGGCGGGCACCGGCGGGCTCGGCTTCTACGTCAAGGCCACGGAGCTCGGGGGCCGCATCCCGGAGATGTACGGAGGGATCCTGCTTCTGGGAACCCTGGGATACCTGCTGAACCACCTGCTGCGGGCCGCGGAGGGCCGGGCCCTGCGGTGGTACCGGGGAGCCATGGGACGGGCTGAGGAGGTGGGAGGGTGAGAACGCCGCGACGGCTACCCGGGATCCGGTCGGCCAACTGGATGGGGTGGCTGGTCTTCCTGGGGTTCGTGGGGGCCTGGGAGATCCTCTCCCGCCGATCCGGATCCCTGTACTTTCCGACCGTCACCCGCATCGTCGAAACCTTCGCCGCGGTGTGGCAGCTGCCGAACCTCTCGGCCCACGTGGTTCCCAGCCTGGTGCGGATGGGGGAAGGCTACGGGCTGGCGGCGCTTACGGGAACGGTGCTGGGGATCGCCATGGGGCATTGGAGGCGGCTGGACCGGTTTCTGGAGCCCCTGGTGGAGTTCCTCCGCGCCACTCCCCCGCCCGCGCTCATCCCCTTTGCCCTCCTCACCATGGGGATCGGGGACGCGAGCAAGGTGTTCGTGATCGCCTTCTCCAGCCTCTGGCCCATCCTCCTGAACGCCCGGGACGGCGTGCGGAACGTGGATCAGGCGATGATCGAGACCGCCAGGATGTTCGGCCTGAAAGCCCGGGAGGTGGCGATGAGGGTGGTGGCCCCTGCCACCATGCCCCAGCTCTTCGCGGGCCTCCGGACGAGTCTCGGCGTGGCCTTCATCACCATGGTGATCGCGGAGATGGTGGGGAGCACCAATGGGCTCGGGTACTTCATCCTGAACGCCCAGCGCCTGTTTGCGGTGCCGGAGATGTATGCGGGCATTTTCCTGCTGGGTCTCTTGGGCTACCTGGTGAACGTCGCCTTCGAGCGTGTGGAGGGCCGGGTCCTGAGCTGGCACCGGGGATCCCGGGCGGTGCAGCCATGAACCGGGTCGTGCTGGAAGTGGTGGATGTGAGCAAGAGGTTCTCGGAACGCCAGCGGGCGGCGTTGGAGGAGGTTTCCTTCTCCGTGAGGGAGGGGGAATTCGTGACCATCGTGGGGCCCTCGGGGTGCGGGAAGTCCACCCTGCTCAAGTGCGTGTGCGGTTTGCTGGCCATCTCCAGTGGCGAGATCCGGGTGGAGGGGCGTCGGGTGACGGGCCCCCCACCCGGAGTCGTCCTGGTGTTCCAGGAGTACAACCGGTCGCTGTTTCCCTGGCTCACGGTGATGCAGAATGTGATGCTCCCCCTGCAAAAGCGAAAGGGGCTCACGCCCCTGGACCGGGAAGGGCTGGCCCTCCGGATGCTGGCTGCGGTGGGACTGGATGGTTTTGGAAACCACTATCCGTGGGAGCTGTCTGGGGGAATGCAGCAGCGGGTGGCCATTGCCCGGGCGCTGGCCTTCCAGCCCCGCATCCTCCTTATGGACGAGCCCTTCGGCTCCGTGGACGCCCTCACGCGGATGGAGCTGGAGGATCTGTTGCTGAATCTCTGGACTCAGTTCCGGTTCACCACACTGCTCGTCACGCACGATGTGGATGAGGCCATCTACTTGGCGGATCGGGTTCTGGTCTTCAGCGGATCCCCGGGAAGGGTGGTGGACGACGTGCCGGTGCACCTCCCGCGGCCCCGCGACCAGATCGGGACGCGGTCGGCAGCCGAATTCGCCTCCCTGCGATCCCGGATCTTCCGCCAGATCGGAAGCGGGAGGGTGAACTGGGCAACGGCCCCCCACGGGGAGGGAGGGGAGCGATGATCCAGGACAAGGTACGAAGCCTGCAGGAGGTGGTGGCGTCCATCCCTGAGGGGGCGCATGTGGCCCTGGGAGGCTTTGCCGTCTCGGGCTGTCCCATCGCCTTCGTGCACGAGGTGATCCGGCAACGGCGAGGCAAGCTGACCCTCAGTCAGGCGGTGGGAGGGATGGATACGGACCTCCTGGTGGGCGCGGGGCTGGTAGACACCCTGATCTTCGGAGGAGGATCCCTGGACCGGGCGGGGTTGCTCAACCGGGTGAACGAGGCGATCCTGAAGGGCACGGTCCGGGTCCTGGAGCAGAGCAGCCTGGCCATCACCCTCCGCTACCATGCGGGGGCCCTCGGCATCCCCTACATCCCCACCCGCACGCTCCTGGGTTCCGAGATGCTGGAGCCCCTCGTGGAGGCGGGGGAGGCGGAGGTGGCGGAGGATCCCTTCGAGGGTCAGAGGATCGTCCGGCTGCGCGCCCTGCGGCCGGATGTGGCGGTGCTGGTCGTCCAGATGGCGGATCCTCAGGGTAATTGCCGGATCCTGGGCCCCACCTGGGACAACCTGGAGAAGGCCCGGGCTGCCCGACGCACCGTGGTGCTTACCGAGGAGCTGGTGGACGAGGAGGAGTTCCGGGCAGCCCCTGAGGGGACCACCCTGAGCGGCCTCTACGTGGACGCGGTGGTCCCCCTCCGCTTCTCCGCGTACCCCACCGCCTGCTACCGGAAGTACGACTACGATTTTGACCACCTGCGGCGCTACGCCACCCTCGCACAGACCGAGGAAGGGTTCGCCCAGTACCTGGAGGAGTACGTCCTGGGGACCTCCGATCACGAGGGATACCTGCGCCGCATCGGAGAGGAACGCCTGCGGAAGCTGATAGCGGATCCAAAGAGGGGGTATTGAGGCCATGGGCGGGACTCAGGGGTACAGCCCGAGCGAGATGATGGTGGTAGCCGCCTCCCGGCTTCTCCGGGACGGGGAAATCGTCCTGGTGGGCCTGGGACTTCCGCAGCTGGCGTGTCTGCTGGCGAAGGCCACCCACGCCCCGCGGCTCCGAATGGTCCTCGAGATCGGGGTACTGGAGTCCGAGCCGGTGGATCCCGCCATCGGGATCGCGGACCCACGCCTCTGGTACCGCGCCACCTGCCACACGAGCTTCACGGAGACCCTCGGGATCCTGCTGCAGGGCGGCCGGATCGACGTGGGGTTCCTGGGTGGAGCCCAGGTGGATCGGTTCGGCAACATCAACTCCACGCACGTGTGCGAGAACGGGCGTCCCGTTCGCAGGTTTCGGGGAAGCGGAGGCGCGTGCGACATCGCGGCCCTGGCGGGGAGGGTGATCATCATCACGCTGCACGAGCGGCGGAGGTTCCCGGAACGCGTGGACTACTGCACGAGTCCGGGTTTCCTCCGAGGAGGACGGAGCCGAGAGGCCGCGGGCCTGCGCGGGGGACCAGTGCACGTGGTCACGGACCTGGCCGTGATGGGGTTCGATGCGGAAACGCGGGAGATGCGGCTTGTGAGCGTGCACCCGGGTGTGGATCCCGCGGCCGTCCAGGAGGCCACGGGGTTCCCCCTGGGCTGGGCCGGGGAGGCCCGGACGACCCCGCCCCCCTCTCCGGAGGAGCTGGAGATCCTCCGGAACCGCATCGATCCGCACGGCTGGTACCTGAGGTGAACGGAAAGGAGGAGGCGATCATGGAACGAGGCTCGCCGGAGTCCCTGGCCCTGTTACGGGAGTCCATCCGTGAGCTGTGCAAGCGGTTCCCGGACGAATACTGGAGGGAACTGGACCGGCGACGTGCCTACCCGGAGGAGTTCATCCGGACCCTTACGGAGCAGGGGTATCTCTCCATCCTCATTCCGGAGGAGTACGGGGGCGCGGGACTGGGGATCACGGAGGCCAGCGTGATCCTGGAAGAGATCAACCGCTCCGGAGGAAACGCAAGCGCTTGCCACGCACAGATGTACACCATGGCCCCCATCCTCCGGTATGGCAGCGAGGAACAGAAACGCCGGTATCTGCCAAAGATCGCCAGCGGGGAGCTCCGGCTTCAGGCCTTTGCCGTCACGGAGCCCGATGCGGGTTCGGACACCACCCGAATCACCACGTTCGCTCGCCGCGTGGGGGACCGGTACGTGATCCGGGGGCAGAAGATCTTCATCTCCCGGGTCCTACAATCCGACCTCATGCTCCTGCTGGCCCGTACCACCCGGTACGAGGAGGTGGCGCAGAAAACCGAGGGGATGTCCCTGTTCCTCATCGACCTACGGGAGAGCCGGGACCGGATCCGAGTGACGCCCATCGAGACCATGCTCAACCACCCCACCTACCAGGTGCACTTCGATGACCTGGAGGTCCCTGCGGACGCCCTGGTGGGGGAGGAAGGAAAGGGATTCCGGTACATCGTGGACGGGTGGAACGCGGAGCGGATCCTGGTGGCGGCGGAGGCCATCGGGGATGCCCGGTGGTTCATCCAACGGGCCGTGGAATACGCAAAGAAACGCGTGGTGTTCGGCCGCCCTATCGGGGCCAACCAGGGGATCCAGTTTCCCATCGCCCAGGCCTTCGCCCACGTGGAGGCCGCGGACCTCATGCGGTTCGAGGCAGCTCGTCGGTTCGATCTGGGGAAGAGCTGCGGTGCCCAGGCGAACATGGCGAAGCTGCTGGCCACGGAGGCCAGCTGGGAAGCGGCCAACGTCTGCATGAACGTGCACGGGGGATACGGGTTTGCGGTGGAGTACGACGTGGAGCGGAAGTTCCGGGAGACGCGGTTGCTCATGACGGCACCGGTGAGTCCGAACCTGATCCTCGCATACCTGGGCCATCGGGTGCTGGGCCTGCCGAGATCCTACTGAGAGGAGGGAGAGGGTGGTGGAGATAGAGCTGAAACGTTCGTGGCTGTTCGTCCCCGGGAACAGACAGCGGATGATCGACAAGGCCTTCGGGCTGGCCGCGGATGCCCTCATGCTGGATCTGGAAGACGGGGTGCCCCCAGCCGCGAAGGAGGAGGCCCGGGAGCGTATTGCGGAGGCCCTGGAGCGGCCCAGAACAGAGGGAGGACCCGTGCGGTTCGTCCGGGTGAACGGTATCCGGCATCCCGACCTGGACCGGGATCTCAGCTGCGCGGTGCGTCCGGGAGCGGACGGACTGGTGCTCCCGAAGGTGGAGAGCCCGGAGCAGGTCCAGGAGATGGACGAGCGTGTGGGCCGGGTGGAGGCGGAGCGGAAGATGGTGGTGGGAGGCCTGCGGTTCCTCGTGGCCATCGAGAGTCCCCTGGGATTGCTGGAGGCCTACCGCATCGCCCGGTCGAGCGAACGGGTGGTGGGGTTGCTCTTCGGAGCTGAGGACTACTCCCGGGAGCTGGGGCTGCCGGTGGTGCGGGAGAAGGAGGCGCGGGAGCTCCTATACGCACGGTCCGCCTTCGCCACCGCGGCCGCGGCCGCCCACGTGCAGGCGGTGGACGGCGTCTGGCCGGACCTGAACGACATCGCGGGCCTGTGGCAGGACTGCTGGATGGCGCGCCGACTGGGCTTCACGGGCAAGTCCATCATTCACCCCTCCCAGATCGAGCCCGTGAACCACGTGTTCACTCCCTCCTCCAACGACCTGGAGTTCGCCCGGCAGGTGGTGGAGGCCTTCGAACAGGCGGAGCGTGCGGGAGTGGGTTCCATCACCCTGGGGGGCCAGCTCATCGACCGTCCCATCGTGGAGCGGGCTCGGGCCACCCTACGTCTGGCTGAGAGTCTGGGGGTGATCCGGAGATGAGGTACGACATTGAACTGAATTCCGCAGCGCACTACCCGGCTCGAGATGTGGTGGAGCTGGCGGTCTTGGCGGAGCAGGCGGGCTTTGGGGCGCTCTGGAAAGGGGAGTCCAACAGCACGGACCCCCTGGTGCTCCTGTCGGCCGTGGCCAGTCGAACGGAGCGGCTCCAGCTGGGCACCGCCATCTACCACATTCACGGTCGCAGTCCCGTGACCCTGGGAATCCAGGCAGCCACCCTCCAGGATCTCAGTGAGGGGCGGTTCCTCCTGGGGCTCGGTGTGGGGAACGCGAACATCGCGGGCTGGCACGGGGGTACCTTCACCAAGCCGTTGGAACGGCTCCGGGAGTACATCGAGATCGTCTGCAGGGTCGCCCGGGGCGAACGGGTGGAGCACCAGGGCCGCTACTACTCCACCGGGCAGCGCTTCCGGCTTGCATGGAAGCCCAGGTACGGGCCACCCCCGGTGTACGTGGCCGCCCTGGGGCCCCGCATGGCGCACCTGGCCGGAGCCGTGGGCGATGGGGTGCTGATCAACATGGCCCTGCCCCAGAAGATCCGGGAGATCGCGGCCAACGTGCGCCGGGGAGCGGAGGATGCGGGTAAGGACCCCGGTTCCGTGGAGATCATCGCCAAGGTCCGCGTTTCGGTGCACGCGGACGAACGGAAGGCCAGGAGCCGGCTCCGGCAGGTCCTGACCTTCTACAACCTGGCGGAGTATTACAGCGACATGCTGCGGGAGATGGGATTCCGCGCGGAGGTGGACCGGGTGCACGAGGCCTTTCGGGAGGGGGGGTTCAAGGCCGCTCAGGAGGCCATCACGGATGAGTACATGGACCGGTTACCCGTAATTCCGGCCACCTCCGTGGAGGAGGTGCGGGCCCGGCTGAAACCCTTTGCGGAGGCCGGGGTCACCCGGTTGATCATCCCGTACGTGCCCGCGGAGGATCCTCCCGTGGAAGACGCGGCTCGGTTCCTCCGGACGTGGAGCGAGGTGAAGGTGTAGGCTCGGTGCCCGCTGACCGGCAGAACACTTCGCGAGGAGGGAAGGAAATGTGTGACGTCTATGACCAGCAGGCGGCAGAGCAGATCATGGTGGGGCGCACCCTGACCCTGAAGCGGGTCCGGGAGCTGAACGCGAAGGACTACTTCTACCAGATGCTGAAGGATCGCCCGGAGATCCGGAGGATCTACCCCGGAATCGAAAACGAGCTCCTGGTGGGTGCCATCGATACACACATCCACGCGTATCCGGATTTCGTCTACCGATCCCAGGATATGATCCAAGTGGCCATCGATGCGGCGAAGGCCCGCATGCGGGCCGTGGTGTTCAAAGACCATTACAACATCAGCTGTAACGCCGCCTACGTGGTGCAGCGGTACATTGACGACATGGTGGCCAGAGGGGAGCTGGAGCATCGGGTGGAGGTCTACGGAGGGATGGGTACCTGCCATGGGATGAATCCGGAGTACGTGCGGATTGCCCTCCAGTACCCGAACTGCAAGATGATCTGGTTCCCCACCTTCACTTCGTACGGGTACTGGCGATCCGCGGGCCGGCCGGAGCTGGGGAAGGTGCGCCTGGTGGACGATGCCGGGGAGGTCCTGCCTGAGGTGGTGGAGATCATGAAGCTGGCCGTGGAGCACCAGGTGGGGATCGGATTCGGACACACGGATTTCCAGGAGCTGTTGCCCCTGGCGAAGAAGGCCAAGGAGCTGGGTGTCCGGGCCGTCCTGGACCATCCTCTCCTGGAGCTCAACAAACTCCTGTTGGACGAGATGCGGGAACTGGCGGACCTTGGGGTCTACGTGGGGACCTACTGCCAGCCCATGATCCCCAGCCTGTATCAACCCGTGGCGGATCCCATGGAGACCATCGAGGCCATCAAGCAGATCGGGCCGGAACGGTGCATCATCGGGAGCGATTTCGGGCAGGTGATGCACATGGATACCATGGACGGGATGCGGGTCTTCCTGCGGGCCCTGCTGGCCTTCGGGATCAGCAAGGAGGACATCCGGAAGATGCTGGTGGAGAACCCGGCGAAGCTGATGTGGCTGGAGGACTAAGGGCAAAGGGAGGTGAGGCAGATGCCGGTGAAGCCGGGCTGGGAAGGCCGGTTCTTTGAGGACTTCGAGGTGGGGGATGTGTACAGGAGTCGGCTGGGTCGGACCATTACGGATGCGGACAACATCTGGTTCACGCTGCTGACCAACAATACGAACCAGATCCACTTCAACGTGGAATACGCGAAGCGGACGGAATTCGGAAAGCCCCTGGTGAACAGCGCCTTGACCCTGGCCATCGTGGCGGGGCTGGGGGTTCAGGATACGAGCGAGAACGGGTTCGCCCTGGGCTGGGACGAGATCAAGCTCCCGAAGCCCGTCTTCGTAGGGGACACCCTGTACTCGGAGTCGGAGGTGATCGAGAAACGGGAGTCCCGGTCCCGACCCCAGTTCGGGATTGTGAAGTTCCGGACGAGAGGGATCAACCAGCGGGGCGAGGTGGTGATCGAGTACACGCGGAGCGTCATGGTCTGGAAGCGGGAGTACGCGCCGCGTCGGGATCTGTTCCCCACCCCCCGGGAGGAGTGATGCGGGGCGTCCTAGCTGGAAAGCGCGTGGTGGCCCTGGAGGTGGCGGTGGCCGGGCCCTTCTGCACGAGTCTGCTGGGGGACATGGGGGCGGAGGTCATCAAGATCGAGAGACCCGGAGGGGACCTCATCCGATCCTGGGACAGCGTGGTGCGGGGACTGAGCTCGGGGTACGTGTGGGTGAACCGGAACAAGCGGAGCGTGGTGCTGGACCTGAAGCGCGAGGGTGCCCGGGAGGTGGCCCGGCGGCTGGTGGAGCGCGCGGACGTGTTCGTGGAGAACTACGCGCCGGGCGTGGCAGAGGCCCTGGGATTGGGATACGAGCAGGTCCGGGCCTGGAACCCCCGCTTGGTGTACTGCTCGATCTCCGGATACGGGCGGGAGGGGCCGTATCGGGAGATGAAGGCCTACGACCTGCTGGTGCAGGCGGAGGCGGGGATGATGGCGGTCACGGGGTATCCGGACGCACCGGCCAAGGTGGGAGTGCCGGTGGCGGATCTCGCCGCGGGCCTGTACGGGGCCCTGGGGATCGCCCTGGCCCTGTTGGAACGAGAGCGGACCGGGGAGGGGCAGTTCGTGGAGGTGTCCATGTTCGAAGCCATGCTGGCGTGGCTGGGGTACTTCCCCTATCACGTCTGGTACGGCGGACAGGAGCCTGGGCGCGTGGGCATGCGACACCACTACATCGTGCCCTACGGCCCTTTCCAGACGGCGGAGGGAAAGTGGATCTGCTTCGCGGTGGCCAGCGACCGGGACTGGAGGCGGTTCTGCGAGCAGGTCATCGAGCGGCCGGATCTCGTGGAGCACCCTGATTACCACACCGTGGAGAAGCGCCGGCAGAATCGGGAGACGCTGGAACCGTTGCTGGAGCGGATCCTGAGAACCCGCAGCCAGGAGGAATGGGCACGCCGGCTGCAGGCGGCAGGGTTGCCATGGGGACTCATGCGGAGCATCGGAGAGGTGCTGGCCCACCCTCAGGTGCAGGCCCGAGGGCTCATCCAGGAGCTGAATTCGCCGGTGGGCAGGGTGAAAACCATCGCAAGCCCCCTGCGGCTGGAGCGGAACAGAGCCCAGTACACCCGGGTTCCGGACCTGGGGGAGGACACCGTCCCCGTGCTCCGGGAGCTGGGCTTCTCCATGGAGAAGATCCGGATCCTTCAGGCGGAGGGCGTGGTCGGGACGGGGTCGGACACGGGGGGAAGCGCGTGAGTACGGATCAGGAGGCCGTCAGAATGCGCATCGTGGTGTGCGTGAAGCAGGTACTCGACCCGGAGCTACCGGCAGAGGAGTTCACCATCGATCGGACGGCGAGGCGACCCGTGGTGGAGAAGGCCCGCCTGGTGATGAGCACCTTTGACGAGATCGCCCTGGAGGTGGCCCTCCAGCTGCGGGAGACGGTGGGAGAAGCATCTGTGGTGGCTCTGAGCCTGGGGGACCGCAGCGCGGACGACGTCCTGCGGAAGGCCCTGGCCATGGGGGCCCAGGAGGCGCTGCGGATCGACGCCTCCGCCCTGGAGGAGCCGGATGGGGTTCAGACGGCGGCTGCGTTGGCGGCCGCCATCCGCGGTTCCCTGTGGCCCGCGGACGTGGTGATCTGCGGACGGCAGGCCGCGGACACGGACGCGGGGCAGGTGGGGCCTCTCCTCGCGGAGATGTTGGGCTTCCCCGTGGTCACCAACGTGCTCCGGGCGCGTCCGGGACCCCCAGGTACCCTGCACCTGGAGCGGGAGACGGAGGAGGGCACGGAGGTGGTGGAGGTGCAGCTTCCCGTCCTCCTCACGGTCACGAATGCGGAGTGCAACGTCCCCCGCATGCCCAAGGTGCGGGACATCCTGGCCGCTCAACGGAAGCCCGTTCCTGTGGTGGGGGTAGGGGATCTGCCGCCAGAAGCGGCTTCCCCGTGGACCACCCTCGCGGAGCTGGACCTGCCGCAGCTACCGGGCCGGTGTCGGGTGATCGAGGGGGAGACGGTGGAGGCGAAGGTGG
The DNA here is from genome assembly GCA_031459935.1 of Candidatus Sysuimicrobium calidum. Lineage (GTDB taxonomy): Bacteria > Sysuimicrobiota > Sysuimicrobiia > Sysuimicrobiales > Sysuimicrobiaceae > Sysuimicrobium > Sysuimicrobium calidum. The sequence continues at coordinate 24,347 of JAVKHN010000018.1, read as the reverse complement.
AAGCCCTGCTGGGGGAGCTGGAGCGGATAGGGGTGTGAGGAGGCCGGGATGCGCGTACTCGCGGTGGTCTTCACCAGAGCCCCGGCTTCCGGGTGGACGGAAGTCGTGGGAGCCGCGTACGCGGCGGCACAGGCCGCGGGCGGCTCCCTGCTGGCAGCCATCCTCGGCCCGGAAGAGAGGGGTGCACGGGAGCTGGCACAGGAGATCTGGCGGGCAGGAGCCGAGGAGGTCTGGCTAGGGACGGATTCCCTGCTGGAGGACCTATCCAGCGACCGGTACGCAGCCGCCCTAACAGAGGTGGCGCGCGTCCTGCAGCCCACCGTCATGCTGCTCCGCGGCGATCCGCTGGGCGCGGAGCTGGGTCCCCGGGTGGCCTGGCGGCTGCAGGCGGCTTCGGTGCCGGACGTGGTGGGTGTGCGCAGGGATCCGGAGGGCTCTCTCCTCTGGATCCGGCCCATGTACGGCGGGAAGGCGCTGGCCGCGGTAAGGGCACACCGTCCCGTGACCGTGGTGACCGTACGGCCCCGGGCGTTCTCCGCACCGCCATTCCGATCCGGGGATCCGAGTTCAGAGGTCGTCCGACCCCTCTCCCTGGGCGAGGGAGCTCGGATCGCACCCCGGGTCCGGCTGTTGGAGAGCCGCAGGCAGGAGGCTCCCGGACCTCGCCTGGAGGAGGCCCGGGTGGTGGTGGGAGGAGGAAGGGGCATCGGCGGGGAAGACGGCTTCCGGGTGCTGGAGGAGCTCGCGCGCTTGCTGGGGGGGGCGGTGGGAGCGAGCCGCGCCGCGGTGGACGCCGGTTGGGTACCCGGACATCTCCAGATCGGACAGACGGGGAAGAAGATCGCCCCGGAGCTCTATCTCGCGGTGGGGATCAGCGGGGCGAGCCAGCACCTCGCGGGGGTGAGCGGTGCGCGGCACATCGTGGCCATCAACACGGATCCAGAGGCCCCCATCTTCAAAGCGGCGGAGGTCGGTGTGGTGGAGGACTGGAAGGAGATCGTTCCCCGGCTCGTGGAGCGGCTGAAAGCGCGGAAGAAGGCCGATCCCCAGGACCTCTGAGCGGACGCCTCCATGCCATCGGAGAAGTTGGGCGAAGCCACCCGGGAGGTCTTCTGGAACATCCCGCCCGCGGGTGTGGTGGTGATGTACCTCCTCACCGCGGTGACCGTGGGGATTCTCGGGTACGGGATCCTTCGGGAGTTTCGCCGATGGCGTCGTGGGAAGGGATTGGACCGCCTTGGTCCCCTCTGGCCCCGGTTGAAGCTCGTTCTGGTACACGTCGCGGGACACGTGCGGCTGTTTGCGGAGCGGCTGCCAGGTCTTTACCACTTCGCGTTCTTCTGGGGATTCCTGGTGCTCTTCCTGGGAACCGTGGTGGTGTTTGTCCACCATGACCTGGGAATCCGGATCATGCGGGGACCCTTTTATCTGTATTTCCAATCCTTCTTCCTCGACCTCATGGGGCTGGTGGCCGCGGTGGGGGTGGGAGCCGCCCTCCTCCTGCGGCAGACGGGCTCCCTTCCCCGTCTGCCGCGGGGAGTCTGGTCGGACACCCTCCTGCTGCTTCTCTTCGAGGCCATCCTGGTAACCGGGTTTCTGGTAGAGGGGCTGCGGATCGCGGCCACCCAGGACCCCTGGGGGCGGTGGAGCCCGGTGGGGTTCGCCATCGGGCAGGCGGTCCGGGGTGCGGGGCTCGACGGGAGCGGGATGCGGTGGCTGCATGCCGTCCTGTGGTGGATCCACTTCCTCCTCGCCAGCGCGTTTGTGGCGTACATCCCGTACTCCAAGCTGTTTCACCTCCTCCTCGCCCCCCTGAACGTGTACCTGCAGCCCCTGGCGGCGAACGGCGCCCCCCGACCCCTGCAGCTGGAGGAGGCAAGCACCCTGGGCGCCCGGCGGTTGGAGGACCTTACCTGGAAGGACCTGTTCGACCTGGATGTGTGCACGGAGTGCGGGCGCTGCACGGCCGCCTGCCCCGCATACGCCACAGGCAAACCCCTTTCCCCCATGCACCTGATCCTGGACCTCCGGAAGGCCATGCGGAATGACGAAAGGGACCTCGCAGTTCCGCTTGCGGGAAACGTGATCCGGGAGGAGACCCTGTGGGCGTGCACCACGTGCATGGCGTGCATGGAGGCGTGCCCTGTGTTCATCGAGCACCTCCCGAAGATCCTGGAGCTGCGGCGCTATCTGGTGATGGAGGAAGCCCGGGTTCCCAGCGGGATGCGGGAGGCCCTGCGCAGCCTGGAGGCGCGGGAGCATCCCTGGGCGGGGACCCGGTGGAGCCGGCGGGACTGGTACCGGTCTTTGCCGGTCCGGGAGCTGAAAGACGCGGGGAGCGCGGAAGAGGTGGATGTGGTCTACTGGGCGGGGTGCGCGGTGCTGGACGAGCGCTATCAGCGGGTGGCCCGTGCGCTCGTCCGCATCCTGGACGGGGCCGGGCTGCGTGTGGGCGTTCTGGGCCCCGAGGAGCGGTGCACGGGAGATCCCGCCCGGCGCATGGGGGATGAGTTCCTGTTCCGTACCCTGGCCACCGCAAACCTCGAGACCTTTGCCCGGTACCGGGTGCGACGGGTGGTGACCTCCTGCCCGCACTGCTACAACGTGCTGAAGAACGAGTATCGGGAGCTGGGCGGGGATCTGCAGGTCCAGCACCACACGGAGCTCCTCTCCTCCCTGCTCCGGCAGGGAAGCTGGAGTCCTCCCCTGGGGAAGACGGCGGGAGACGAGGACTCGGTGACCTATCACGATCCCTGCTACCTGGCCCGGCACAACGGGGTAGTGGATCCCCCCCGGGAGGTGCTTGCGAGGCTAAGAGGACTCAGGCTGGTGGAGATGCCCCGGAGGGCCCGGAACACCTTCTGCTGCGGAGCCGGAGGGGGAAGGGCCTGGGTGGAGGAACGGGGGGAGGAGCGGGTGGCCCTTCAGCGGGCGCGGGAAGCGGTGGGCACGGGGGCCGGGGTGGTGGCCGTGAGCTGCCCTTTTTGCCTGCAGATGCTGGAGGACGCGGTGAAGACCGCGGCAGGGGAACGCGCGGTGCGCGTGCTGGATGTGGCGGAGCTGGTGGCGGAATCCCTCTCAGAGCCGAAGGCGCAGTAGCCGGCGCGCGTTTCCCTCGAAAATGGCCTGCTTGACCTCGGGCGGGAACGAGACGTTTTCGATTACCCGGATGGTCTCCCGGATGAACAGGGAACCGCCCTCGGGATCGAAGGGAAAGTCCGTGGCGAACAGGACCCGCTCCGCCCCGAAGAAGGCGATGCCGCACTCCGTGGCCGGGAGCGCTCCGAAGAGGGCGGTATCCGCGTAGAAGGCGCGGAAGTAGTCCAGGGGGCGTTTCCTCAGGGCCTCCTTGGCCCGCAGGTCCTCCTCGACGTCCGTGCGGGTTCCCAGCTGGTCCAGCCCCCAGCCCACCCTGCCTTCGAAGTACGGCACCATGCCGCCCATGTGGTGGGTGAGGATCTTCAGGTTCGGGAATCGGTCGAACAGTCCCCCGAACACCACACGGGCCATGAAGACGCTGGTCTCGTACGGCCACCCGAAGGTCCACCAGATGTCGTACTTGGAGCGGGACTCCGTGGGGTAGTCGGGCTGATCCGGAGGCCGGGTGGGGTGGACCCAGAGGGGAAGGTCGTGGTGGCTCATGCGCTCAAACAGGGGCAGGTACTCGGGGCCATCAAGAGGTTTTCCGTTCACGTTGGTGTAGATCTGGACTCCCGTAGCTCCGAGCTCCGTGATGGCCCGGTCCGCCTCCTGTACCGCGGCCTCCGGATGGTTCATGGGCAGGGAGGCCACGAACCCCACGAACCGATCCGGGTGACGATCCACTAGCTCCGCCATGGCGTCGTTGGCCACCCGGGCGAGCTCAGGGGACCGATCCGGTCCCGCCACCGCCTCCAAGGGAGGGGCCGCCAGGGAGAGAACCTGGAAGTAATCGGGGTAGGCGTCCAGGATGCGGAAGCGCGCGCCGAGATCGTAGAGGGCCGGGATCCCGCGCACCCGCTTCTGCATATACGCCTCCCCGGCCACGTGGCGCACCATGTAGTCGTAGTACCGCTGCGGCAGGATGTGGCAGAACACGTCGATCTTCCGAGCCACCTTCGTCCTCCGTGGGTTGGATTCAGCGGCCTCCCCGCTCCCGGATCCGGTCCAGGGCCTTCTGCAGGTAGCTGAAATCCACGAGCTGTTCTGTGGGGACGATGGCCCGGATGGCCCTCCGCTCCAGCATGAACTCCTGGAGGGGCCGGACGTAACCCACGTTGAAGGTTCCGTCCGGCCGCAGGCCCGGCCAGATCATGTTCCGGTACACCTCCACGTCCTTGAAGGGGAGGTACTTAAGGAAGATCCGGATGACCTCCTCCCGCACGGTGGGATCCCGCATGGCGAGGTCGTAGTAGCGCAGCCCCCGGATGTAGGCGGCCATCCACCGCACCGCGAGGTCGGGGTTTGCGAGCATGGCAGGCCCGTAGAAGATCACCCCGATGGGGAAGTCGTTCACCACCCGATCCGCGGTCATGAGGATCACCGCGGATCTGAGGCGGTAGGTGGCCACGGGCTCGATCACGAAGGCGGCGTCCACGGCGGCGTTCTGCAGGGCCACGGGCATGTCGGGATTGGGGAGGACCACGAGCTCCACGTCCCGCAGGGTGAGCCCCGCCGTCCGGAGCATCTCCTGCACTTCGAAGGTGACCGCACCCTCCAGGTTTGTTACCGCCAGCTTCCGCCCCCGTAGCCCCGCGATGGATCGCACACCGCGCTCGTACAGCTCCCGGCGCACCAGGAGCACATTGAATCCGTTGCCCCGCCGGATGATGCCCTTGCCCGCCACCACCCTGAGCTGGATCCCCTGGTGGATGGCGTTGATGAAGGCGGGGTCAAGGGCGCCGCCGCCCACGTGGAGCTGGCCTGTGGCCAGTAGCGGGATGGTCTGCCCGCCTGTGCGGAAGGTGTTGTTCATGGAGATCTCGATGCCTTCCGCCGCGAAGTAGCCCTTCTCCATGGCGATGTACATTCCGGCGTCGGAGGGGTGCCCCACGGTCCCCACCACCACCCGGTCCAGCCGCCGCTGCCCCAGGGCCATGGTTCCCATGCTCAGGAGGGCCAGTACCCAGACGAATCCAAAAACAGCACACCGGATTGTCCGCATCTCCCTCACCCCCATCTGTGGATTCACTGCCAGGGCACCAGGATCTTGCGCAGGGCGTCCACGGCCAGCACGGAGAGGTAGCCCAGCAGCGCCGTGATCATGAGTACCGCGTACAGGGTTGGTACGCTGAAGGTCTGCCAGCTGCTCCACAGCACGTACCCGAGCCCGTTTCGGGCCCCCAGCATCTCCGCCAGCACCACCAGGATCAGGCTCAACCCGATCCCCAGCCGTGCCCCCGCCATGATGAGGGGCAGGGCCCCGGGAAGGGCAACCGTCCGGATCAGCTGCCACCGAGTGGCGGAGAAACTCCGGGCCACGTCGAAGTACACCCGTCCCGTCACCAGGACCCCCTCCATGGCGTTCACCACCATCACGAAGAACACCCCGATGGCAGACATGGTGAGCTTGGAACCCTCCCCCAGCCCGAAGATCAAAAGCAGCAGCGGCAGCAGGGCGCTTTTCGGGATGGGATAGAGGGCGGCCACCACGGGGTCCAGGGCAGCCCGCACCCACGGCGAAAGCCCCATCAGAATCCCCAGCAGGGCCGCAGGGACCGCCCCGATCACGAACCCCACCCCCAGCCGCGCCAGGGTGGCTCCCAGGTGCGGCACCAGCTCTCCGCTCCCGAGCCCCCGGACCAGGGTCTCGAAGATGAGGCTGGGGGGCGGGAAGAACCGAGCGTCCATCCAGCCCAGCCGAGCTGCCATCTCCCAGGCTCCCAGCCACACGAGGGGGAAGGCGCTGCGGGCCACGGATGCGGCCTGCATCCTCCCTCCGGCAGCTTGGACCGTCGGTCTGCGCTCCAGAGCCTGCGCCTGGAGGGTCCGCTCCTCCACTAGCCCCCCACCTCCTCCGCGATCAGGGACCAGATGTGCCGGTAGATGCGTCCGTACTCGGGGCTGCTGCGGATCTCCACCACGTCCCGGGGCCGGGGGAAGGGAACGGGCACCCGGGCCTTGATGCGGCCCGGCCGGCGCGTCATCACCACCACCTCGTCCCCCAGCGTGATGGCTTCATCGATGCTGTGGGTGATGAACACCACCGTCTTGCGGTACTCCTCGCACAGCCGGGCCACCTCCTGCTGGAGGAGGGTGCGGGTCTGCTCATCCAGGGCGCTGAACGGCTCGTCCATCAGCAGGATCTCGGGATCCACCGCGAAGGCCCGGGCGATGCTCACCCGCTGCTTCATGCCGCCTGAGAGCTGATGGGGATAGGCATCCGCGAATCCCCCCAGGTGCACCCGCTCGATCCACTGCTCCGCGATGGCGTACCGCTGCGCCCGCGGGACCCCCCGAAGCGCAAGTCCGTACGCCACGTTGTCCCGCACCGTCATCCACGGGAACACGGACTGCTCCTGGAACACCATGGCAAAGGGGAGCCCGCTGCTGTTGGCATGCAGCACCACCCGCCCCTCGAACTCCCGCTCGAGTCCCCCGAGGATCCGCAGGAGAGTGGTCTTGCCGCACCCGCTTGGTCCCACGATCACCGTGAACTGCCCCTGGGCCACCTCGAAGCTCACCCGCTCCAGGGCCCTGAGCATCCCCTTGCGGGTGGAGAAGACCTTGCTCACCTCCTCCACCGCCACCGCGGGAGGCTGTGTCCTGAGGTCCAAAGGTGTCACCTGCACCGACTCCCCCGCAAAGTCCACCTACTATGGTGGGCTTTCCGGGGGGACGCGTGCAAGTTGGTCGGTCTATACAAATCGTACGGAGAGGGAGGGGAACCCCGCCATTTCCAGCGTGACGACATCCCCCCGTTGAACCGGAACAGCCCTCCCCAGGGAGCCGCTGAACACGATGTCGCCGGCCCGCAGCTCCTCCCCGAACTCCGCCAGCTTGTTGGCGAGCCAGGCCACGCAGCGGGCCGGGTGCCCCAGGGCCGCGGCGCCCAGGCCCTCCGTGGCCGCCCGGCCGTTGTGCCAGAGGATCATGCCCACCAGGCGCAGGTCCGCCTCCCGCATCCGGCTCGACCAGGGCCCAGTGGCGAATCCTCCGAAGGAGGCGTTGTCCGCGATGGTGTCCGTGATCCTGATGCGCCAATCGGCGATGCGGGAGTCGATGATCTCGATCCCTGCGGTGACCGCCTCCGCGGCCGCCAGCACGTCCTGCAGGGTGACGTGAGGACCACGCAGGGGCCGGCCCAGGAGGAACGCCACCTCCCCCTCCACCCGGGGCTGGAGGAAGAGGTCATAGGGGACCTCCACCCGACCGGCCTGGAGTGGGAAATACCGGGAGCCCCACAGGCAACCGTAGTCCGGCTCGTTCACCCCCAGCTGTGTCTGCATGGCGGCGCTCGTGAGCCCGATCTTCCGGCCCACGATGCGCTCCCCCCGCGCGGTGCGCAGGTGCATCCAGTGCCGCTGTACCGCGTACGCCTCCGGGATCTGCGCCAACCCCGCCTCCTCGCTGAGGGGAGGAATAGGACGGCGGTGGAGCAACGCCTCCTCCAGCCGCTGCGCGAGGACCTCTACCGGTTGCTGAGACATACGGTTTTCGCTTCCGTGTAGAACTCCAAGCTGTACTGCGCGCCCTCCCGGCCGATGCCGCTGTCCTTCATCCCGCCGAACGGAACCCGCAGGTCCCGGACGAAGAAGTCGTTCACCCACACGGTTCCCACCTCCAGGGCGTTGGAGACCCGGATGGCCCTCCCCACGTCCCGGGTCTGCACCACCGCGCTGAGCCCGTAGTTCACGCCGTTCGCGATTTCGATGGCTTCCTCCTCGGTCTCGAAGGGCAGGACGGTGACCACGGGGCCAAAGACCTCCTCCTGGCAGATACGGTCCGCGGGCCGCACACCCGTGATGACCGTGGGGTTGAGGAAGTTGCCGTGGTCGAAGGGTGCAGGAAGCGAGGGTCGGTCCCCGCCCAGGAGGATCTGGGCGCCCTGCGATCTGGCCTCCTCCACATACCCCATGACCCGCTGGAGATGTTCCGGGGAGATGAGGGCACCCAGGGTGGTCTGGGGATCCATAGGATCCCCGGGCCGCAGGCGCTCGCAGGCGGCCACGAACCGGTCCAGGAAGGCCTCATAAATTGGCCGCTCCACCAGCACCCGGGGGCCTGCCAGGCAGAATTCCCCCTGGTTGAAGAAGCCTGCCCGGACGCTCACCTCCGCGGCCCGGTCCAGGTCCACGTCCGCGAAGACGATGTTGGGACCCTTGCCGCCCAGCTCGAAGCTCAGCCGCTTCAGGGTGGGAGCGGCGTTTTGCATGATGATGCGGCCCGTGGTGGTCTCCCCCGTGAAGGAGATGAGCCGCACGAGGGGGTGCCGGGTGAGGAACTCCCCTGCGGAGTCCGGACCGAACCCGTGCACCACGTTGAACACCCCTGGTGGGAGGCCCACCTGGTGTGCGAGCTGCGCCAGCTTCCAAGCGCCCAGGGGTGTCCACTCCGCGGGCTTGAGGACCACGGTGTTTCCGAAGGCCAGGGCCGGCCCGATCTTCCAGGTCTCCAGCAGCAGCGGCACGTTCCAGGGGGTGATGAGGGCGGCAACACCTACCGGCATCCGCTGCACGTAGTTCACGTACCCGTTGTCCATGAGGAAGGCTTCCGTGCCGTGGGTGACCGCGAAGTCCGCGAAGAACTCGATGTTGTTCGCAACCCGGGCGATGTACACCGCGGGGTCGTTCTCCCGGATGGGGCGCCCCACATCCCAGGTCTCGATGCGACTGAGCTCCTCCGCGGCCTCCCGGATGGCGTTCGCGAAGGCCCGCAGGTACCGCCGCCGCTCTACCGCAGGAAGCCGGCTCCACTGCTTGAAGGCCCGGTGTGCGGCCTGAACCGCGGCGTCCACCTCCTCCGCGGTGGCCTCCGGCGCCGTGCCGATCACCTCGTTCGTGGCCGGGTAGTACACCTCAAACCGGTTCTTTCCCCTGACGAACTCCCCACCGATGTAGTGCTCCAGCTCGAAGAACGGCCGGCTCATCTCAGACCCCTCCTTTCCCCGATCCTGACTCACCCTCGAGGGTCACGAGCAACAGCTTTCCGTCTCCGGCGACCTCCACCACGCCCCTCTCCGCGGGGACCGCGGCTGCAGGTGAACCCAGGAACACCACCTGGCCCGCCCGCAGCCCGCCCACCCGGTCTGCAAGCCAGCAAAGCCGCAGAGCGGGATCGCCCAGGGCCTCCACCCTTCCCTCCGTCCGGAGGGCCCCGTTGACGTACAGGCGCAGCGTCTCGGGGAGGTCCTCCCCGAGGAGGACCTCCCCGAGTACGAATCCACCGCCTGAGGCGTTGTCCGCCACCACCTCCGCTGCGGTGAAGCGGTAGTCCTGCCAAATGCTGTCCAGGATGTCCAGTCCCAGAAACCAGCCGGCCATGGCCTTTCGAGCAACCCCCGGGGGGCTTCCAGGTGGGAGATCCTGCCGGAGGATGGTGGCGAGTTCCGGCTCCAGGCGGGGCTGTACGAACCGGTGGAGGGAGACCGTGCGTTCGAGCAGCATATCCGCGCAGATGCGCCCGTAGATGGGTTCCTGAATTCCCATCTGTCGCTGCTTCGCCTCGCTCAGCAGGCCTAGCTTGAATCCCCGCAGAACCCGGCCCTCGCACAGGGCCTGCTGGATCCGGTAGGCGGCCTCCAGGTCCAGCGAAGTCCCGGTACTGGGGATGGGGGTGCGGTGCTGTCTGGCCCTGCGGATCTCCTCGAGAAGCCAGGTTTCCGTCATCCCCCTACCGCCGCCTGCTCCCGGGCCCGCACCAGGTCCAGGGCCACGTCCAGGATCCAGTCCTCCTGCCCTGCCACGGCCTTGCGCCGTCCCAGTTCCACCAGGATCTCCCGGGGGTCGATCCCGAGGCGCTCCCCGATGCGCCGGGCATGCAGGAGGAAGGTGGAGTACACCCCTGCATACCCGATGGTGACCGCGTCCCGGTCCGGGAAGGGCTGGAAGGGCATCATGGGAGCCAGCACGAACTCCGCGGCGTCCATCAGCTTGAACACATCCAGACCCGGGTTGATGCCGGCCTTGTCGAGTACCGCGGCCAGCACCTCCGTGGCCGCGTTGCCCGCTCCCGCCCCGCATCCCCGCAGGCAGGCGTCCACCTGGTCCGCGCCCGCCTCGATGGCCGCCAGGGTGTTCCCGATGGCCAGGCCCAGGTTGTTGTGCGCGTGGAAGCCCACCTGGATCCTGAGGGCCTGCTTGAGGGCCCGGACCGCGGCCGCGGCCTCCCAGGGAAGCATGGCTCCCGCGGAGTCCACCACGTACACGCAGTCCGCCCCGTAGGACTCCATGAGGAGGGCCTGCTCCGCCAGCACCTCCGGAGGCCGCATGTGGGCCATCATGAGGAAGCCCACCGTCTCCATCCCCAGTTCCTTCGCGAGCCCGAAGTGCTGCTCGGAGATGTCCGCCTCCGTGCATTGGGTGGCGATGCGGGCGATGGTGGCCCCGCGGCGCACGGCCTCCCGCAGCTCGTGCCGGGTGCCGATCCCGGGCAGGAGCAGCACTGCGATGCGGGCCCGCCGGACGACCGACGCGGCTTCCTCCACGAGATCCAGGTCCGGCACTCGGGAGAACCCATACTGGATGCTCGATCCCGCGAGCCCGTCCCCGTGACTCACCTCGATCACGGGAACCCCGGCTTCGTCCAGGGCCGTGGCGATCTTGTGGACCTGCTCCCGGGTGAACTGATGCCGGAAGGCGTGCGAACCATCCCGCAGGGTGGTATCCGTCACCCGGGGCGGCTTCAGGTTGGGCCTGGTGGTTCCTGTCGTGCTCATACGGCTACCCTCGCGAGCATGTGCTGGGCGATGAGCTCCCCCACCCGACGGGCCGCGGAGGTCATGATGTCCAGGTTGCCCGCGTAGGGAGGGAGGAAGTCCCCCGCCCCTTCGATCTCCAGGAGCATGGCGATCACCGTCCGCTCGCCCCACGGCGTCTCCCGCCGATCGAAGTGCACGGGGTTCTTGAGCCGATACCCCGGCACGTAGCGCTGTACCTCCGCCACCATCCTCTCCACGGACTCCCGGATGGTCTGCGGATCCAGGTCCTCCGATTCTGGGATGCAGTAGATGGTGTTCCGCATGATGATGGGAGGTTCCGCGGGGTTCAGGATGATGATGGCTTTGCCCTTTGCGGCTTTCCCCAGGACCTCGAGGCCCCGGGCGGTGGTGGAGGTGAACTCGTCGATGTTCTGCCGGGTCCCGGGCCCCGCGGAGCGGCTCGCCACCGTGGAGACGATCTCCGCATACTGCACCGGCGTGACCCGGCTCACCGCATAGACGAGGGGGATGGTGGCCTGCCCGCCGCAGGTGATGAGGTTCACGTTGGGCGCGTCCACGTGTTCCCCGAAGTTCACGGGGGGCACCACGTGGGGTCCTACTGCGGCCGGGGTGAGGTCCACCGCCACCTTCCCCGCCTCCCGCAGCAGCTTCGCATGGCGGACATGGGCCTTGGCGCTCGTGGCATCGAAGACGATCCGGATCTCAGAATCCTCCAGCACCGCTCGGATCCCCTCCACGCTGGTGCGGATCCCCAGCGATCTCGCCCGCGCGAGTCCTTCGGAAGCGGGGTCAATCCCCGCTACCAGCACGAGCTCCATGGGGCCCGGGTTCTTGAGGATCTTGTACATGAGGTCGGTCCCGATGTTCCCGGAACCCAGAATGGCCACCTTTACCCGCCCGTTCTGCAGCATCCTCTTCCCCCTCTCCAGCTTGGCGTACGCAGGGATCGCTGACTTTCGTCCGACCCATGCCATGTTCCATTCTAATCACAATTCCCGGGAAGGGGGAAATCTCGGTTTTCGGGGACCGGCGCTCCGCAGGAGGAGTTGATCGGCCGGGGAAGCCCCCCTACCTTAAAAAAGGGAGGCGGGAAGCGCAAGTCGAAAGAACCCCCTGTTTACGGAATTCCCACCGGGGAGGTAAGCCGGGATGAGCAAGCGGGTGGTGTTTGCGGGGCTGGTGGCGCTGGTCTGTGTGAGCCTCTCCGTGGCCGGCATGGCGGCCCCTCAGGCCACGATCCGCCTGGGGTCGGTGATCCCGCTTACGGGTCGGTTCGCTTCCGGAGGCGCTCAGGTGCGGGCAGGGTACGAGCTGGCGGTGGAGGACATCAACGCCCGCGGGGGAGTCCAAGTGGGAGGCCAGAGGTTGCGGCTGGAGCTGGTGATGCTGGACGATGAGAGCGACCCCACGAAGACCGTGAGCCGGATGGAGGCCCTGGCGCAGCAGGGGATCGCCGCCTATCTGGGCGGATTCGGGAGCGACCTCCACGCAGCCGCGGCGGCGGTGGCGGAGAAGAACCGCATCCCGTACTGCGGGGTGGCATTCGCCCTGTGGAGCATCCACCAGCGGGGTTACCGGTATCTCTTTTCCCCGTTCCCGAAGTCGCCGGATATGGCCATCGAGACGTACCGGATGCTGAACGGCTATCTCCCGGCGGATCAACGGCCCCGGCGGGTGGCCATCTTCGCGGAGCGAACGGACTGGGGCCGGGAGATCGCCTCTCTGTGGTCGGTGCGGTCCACGGAGTTCGGGTATCAGGTGGTGTTCCGAGGCGAGTACACCGTGGGCACCCGGGACATGAGCGACCTGATCCTGCGGGCCAAGGCTGCGGGTGCGGAGCTGGTCCTGGGGGTTCCCACCCCGCCGGACGGCATCACCATGGTCCGCCAGATGAAAGAACTTGACTTTAACCCCAAGGCGTACCTGCTGATCCGGGCTCCGGATGCGGTCGCCTGGAGCCAGAGCCTGGGCAAGGACGGGGATTACACCCTCCTCATCCCGGGGTGGCACTACGCGGTGAAGTTCCCGGGGGCCGCGGAGCTGAACGCAAAGCACCAGCAGAAGTTCGGCCGACCTGCAGACGTCATCGTGGGGCCCGCCTACGCCTGCGTACAGGTGGTGGCGGACGCCATCCGGCGGGCGGGTAGCCTGGATCCCACGAGGATCCGGGACGCCATGGCCGCCACGAACCTCATGACCGTGGTGGGACCCGTGCGGTTCCGGCCGGACGGCACGAGCCCGGTGCGGGTGATCATCGTGCAGTGGCAGGGAGGACGACAGGAGCTCGTGTGGCCCCGGGAGTTCGCCACAGCTCGCTTTGTCTATCCCGCTCCGCCCTTCCGCGGCCGGTGATGCCCCTGGGTCACCCCCTCCTTGAGGTCCGCGGGCTGTGGAAGGCCTTCGGAGGGGTGCAGGCGGTTCGGGACCTCACCTTCCACGTGGAGGAGGGAGAGGTCTTCGGATTGCTCGGCCCCAACGGGTCGGGCAAGACCACGGTGTTCAACCTGGTGGCAGGCACCCTGCGTCCGGATCGGGGGGACATCCGGTTCCAGGGAGTCTCCCTCGAGGGGGTCCCGGCCCACCGCCGGGCTACGATGGGGATCGCCCGGACCTTTCAGCTCGTCCGCAGCCTCTACCACCTCCCCGTGCTGGACAATGTGGCGGTCGCCCGCCTGTACGGCGCCCAGCCCGCTCCATCCATTTCCACCGCCCGCAGGGAGGCGGAGGAGCTGTTGGGCCTTGTGGGACTGCACGGGAAGACGTCCCTCCCCGCAGGACAGCTGAACCTCGCGGAGCGACGGCGGCTCGAGGTGGCCCGGGCCCTGGCCGTCCGGCCCCGACTTCTGCTCCTGGACGAGCCTTTCGCGGGGCTCAATCCGGAGGAGACCCAGGCGGAGATCGCCCTTTTCCAGCGGCTCCGGACGGAGGGGCTCACCCTTGTGCTGGTGGAGCACAATGTGCCCGTGGTGCGGGCTCTCTGTGACCGCGTGGCCTTCCTGAACTCCGGGGAGAAGATCGCGGAGGGTTCCTGCGAGGAGGTCCTCGGCCATCCCCGGGTGGTGGACATCTACCTGGGTCGGGGGTGATCCCGTGCCCCCCCTGCTGGAGGTCCGGAACCTGGAGGCCGCTTACGGAGATGCACAGGTGTTGTGGGGGGTGAACTGGCGGGTGAACCCCGGGGAGGTGGTGGCGGTGGTGGGCCCCAACGGGGCGGGCAAGAGCACCACCCTCCGGGTCATCACGGGCCTGTTGCGGCCCCTCCGGGGCGAAGTGTGGTTTGAGGGGGAGCGCGTGGACGGCAAGCCCCCGGATGTGGTGGTGGAGCAGGGCATCGCCATGGTTCCGGAGGGTCGCCGGCTCTTTGGCCACATGACGGTTCTGGAGAACCTGTGGATGGGGGGATACACGGCCCGGGCCCGTCCCCACCGGGCGCTGACCCTGCAGGCGGTCTTCGACCTTTTCCCCATCCTCGCGGAGCGCAGACATCAGCTCGCGGGAACCCTCTCCGGTGGCCAGCAGCAGATGCTGGCCATCGCCCGGGCCCTCATGAGCCGGCCGCGGCTGCTGCTCCTGGATGAGCCCTCCCTGGGCCTGGCACCCCGGGTGGTGCAACAGGTGTACGAAGCCCTTCATCGCATCGTTCGGGAAGGCGTCACGGTGGTGATCGTGGAGCAGAACGTGTTCCCCGTGCTGGAGCACGCCTCGCGGGGGTATGTGATGGCGCAGGGGCGGGTGGTGCTGGAAGGGGACGCCCGGGCGCTGTTGGAGACGGAAGAGGTCCAGCGTTCCTACGTGGGGTCCTAGTGGAGATCTGGCTGCAGAACCTCGTCTTCGGAGCCTTGGTGGGGGGCCTCTATGGGCTCGCGGCGGTGGGACTTGCCCTGGTGTTCGGTGTGCTGCGCATGTTGAACGTCTCCCACGGGGAGCTCCTGATGTTAGGGGGATACGCCACCTTCTGGGCCTTCTCCCTGTGGGGGGTGGATCCCTTCGCCTCCGTCGTGGTCACGGGGCCGCTCCTGTTCGGTGTGGGGGTGGTGCTCTACCAGGCGCTGTTCGGCCGGCTGATCCGGCTCCAGGAGGAGGCGAAAATCCAGCTGTCCATCCTCCTCGGGTTCGGCCTTGCCCTCGCGCTCCACGCCCTCGCCATCTTCGCGTGGACCGCGGATGAACGGGCGGTGACCACCGCCTATGCGGGGCGCGTGGTCCCCCTCGGGCCCGTGGTGGTCCCCTTGACGCGGCTGTGGAGCCTAGGGGTGGCGTTTGCGGCATTGGGCGGACTGCACCTCTTCCTCCACCGGACGGACCTGGGGCGGGCCATCCGGGCCACCGCGGAGGACTGGGAGGCGGCGAGTCTCATGGGAGTGCCCGTACGCCGGGTCTACCGTACCGCGTTCGCGCTGGGGAGCGCCCTCGCGGGCGTGGCGGGTGCCCTCGTCACGGTGTCCGATGCCATCAGCCCGGCCATCGGTCTGGGCTGGACCCTCAAGGCCCTCATCGTGGTGGTGCTGGCGGGCCTGGGAAGCATGTTCGGGACCTTCGTGGCGGGCATCCTGCTGGGGATGGCGGAATCCGTGGCGGCCTTCGCCTTCGGCGGGGTGTTTCGGGAAGTGGTGGGGTTGGTGCTCTTCCTCGTGATCCTCCTTCTCCGGCCGCAGGGCCTGTTCGGGAGGAGCCCATGAGGCGGGCGGGAGCGGTGGTGGGCGGGGTCGCGCTCCTGGTCCTGCCGCTTGTGCTCCGAGAGCCCGCGGTGGTGAACTGGGCGTTCCTCGTGCTCCTCTCCGTAACTCTGGCCCAGTCCTGGAACCTCCTGGGGGGCTTCGGCGGACAGGTGAACCTGGGGCTGGCGGCCTTCTTCGGAATCGGGGCCCTCCTGACCCGCACCCTCTGGTTGGGCGGGGTTCCAGTCGGTGTGGCCCTGGCCGCGGGATGCGCGGGCAGCGTGCTGGCCGGCTTCCTGGTGGGGGCCCCCTCTCTGCGCCTCCGGGGGCCGTACTTCGCCATCGGGACCCTCGCGATGGCGGAGATCCTGCGCATCGTGGTCGCCACCACCCTGCCGGAGGTCTCCGCGCTCCCCTCCCGGGCCATCGCCACATACCACCTCCTCCCCCGGTACTACCTCATCCTCCTTGTGGCGGCCGCGACCACCCTGGCCGCCTGGTGGCTTTCCCATGCCAGGTTCGGACTTGGGCTTGCGGCGGTGCGGGAGGACGAACTCGTGGCGGAGAGCGTGGGAGTGAACGCCTTCCGGCACAAGCTCCTCGCCTTCCTGTTGAGCGCGGGATTCGCTGGGGCTGCGGGCGGTGTGTTCGGCTATTACCACCCCAGCTTCTACCCGCAATTCGCCTTCAACCCCGTGTGGACCTTCGATAGCGTGCTGATGGTGTTCCTGGGGGGAATCGGAACCGTGTGGGGACCTGTGCTGGGGGCGGCGTTCTTCGTGACCGTTCGGGAGGTCCTGGCCTTGGGGTTCGCAGAGGTCCACGTGCTCGTGTTCGGGATTCTCTTCATCCTGGTGGTCCTGTTGCTCCCCGGGGGGCTAGTGGAGATCGGCCGGAGTCTGCGCCGCTTTGCCCCCGGTCGCACGGCCCCCGGGCGCCACCCGGCGGATCTTGTGGGAAGGGTCTAGTCCCGAAGATCGGACGCGTTGTTGGGTCTTTCCGTTCGTGCTAGAGTACATTCTGCATGCGGATTCCGCGGGAGGTGAAGGAGAATGCGGAACGTGGGGATCGTTGGGGTGATGGTGATCCTCGGATTGGCCGCGTTGCTGGCCATTCCCAGCGGGGCCCAGGTCCGGCCCTTGAAGGTCGCGGCCCTGACCCCCCTGAGCGGCCCGTTTGCCTTCTGGGGCGTGAACGTCCGGGATGGGATGCGCATGGCGGTGGAGGAGCTGAACGCGGCGGGGGGCGTGCTGGGGCGCCCCGTGGAGTTCGTGGAGCGGGACGACCGCAACAGCCCGGCGGAGGCCATCAGCGCCTTCCGGTTCCTGGTGGAGCGGGAGGGAATCGCGGCGGCCGGCGGGATGATCAGCAGCGACATCGGAGCAGCTCTCGCGCGGGAGGCAGAGACTCTGCGGGTCCCGATCTTCCTCACCCGGGCAGGCGCGCACACCATCCTCCGGAAGAGCAGCCGGTACACTTTCCGGACGTGCCTCGTGGCCTCTCCCATGTACGTGCAGTCATCCGCGGCCCTCATGCAGTTCAACAAGTATACCCGGGTAGGCGCCATCATCGCGGACTACGGCTGGGGGAGGTCCTACATGCAGTGGCTGGAACGCTACGTGCGTTCCATCCCGGGCATGCAGATCCAGATCGAGGTCGCGCCCGTGGTCACCTCGGACTTCACTCCCTACCTGCGGCGGCTGCAGGGCTTCAACCCTCAGTTCTTGGACATCGGGGGGCACCCGCCCGGCATTCCTGTGATCGTGCGCCAGGCCGTGGAGCTAGGCATGCGCCAGCAGATGTTCGGGGCCCATAACCCGCCGGAGTGGATCGTGCAGCGGGCCGGGGAGGCCCTCTACGGGCGCTACGTGGACTACACCTGCGCGGACTTCACCCACCCCACCTTCCGTCGGCTAGCAGAGCGGTTCTACGCCACCTACCGGCGTTACTTCGACGACAATGCCCTCTCGGGGTACACCATCGTGAAGATGGTGGCGGATGCCGCGCGGAAGACGAACTCCACGGATCCTCGCCGCATCGCGGAGGTGATCCGGAAGGGGCGGTTCGTGCAGCCTGGATACGGGTGGCCGCTGTCCTTCACGGAGTGGGGGGAGATGCGGGAGGCCCGTCCCATCATGTTCACCATCGAGCGCGGGGATCCGCCGGGCGGGATCTGCCCGGGCTGCGGCTGGAAGCAGCGGTTCGAGTTCCGGGTGCCGCGCCTGGAGCCCTATGTCCCTGAAGAGTAACTCGCCCCTCCTCCGGTGTCGGGGGATCACAAAACGTTTCGGAGGGATGGTGGCCCTCCGGGACGTGACCTTCGAGGTGGAGGCGGGAGGTTTCGTGGGATTGATCGGCCCCAACGGGGCCGGGAAGACTACCCTCCTCAGCGTGATCAACGGCCTGCTGCCACCGGATGGGGGCGTGGTGGAGCTAGAAGGCGAACGCATCTCCGGGCTGCCCGCGCACGCGGTGGCCCGCCGGGGCGTGGGGCGGGTACTCCAGATCCCCCGGCTGTTTCCCCGCCTCACGGTGGAGGAGAACGTCTTGGTGGGAGGTCTTTTCGGGGGGCGGCGAGGCGTCCACTGGCAGGAGGCCCGGAGGAGGGCAGAGGAGGCCTTGCACCTGGTGGGGTTGGAGCGGAAGCGGGAGGAGCTGCTGGGACGCCTGAACACCCAGGAACGTCGCCTGGTGGACCTAGCGCGGGCCCTCGCCGCAGGGCCCCGGCTGCTGTTGGTGGACGAGCTGATGAGCGGGCTCAGCCCCGTGGAGATCGAGCAGTGCACCGCGCTGCTCCGGCGTATCCGGCAGGAACTGGGGATCACCATCCTCTGGGTAGAGCACGTGATGGAGGCGGTTCTGGGAACGGTGGAGCGTGTCATCGTTCTGGACCACGGCACCGTCATCGCGGACGGCCCGCCCGCACAGGTGGCCCGGGATCCCGTGGTGGTGGAGGCCTATCTAGGAGTCCCCCTGCACGAGCTCGAGGGGGTGGGTGGATAGTCCATGCTGGAGGTCCGGAACCTGTGGGCGGGGTATGAGGGCACCGCGGTGGTCCGGGAGGTGGACCTGGAGGTGCCTGGGCGGGAGGCCACGGCGGTGCTGGGGCCCAACGGGGCGGGAAAGTCCACGCTCTTTCGGGCCATCGCGGGCCTGATTCGTCCCCAGCGGGGGGTCGTGATCTTCGACGGGTCTCCCATCCACGGACTCCCGCCTCATGAGATCTCCCGACGGGGTCTTGTGTACGTGCCCGCGGAACGGGAGCTGTTCCCCCAGCTCACGGTTCTCGAGAACCTGGAGCTGGGAGCGTACAGTTCCCCCGAGGGACTCCGGAGCAGGCTGCGGCTGGTCTTCGATCTGTTCCCCCGGCTGGCAGAGCGGCGCGGGCAGCGGGCGGGGACCCTGAGTGGCGGGGAACAGCAGATGCTGGCCATCGCCCGGGCCCTCATGAGCCAACCCAAACTGATCCTGCTGGACGAGCCCTCCACGGGGCTTGCGCCCCGGCTCGTGGCGGAGCTCTACCGCCAGCTGGAGGTGCTGCAGCGGGAGGGCGTGACCATCCTGCTCGCGGAGCAACAGGTGCGGGCGGCCCTGGGGTTGTGCAGGCGCGTCTACGTCCTCCGGGACGGGCGGGTGGTGTTCCGGGGAGCTGCCTCCGACCTGTGGGGGAAGTCGGAGCTGCGACAGGCGTACTTAGGGGAGCCGCGCGGCATGGAATCCGTAGGCGGAGTGGCAGGCGGATGACGGGGATCCTGCTCGACGGACTCGTGCAGGGGTTGCAGCTGGCCCTGTTGAGCGTGGGTGTGGTCTTCGTGTACGGACTTGGGGGTGTGTTGAACCTGGCGCATGGACAGGTGGCGGTATCCGGGGGGTTGGTGGCCGCCCTCCTGCTTCAGAACCGGTGGCCTGCTGTCCTGGCCTGCACGGTGGGGATCCTCTTTGCGGGATTCATGGCCCTCCTGCTGGACCAGACCCTTCTGCGTCAGGCCTACGCCCGCCGGGGGGAGGAGCGCTTGCTCTTGGGGATCATCCTGACCCTGGGGCTCTCCTTCGCCCTGGACGGGCTGTTCACCTGGCGGTATCCGAACCTGGCCCTGACCCTGCAATTGGGCTCCCCCTACGTCCGGATCGGGGGGATTGTGGTGCGCACGGGGAGTCTGGCCGTGGCAGGCCTTGCCGTGGCCGCGTTTCTGGTTCTCCTGGCCTTCCTGAAAGGCACCTTTTTGGGTAAGGCCATCCGGTGCATCATCCAGAACGAGGTCGGAGCCTGGCTGTGCGGGGTGGACGTGCACCAGGTCCGGACCCTCACGATCGTCCTCAGCGGGCTTCTGGCGGGGGTAGCGGCCATCGCCCAGGGCTTCTTCTCGTACCTGGGCCCGGAGATGGGGACCGAGTTCACCATCCTGGCCCTGATCGTGGCCGTGGTGGGTGGGGTTCGCAGCCTCACGGGGACCTTCCTCGCGAGCCTCATGCTGGGGATGGTAAACGCGGCGTTGAGCTACGCGGTGGGGACCTACGCCACGTGGATCGTGCTCCTGGCAGTGGCGGCTTCCACCTTGTTGGTCCGCCCCGAGGGGCTGCTCGCGTACTGGCCATGAACGGGCGCCGGCTGGCCATCCACGCCGCTCCAGCCCTGGCCGCAGGGGGAGCCCTGGCGGCGGTGCCCTTCCTGCTCGGGGGAAGCCCTTACGGGCTGCGCATCGTGAGCCTCATGCTGATCCTGGCCATCTACGCGGTGGCCTTCAACCTCCTGTTCGGACACACCCGACAGCTCTTCCTCTGTGTGGGGGCCCTGGCGGGTCTGGGGGCGTATGCCTCCGTGATCCTCGTCCGGGACATGAGGCTCTCGCCCTTGCTGGCCACCGTCCTCGCTACCCTGGGGACGGCGCTGCTGGGCGGATTCCTGAGCTATGTGGGGGTGCGCCGGGGTCTGGGGGTGCTCTTCGTGGGCATCATCACCGTGGCGGTCTCCCTCATCTTCCAAAACCTCCTGCTGGGTCTGCGGGAGTACACGAACGGGGAGACGGGGATCTCCACACGGGGGCTGGGGTTCGGGCTGGGGGAGGCGCCACAGCGTGCGTACTACGTCCTCCTCGGGGTCCTGGTGGGGGCCCTCTCCATCTACCAGCTCTTGCTCCGGTCCCGCCACGGGCTCGCCTTCCGGGCCCTCGAGGACGACGAGCTGAACGCGGAGCTCTCCGGGATTGACGTGACGAGGTACAAGGTGGGGACGGCAACCCTGGCCTCTGCCCTCATCGGGCTCACCGGAGCCCTGTACGCGGACGTCAACGGATTCATCAGTCCCTCCGTCTTCGCCCTGGGACACGTGGACATCCCGGTGCTCATCGTCCTCCTGCTGGGCGGCATGCGGACGGTGCTGGGCCCGGTGGTGGGAGCAGGGGTGTTCACCGTGGTGGACGAGCTCGTCCGACCCTTCGGGCAGTTGACAGTGCTGACCTACGGGATCCTCCTCATGGTCCTCTTCCTGATCTTCCGGGAAGGGGTCGTACCGCTCGCCGCACAGCTCTTCCTGCGGCTCGGCCGCACCCTCCCCGCGGGCCTCCCCCCAGAAGCGGAGAGGGAGCCCGAGGGAGGTGTGGGGCGTTCGAAGTCCGCGCCGGGAGGGTGAACTTTCGAGGAAAGGAGGTAGTTCCATGCACGAGGGACTTCCCGCTCGACAGATGGACGATGAGGAGGTGGAGCGGCTACGCTCCGTGTACGTGGACCTGATGGGCTTCGTTCCGCCCCGCATCCAGGCCCGTACGGACCTCCTCTCCCGCGTGGACCCAGAGGGACTTCGGCTGCAGGAGGCGCTGCGGCGTCACTTCATGTACCCGAGGTGCTTCGACGTAAAGACAGCCCAGCTGATGCTGTTCGGGATGTTGCTCATGAACCTGCAGGACGCCGCGAAGCTCCACGCCATCGCCGCGCGCCGGGCAGGTGCCACGTGGGAGGAGCTTGTGGCGGTGGTGGGCCTTGCCTTCCTCTTCCGGGGTCTGTCGGCGGCCAACTACGGATCCCAGATCCTCATGGAGATCGCGCAGGCGGAGGCACAGGAAACGGAACAAGCTGCAAGGAGGTGAGGAAGATGGTTCCATCCCTGGTGGCGCAGCTGCTGCATGTGGAGCTGCTCACGCCCAATCCGGAGGGGACCTACTGGTTCTTCCACGACCTGTTGGGGATGGAGGAGACCACCCGTCACGGCTCCTCTGTGTACCTGAGGGCATACGAGGACGCCTATCACCATACCCTGGTGATCACGGAGGCCCCCACCGCGGGCGTGGGGCACATCGCGTGGCGAGCCTCGAACCCTGAGGCGTTGCAGGCGGCCGTGGAGCGGCTGGAGCGGGGCGGCTATGGGCGCGGCTGGTCGGATGGGGATCTGGGACACGGACCCGCGTATCGGTTCACCACGCCGGAGGGCCACCCCATGGAGATCCTGTGGGAGGTGGAGTACTTTCAGGCGCCGCCGGAGAAGCGTACCGCCCTGCGCAACCGGCCTCAGAGGCGGCCCCTGCGAGGCGTTCCCGTGCGCCGGATCGACCACGTGAACCTCCTGGCAGGCTCCGTTCCTCCCGTGCGACGGTTCTTCCAGGAGGTGCTGGGGTTCCGTTTGCGGGAGCAGAAGATCGGGGAAGGCGGGGTGGAGGTCGGCGCGTGGCTGAGCGTGAGCCCGCTCGTACACGAGGTCGCGGTGATGCGGGATGCCACGGGCCAGCAGGGTCGGTTCCACCACCTCGCCTACTGGTACGGCTATCCCCAGCACCTTCTGGACATCGCGGACATCTTCAGCGACTATGGAGTCAGGATCGAGGCGGGGCCCGGCAAACACGGGACCACCCAGGCCTACTTCTTGTACGTGTTCGAGCCTGGAGGAACCCGCATCGAGCTGTTCGGGGACACCGGATACCTGATCTTCGACCCGGAGTGGAAGACGGTGGTGTGGGACGTCTCCAACGAGAGCGATCTGGAGAAGAGCAGCATCTGGTTCGGAGGACGGTTGCCGGAGACCTTCTACACCTACGGCGTGCCGTCTGTACAGCGAGAGCCGGCGGACGCACGACGGTAAGGAGAGGGGTGTGTCATAGGGGCTACTCCGTTGGAGGCCTCCGGCCTCCCGCTCTTCTTTCCGGCTGGTGGACTTCGACCGGCTGAGTGTGCCGGTTCCGGTTTTGCGGAGGCGCTGCGTCAAGCCCGGCCCGCGGAGATTCGACCGGATGGGGTGCGTCTTGTGCTGGACACCCGCTACACAATGAAGGGATCTGCAACTCAGGGGATCCTCCGGGCGGGTGCGCTGGCGCCTGAGCTGTCCGTGGAGGCGGATCTGCCCGAGGTGCAGCTCCGGGAGGCGGTTCGAACCGCTCCGAGTTACGGGTTGATGCGGCACGTCCTGTGAGCCGGTTCTCCTTGTGCCACAAGGGGCGATTCCTGGAGGACGACTTCGCTCGGGAACTCGTGGCCATGGGCGAACAGACCTGCTTCCTCCACACTCTCTGCCGCACGGAGCTGGACGTGCAGCTGAGCGGGCGTGCCCCCTGAGCCGATGGATCGGAGACCGGCCCCCAAAGTGAACCGCGCCCAGCCGGTACCCTTCCGGTACCAGCGGATCAAGGAGCACCTCCTCCAGCAGATCCAGTCGGGCCAGCTGCGCACGGGAGACCGGATCCCTCCGGAGGAGGAACTCGCGGAGCGGTTCGGCGTGAGCCGCATGACCGCCCGTCAGGCCGTGATGGAGCTGGTGCGCGAGGGGTGGTTGTACCGCCGGCAGGGCGTTGGGACCTTCGTGACCCAGCCTCCCTTCGAACGCCAGCTCAGCCGTCTCACCACCCTCTCGGAGGAGCTGGAAGCACGAGGGCAGGGCGACCGGCTCCGATCCAGGGTACTCAGCTGGTGTACCCTCCCCGCGGCAGGACCCGTGGCGGAGCTCTTCCATCTCCCCCCCGGGACCCCCTTGCTCCGCATGAGCCGGGTGCGGTACCTGGACGAGGCTCCCCTCGCCCTGCAGGTAATCTATATGCCCGCCCCGATGGTCCGGGGACTACGCCCCCGGGATCTTGAGCGCGGATCCGTGTACCGGGTGCTGGAGGACCGGCTGCGGCTGCGCATCCACCGGGCGGAGCAACGGGTGGAGGCCGTGCCCGCCACGCGCTTCCACGCCCGGGTGCTGGAGGTCCCCGTGGGCAGCCCGCTCCTCCTCGCCCGCAGGCGCGCCTACCTCGTGACCGGCCAGCTGTTCGAAATCACCCGCACCTACTACCGGGCCGACCGCTATTACTTCCAGGTCACCCTCTTTCGGTGAGGGCCTCGCAAGGAGGAATGCGGGGAGAGGGCGACGTAGGATATGTATAGACAAACCAGTTCAGAGGGAGATCATCCAGGTGTTCACACAACCCCCCCCTCCGCGGGAGGAACGGGACTGGCGGATTCAGCGGCTTCGGGCGGCCATGGGGGAGGCAGGGCTGGAGGGGTTGCTCCTGTGGGGCCCGGCTTGGCGGCGGGAGAACGTGCGCTACCTCACCGGTACGGGGATCCGGGGGAGCTTCTCCGCGGTCTACCTGCCTGCGGTCGGGGAGCCCACGGCCTTTGTCTCCCGGGAGGAAGCCCGTTTCGCGGTGGAAGCGACGGGCTGGATTCGGGACGTCCGCCCGCTTATGTTCCCCTCGTGTGGGGAACTCGTGAGCCGGATCCGCGAAGGGGGCCTTCCGGGGCGGATCGGGGTAGCCCTGTGGGAACTCGTGCCTGAGGCCCTGGGGAAGGTGCTCCGGCGCGAGTTCCCCCGCACGAGCTGGGTCTCCGCCACCGACCTGTTGGATCGCCTCCGTATGGTGAAA